>CAYPHL010000020.1:13810-45107 GCA_964410385.1 uncultured Rikenellaceae bacterium | reverse complement strand
AAAAGGGACATCGCGTTCTGCTTATCGAAAAGAATAAGGAATGTGGAGGACTGGTGAATTCTTTTTCACACAACGGATTCCGGTTTGATACGGGGATCAGGGCTCTTGAAAATGCAGGCATTATTTTTCCGATGTTAAATGAACTGGGTATTAAACTCGAAATCGTTAAAAGTTCTGTTTCAGTTGGCGTGGAGAATGAAATACTGAATATCGAAAGTATAAAAAGCTTAACTGATTACGAAAATCTGCTGAAGAAACTATACCCGGAAAGTGAAGCCGAAGCAGATCAAATAATAAAAATAATCAGAAAGGTAATGAAGCACATGGATGTGCTTTATGGTATAGAAAATCCCTTTTTCAAGGATCTGAGCCGTGACTGGGCTTATCTATTTAAAGAACTTCTGCCCTGGTTGCCGAAATTCCTGCTTACAATAGGTAAAGTAAACCGGATGAATGTGCCGGTTGAACCATATCTGGAAAAGATCATTAAAAATCCTTCTCTCAGAGATATTATCTCACAGCATTTTTTCAGGAATACTCCGGCATTTTTTGCGTTGAGCTATTTTTCTCTTTATCTGGATTATTTCTATCCCAGGGGAGGTGTCGGCAAACTGGCTGAAGCAGTTGAAAAAAAATTCCTTGAATACGGGGGAAAGATAATTCGTGAAAAGACCATTGAAAAGGTACTGGCCTCTGAACAGAGGGTTATCGATCATAATAATACCGGCTATTTCTATCAAAATCTTGTCTGGGCTGCTGATCTTAAGACCTTATACAGGATTACCTCTATAGAAGGATTGTCCCGAAAGATCATGACAAACTTTGAAAAAGTAAAAAGCCGCTTACTTGGAAAAAGAGGGGGTGATTCTGTTTTTACGCTATTTGTTGAGGTTGATGAACCAGTTGAAAATTTTAAAAGAATTTCTCACGGACACTTCTTTTATTCTCCATCAAAAGAGGGACTGGGAGAAACACATCGTGGTGATCTTGACAGGATTTTAAGCGCCCCCGGCAGACCGGACAGGACAACAATATTGAACTGGCTCGATAAATTTCTGGCTTTGAATACATATGAAATCTCAATCCCTGCCCTTAAAGATACTGATATGGCTCCCGAAGGCAAAACGGGACTTATTATCAGTTTTCTTACTGATTATGATTTGTTTAAACTGGTCAATGAGGCAGGCTGGTATAATGAATTTATTACGGAACTGGAAGAACGGATCATTAAAGTACTTGCCGGATCAGTTTATCCCATGTTAAAGGAAAAGGTATTGGAAAGTTTTTCTTTTTCCCCTCTCAGCTATGAAAAGAGAGTTGGTTCTTCTGAGGGAGCCATTACCGGTTGGTCTTTCCGCGAACCGGTTCCGGTCATAAATAAGATAATGGCTGCAAACCGGGCAGTAGTAACCCCTATGCCTTCAATAAACCAGGCAGGGCAATGGACCTATAGTCCGGCCGGAGTTCCTATGTCTATTCTCACCGGGAAACTGGCCGCAAACCGTATCCCGGGCTCCTGATATACTATATTATAAGCAGGAGTAAAACTGTCAATAATTTAATGAATTTTCCCTCGTTCTGTATTTCCATATGTTTAACTGCAAATATAAATGAAGAGGATTTTATAAATCTACAACTAAAATCCAATCAATTTTACTCCAGTGCATTATTGAGTTTGTCTATGTCTTCATTTTTCGGGATAAAACCGGTACTCGTAAAATCAATCAGCCAGGTATGATTATCTTTAACGAGATGATAAACAGTCCGGACGGGGATCTTCTGACTAACAGGTCTCATAAACATCTGCTCAAGGGCAATTGCTGAATTACCATCCCGGGCAATTCGAATTTCACGTTTATCAATAGTGATATCTATCTTTAATTCTTTATTGGTAAACATCTGTTTAACAGTATTATACATTTCAGTTTTATTCCAGAATTCTTCCGGATCGGATCCGCAAGAGAGAAAATCATCTGTCACTAAAGCAATTACAGCATCAGCATCTTTTGCTTTTACAGCAGTCCAATGTGCATCTAATACACTGGTCACAGCTTCTTTATATTCATCCATATCAACAGGAATTACTTTGGTTAATGTGTGGCAGGAATTAATTACAAAGGCAACTAAAACTATAATATACGATGTTAGTTTCATTTCTGATGAATCTGTTAGTTTATAAATTTAACAATCATACTCCCGGAGGAAGCTTTGAAAGCATTAATTTCCGATAACTTACTTTCCGGCCATCAACAACAAAAGTTCCGTCTCCGGTAGCATGTATTGTACGGCGTTCCTTACGATCAGTATCTATCCATGCATGATCCGCATCAAGAATGAAAATATTATGTTTCTCAATATAATCAGTAACATGGCATTCGATATTTGCCAGACATTCTTTGATCAATGGAGCTTTAACTGACGTTGCTTTAAGAGGTGTTAGCTCAAACTTCCGGAATTTATCAGTATCTGACCCTGAGCATGTTCCGATTTCAACAACCGTCCTGGAAATATCGACTGTTGGTACAGCTATTACACACTCCCTGTTTTTCATGAGGGCGTTAAAAGAATAATTCCATGCTCCTGTCATCAATGCAAACCGGGGAGTGAAATCCATAACCATATGCCAGGAAATCGTCATTATATTGCTTTTCCCTTTGAAGCTTGTTGTTACCAGGATAACCGGGCCGGGTTCCAGCAGCATAAATGCTTTATTTAACTGTAATTCCTTCATTTTATGAATTGATGAATATTGAATAATCAAAAAAAACTGAATTGTTATTAATTTAATTGCAAGTTACACCAATAAAAAGCCGATATCAAATAAAACGTCAGTAACCCTGGGAACCGAGAATTGAAGAAGAATCAGCCAGTTATCATAATATTTCTATTTTTGTATTTCATTCAATGGAATGGTTCCGATTTCATCAGATCAATCCGGTCCGGTATAATGTGATCTCAGTAAACGGATTCTGAATAACCACTTAAAAATGGTTACAAAAAAGGCTTGAAACTGAAGAAATTAATACAGGAAAAACAATAATAAAATTACTAAACATATGATAATCAGAACAATATTATTCCCGGTCATGTTGATTTTTCTTACAGGCGGGAAAAATCTGGCCCAGGAAGGAATCAGGTTAGTTACAGTAACAGATCCTGAAATTCTGTCAGCCAGTACACCAGCACCTTTGTACCGGGACCCGGTGTATGATGGTGTTGCAGATCCGGTTCTTGTATGGAATCCTTCCTTAAAGGTCTGGTGGATGTTCTACACCCAGAGGAGAGCCAAGCTTGATCTTCCGGGTGTTGAATGGTGCCATGGCAGTGAAATCGGAGTAGCTGAATCTCCGGATAACGGATTTACCTGGATTTATAAAGGGACCTTACCTCTTTTTCATCCCGACAGTGCTTATTCATTCTGGGCGCCTGATATAATTCTTGATGAAAAAGGTGTTTTTCATCTTTTTCCGAGTTATGTTCCCGGTGCAGCTGAAACCCATCGAAAATGGGGTGGTGAAAGATATATCTTCCATTATACTTCAGATGACCTGTGGAATTGGAAATTCGAACAGAGGATCCCTTTAAGCTCAGACTATTGCATTGATGCGACACTTATTTGTATGCCTGATAAAAAGTGGCGGATGTGGTATAAAGATGAGGGAAATGGCTCAAAAACTCTTGCCGTTGAGAGTACAGATCTGAAAATCTGGAAACCGGTCGAAGACCCTGGTGTTTCAAAATTGTATGGGGAAGGTCCCAAAGCATTCCGTTTTAAAGGATCATACTGGCTGATAAAAGACCCAAACAGCGGTCTTGATGTCTACAGGTCGGATAATCTTGACAGCTGGATATATCAGGGAAAAATACTTGACAGGCCCGGGACCAGGAACAGTGACGGCACTATCGGCAAGCATGCAGATGTAGTTGTTTCCGGTGAAAAGGCATACATAATTTATTTTACCCATCCTTTTACCGAAAGAGTTCCCCCCGTGAATGGTATTTCTCCATTTTCAAACAGGCATACTGCACTGCAGGCAGCTGAACTTGAAGTGGCAGACGGAAAACTCATCTGTAACAGGGACAAAGCATTCAGGATAAACCTGTTGCCCCCTGATTAACGGACTTCCGGGTAGTATTGAATTCTATTCTATCCTCCAGTAAAACTCATAATCACCCTCCTGTAACAGACTCCTTTATCAGTATTATACAGATTCAAATGGTCAGGAGAACCAGACCTTCCAGCCCTCAGCCAGACCTGCTCCCTTTGATATTTCCGGGCATCATGTTCTATTTAGAAAAAGTATAAATAATCCATATTTCAAAATATTCTTAATAGAAATTATTGCCAGTTAAAATAATATTCTTAATTTTACCCTATATATTATGTAGGATTTATAGGATTCGCGACAAAAACATATCAGAAATAATTTATAGATTGATTTAAATATTTGTGAATTAAACGATTAATGTTTCAACTTTAAAAAGTCCTGCTTGAAATTCAATACAAGAATAAGGTATGGAATAAGAGCAATGCTCGAAATTGCCCTTGCAGAAACAGAGGCCGGTGTTTTTCAGAAAGACATTTCGGAACGCCAGAAGATTTCAAATAAATACCTTGACAGTATTATCACCGACCTTAAAACAGCAGGGCTAATAACAAACCTGAAAGGGAAAAAAAGCGGTTACAGGATTACCCGTAAACCATCGGAAATCAAAATTTTTGATATTTATAAAGCTTTTGAACCAGGTATAAATATTGTCGATTGTACCTCAGCCAGCTATTCCTGCGATCTCGAAAACACATGCGGGGTTTTAAATTTCTGGAAAGGTTTGAATACCCTTATTACTGAATATTTCGAATCTTTTACTCTCGAAAATCTGATTAAAGAACATAAAGAAAGAAAATTATATTATTCACATCATTAATAATCATAATGATCACTCGTATTTTACCAATATTAACTTTAACTAATGGAGGGATAATAAGATGTTTTCTTTATGGAC
Organism: uncultured Rikenellaceae bacterium; assembly: GCA_964410385.1. Lineage (GTDB taxonomy): Bacteria > Bacteroidota > Bacteroidia > Bacteroidales > VadinHA17 > LD21. The sequence goes on along the minus strand of CAYPHL010000020.1, from coordinate 40,103 downwards.
ATTCATTTTGCTGGTCCATCTGGCAGGACTGGCACTAGGTGTAGGCTGTGCGACTGCAAAGGTCGTTTTGCTGCTTAAATGTAACAATAATACTGCTTTTCTCCCCGTCTACCTTAAGGTTGTGAAACCTTTAACCAGAATTCTTGTTTTGGGATTGATTATGATGACTTTATCAGGCATTACCTGGCTTGTTATGGGATATGGTCTTTCAAATCTGATGATTGTGAAGCTTGTTTTTGTTGCAATAGTATGGATACTTGGTCTGATTATAGACAAGCTTACTGAACCTGAGTTCCTCAGGCTGGCACCTGCAGCATCAGAAGAACCATCACCTGCCTTTGTAAGTATCAAAAAAAAGCACATTGCCCTGGAAATAATTGCTGCAATTGTATTTTATATCATTATAGTGTTGGGGGTGCTTCTCTGAAACCGGACAAAATATTTCGGGGATTAATATTCAAAGTAACTAACAGCCGGGAAAGGTTTCGTTTACTAGCCTCAGGAACGCAGATAAATTTTTTTGGTAATGGTTATCTGGTCATATGAAATAAAGGAATTAAGAAAACTCCATGAATCCTGCCGGGAACAATTGCCAGTTCTGGAGAAGGAACTGTATCAGTTATTCAGGAGTGAGGATCCTAATGTTCTCATGCTCTATTCAAGGAGATGCCTGGAGGTTATTATTACTGACCTTTGTGAGAATGAACTTAGAAGACCCCGGAAAACGGAACCATTACAGGGGATTATTGATAAGCTGAATAAAGAAGAAATGGTCCCGTCAAATATTATAGCCTCAATGCATGGGCTGAATAATTTATCGACTTTTGGAACCCATCCTAAGGATTTTGATCCCGTACAGGTGAAACCGGTCCTTATCAATCTTAGTATTATTATCAGGTGGTATCTGAGATATATAGACGACCGACCATATAGAGTGAAGGAAGAAAATGTTAACAGTGAAATCCGGGAGAGAACCATCAAAGAGCTAAGTCAATATTCACAGGGAAAACCTTCACAATCTAAAAATTCAGGATTGCTGACTATCTCAGGGATAATAGCATTAGTAATAACACTGATACTCTATATTTTACTAAAGGATCTCCCTGCAGATAAAGCAAATATTGCCAAAAATATAAGCACAAGAATGTCAATAGCTGTATTACCTTTTGAAAACCTTACTGGCGATTCCTCACTTAACTGGTTTCAAAGAGGCATCTCTTCTCTGATAATAAATGGTCTTGGCAATTCACCGGAACTGGCTGTAAGTGATGACCAGGCGATTTATGATGTTATGGAAAGCATGGATCAGGTTTTCACAGCCTCCCTTTTACCCGCAATGGCGAGGGAAGTGGCAAAAAAAGCCGGTGCCGAAATTTATTTATCGGGCAGTATTCACGGAATGAATGGAATATTCCGGGTTCTGGCAAATTTATATCAAACAGTAAACGGTGAAATAATATGGACTCAGCGAGTGGAAGGTGATCTGAGATCTTCAGAATATCTTTATCTTGTGGATTCTTTATGTGATGAAGTAAAAAATTTCCTGGAAACCAGGGCAATAAGCCAGAAAACAGATTATGATTTTCAGGAAGTATATCCGAATAAAGTAGAAGCCTACAGACATTTCATTGAAGGAATGAACATGATACTGGCTTCTGATTATGAGTCTGCCATTAATTCTCTGACAAAATCAGTGGAAATTGATTCATCATTTACTTTTGCTTCGTTTTATCTGGCATTTGCATATAATTTCAGCAATCTGGATCCGGGATATACAAAATCAATGATCTGGACTGAAAAAGCTTTTAAAAATAAGGACAGGCTCCCTTTGAAATATCAAAACTGGGTTGCTCTGTGGTATGCCTGTCTGATAAGTGAAAATCAGGAGGATATAATCCGGAATTGCAGACTGCTTGAAGAGTCTGAAATAGAATCCAGGCTATTATGGCTTGATCTGGGGGTTACTTATAATGAAGCTTTACACCAGTATGACAAGGCTGTTGAGGCATTCCGGAAAGTTGAAGAGATCAGTAATAAAAGGGGCAGTGAATGGAAATATGACAGGTACTATAACGATTACTGTGATGCTTTATTAATGGCCGGTCAGCCTGCGGAAGTAAAAAGGATCAGTGAATCAGGACTAAAAATCAATCCTGATAACAGAATATGTCTGATTTATAAGGGGAGCAGTTATGTGATGTCAGGAGATACAAACTCAGTTTCAGAGATCATTTATGAGATCAGGTCAGCCTGTAAGAGGGCTAATTTACCAGAATCATCAGAGGAATGGGCAATCGGTAAAATGTATGTTCATGGTAAGGACACTCTTAATGCCGCCAGGCATTTCAGGAGAGCTTATATTCTCAATCCCGGCAATCCCAGCAGGATGCGTGATCTTGCAAGATTATTGGTCAGGTCGGGCATTAGTATCAAAGAAGGTTTGAAACTGGCTCAGGAGGGTCTTAACAAATTTCCGGACAACATATCCTTATTATGGGTAAAGGGTGTGGCATTAAATAAGCTTGGTAAACATCATGAAGCCCTGGAAATCCTTGAAGAGGTTGACAGTAAATATTCCGGATATCTGAGGCTGCTACAGAATGATATTCTGGAAGCAAAAAAAGCTGTTTCATTTACTGGCAATAATTGAGTCATAGTAAATTAACAGCAATGCAATTATCCGGGAGTCGTTCATGCTGATTTGCCTTTCATTCATATGTTCCCTATTATCACCGGTAAATTAATGTATTTGCTGAGCCAGCAGCAAAAACTTGTATCCCAATTGTATCCAACCATCTCAGGTCCTTTTTGGCAGTGTAAATTCAGAACCATACTTTTGTGAACAAATTAAAAGTGAATTATGGTAATTCGGACGATCATTGACAATGTCAGGACCTATTTTATGATAGCGTTCGGTTTGCTTGTATTATCGGTGGCATGGACAGCTTTTCTTCTGCCACACCAGATATCGGGAAGCGGTGTTACAGGTATTGGCGCGATCGTCTTCTACGCCACAGGTATTCCTATGGGATATACCTACTTCGCCATTAACGTGCTCCTTATGATTATTGCTCTAAAAAGCCTTGGGACCAGCTTCGGTATTAAAACAATTTACGGGGTAGCGCTTTCTGCAACCATGCTTACGATATTGCAGCCGCTCATTCCCGCTCCTGTGGTACAGGAAAAGTTCATGTCAGCCATTATAGGCGGGATACTTTGCGGTACGGGTCTGGGTATAGTTTTCACACAGGGAGGAAGTACCGGCGGAACAGATATAATAGCCCTTGTAATTAATAAATACCGAAATATCAGCCCCGGAAGAATAATACTATATTGTGATGTTATCATTATAAGTTCTTCATATCTTATTTTAACCCACCTTGAATCTTCACAGCGGGTGGAGACGATGGTCTACGGTTTCGTAACAATGGCCATACAGGCATATACCCTTGATGCAATACTCACGGGCAACAGGCAGTCCGTACAGATGTTTATATTTTCAAGGCATTTTGAAAAGATAGCTGATGAGATAACTACCAGGATGCACAGGGGAGTAACAGTCATTGACGGTACAGGCTGGTATACAAAGGAAAGCCAGAAGGTCATAATAACCATGATAAGAAAACATGAAGCAAGTGATGTTTATAGGATCATAAAAAGCATTGATAACGAGGCTTTTATAACCGTAGCCAATGTAATGGGCGTTTATGGTAAAGGTTTCGAAGAGCTGAAGAAATGATAGTTATAACTAGACAGACATAAACATTATAAGCCAGTTAATCCTTTACAGTTAGTACGCCGGCAAAATAACCACCATAGCAAACCTGATTCGGGATAGTGATTCTTAAAGTCATATATACCGGTTTTTATCTTTCCTGATCTGATCATTTCAGATAAATTCCTGATCTTATCAAGTTGTTTTTTTGTCATTATCAGATTAACAATGGAAAAAATCCTGAAGAATCCTTTCGTTTCAAGACCATGATTATACCAACCTTTTATTTTGCACCATAATATTGAATTTAATCCGGATTCCTGGATCCTGTATTCTATAAGCATCTCCCTGATATAACGGTTGACCGGTGGATTAACCGGGACACAGAAACGGCCTGCTATATATTTATTTTCTTCAAATCCGTAAATATGAAACGCAAGTAAAAAATGAGAACCACACTTTAACGGAGGAAGATTTTCAATCAGAAATTCCGGGGACTTCCTTCCCCGGTTATCAAGCAGGTCAAAACTATAAGGAGCTATACGAAGCTGTTTAAGCCAGACAAAAATTTCCGATGCAGCTGCACATATTTCAATATGCCTGACCAATTCCCTGCAATCTGTACCGGAAATATCGGGCAATGAATCGATAAAAAACTCAGTTTTCAAAGATTCCTTTGTAAGTTTTCTTCCACTCTGAATTTAACAATTTTCCCTATAAGTTCCAGAGGTAAGGGTTTGTCAACAGGAAACTGTACCGATCCTTTGCCATGTTTGTACTTTGAGAGTTCCTTTGCAAATTCTGCATGCCCGGTCGGAGTAGCGTAAAAACCGATATGATTTTTAAATCCTGCAAAATATACCAGCGGCTTCCCGTCATATCTGTAAGCAGGCATTCCGTATGCAAAATCCTCTGTCGCCCCTGGCGCATTTTCAACTATTGTCATACGGATCTGCTTTAACAGGATCTGAATATTCTCAGGAAATGATCCTATGTACCTGTCAACTGTCATTGTATTAACAATGGTTACAATATTTTCAGGCCCCAAGATCCCATCTTCTGAAATAAAGAGCCTGTCTTACGACCGGCAGGGTCTTTATTTCAATTTCATCCATCTGTGACTGGCTCAGTGGTGTGAACCCGGAAGCTATTTTTACGTTTTCCTCAATCTGGGCTAAAGAGTCAACCCCTATAATAGTTGTGCTTACCGGAAGACTCATATTATAAGTTAGCGCTTCCTTTATAGTTATGGTCCCCGGTTTTGTTGTACGTAAACGTTCATCAGTCTGCTGTTCCGGCGGAGGAGGTGTCCAGGTTGAAAGTATACGGCTGCGGGTTGTGACTTTCATGCCAATTATTGCAATTCCCCTCTTCTGAGCTTCAGGAAGAAGGTAATTCTTAAAACTAAGATAGTGAATGTCTGCAGCATTCAGCGCCATCAGAATTGAATCGAACGGATAACGTTTAATGGCTTCAAGCAAAACCAACGGCTCAAAATGCCCTGTTATACCAAGATTCCTGACAATTCCCTCTGATTTAGCCTTCTCAAGAGCTTTAATTGCACCATCTGAAGCAAATATCTGGTCTACCTGATCCTGCCTCTGTACATTATGAAGCTGCCACAGGTCAAGATGGTCAGTCTGAAGATTTCTCAGGCTTTCTTCAAGAAGACGCATCGAACCATCATATGTCCGGTCATGGGTCTTTGTGGACAGCCAGACTTCTCCCCTCCGGGTTTTCATTACCCGGCCGATATTCAGCTGGCTCACTCCCTGACCATATGAGGCTGCTGTGTCAATATAGTTAATCCCCAGGTCAATGGCCCGGTTAATTATCTTTTCCGATTCCTCTTCCCTGCCTTTTATTTCAAGCGTTGCCTGACCACCAAGGCTTAAAATACCAACCTTATACCCGGTTTTACCGAATGTCCTGGTAGGCATGGCCCCATACGTAACAGGATTAAAAGGATCTTCATTATTCTTCTTTACAGGAACTTGTTTTACTTCTGCTCCGGATGCAAATCTTCCTCCTGCTGCCATGGCTGTGGCAGCTACTCCGGCTCCTAAAAAGGTTCTGCGGTTAATGTTTTTCATGGGCTTTTCTTTTTCGGTTAATTAATACATTCACTAAAATCAAATTTACAACATTCTTCGAATGGAATAGTTCAAATGATTAACAGGTTGCTTACAAATAATTCTATTAATTGTATCTGATTATCCATAATATAAATCATACTTCGTGAAAGCAAACTAAAAAAAATATACATTCGCTTACAATTAATTTTCAGATGGCAACACGCAGGCAATTCATCAGGATCACAACCATGGGTGCCGGAGCTGTCATGGCCGGAGCAGCAGGTTATAAACTGCTTGGTAATGAGCGCAACGCCGCTCACAAGGCTGCAGAGGCAGTTCTGACAGGGCGCACCCCGACATACTGTGAGATCTGTTTCTGGAAATGCGCCGGTTGGGTTTACAGGGATGAGACTGGAGCAATAAAGAAGATCACAGGGAACAATGAAGATCTCAACTGCAATGGTCGTTTCTGCCCCCGCGGAACCGGAGGGGTGGGAATGTATTATGATGAGGACCGCCTGCGTACACCACTCATCAGGACAGAGGAGCGCGGCAAACAGAGTTTCCGCGAAGCTACATGGGATGAAGCTTTTGATTATATCGCAGAAAAAATCAAGGTGATTTCTGCTGAACATGGCCCTGAATGCCTTGCCCTTTTCACCCACGGTTCCGGGGGAAAATACTTCTCAACTCTTCTTCGGGCCCTTGGTTCACCTCATATAGCAGCGCCATCTTATGCACAATGCCGTGGACCCCGCGAAGTGGCATTCCAGACAACATTCGGCGAAACGATTGAAAGCCCTGAACGAACCGATATACGCGATACAAAATGCCTTGTCCTGATAGGCAGTCATATCGGTGAAAATATGCACAACGGCCAGGTTCAGGAGATGTCCGATGCCATCGACAAGGGAGCCACGATAATTACTGTTGATCCCCGATACTCAACTGCTGCCGGAAAATCAAAATACTGGCTGCCAATTAAACCGGCCACCGATCTTGCATTACTGCTGGCCTGGATAAATGTTATCATTACCGAAGAACTGTATGACAAATTATATGTTGAAAAATACACATACGGTTTTGAATATCTAAGGGATCATGTAAAAAATATGACCCCCGAATGGGCCTATGGTATCACAACAATTGATCCGACTGTCATCCGTGAGACAGCCCGCGAGATGGCTAATGCCGCTCCGGCAGTTATTGTTCACCCCGGTCGCCATGTTACCTGGTACGGTGATGACACCCAGCGAATGAGGGCTGTCGCCATCCTTAACGCCATTCTTGGTTCATGGGGACGAAGAGGAGGATTCTACCGTCCGGAGACCTTCAGTATCGCGGAACCGGAACACCCTCCCTTCCCGACTCCGAAAAGATCATGGAGAACAGAATTCCCTGATCTTTACAAACTGGCTGATACAGTACTTGCCAACGGAGTCTGCGATGCCACAGTCCCTGATCCCAGCAGACACTGCCAGTTCCAGGGTTGGATCGTCAACGGGACAAACCTGATAGAAACACTTCCAAACCAGGAAAACACCTTGAAAGCTATCCAGGCCCTTCAGCTTCTTGTTGTGATTGATACTATGCCGATGGAAATAACAGGCTGGGCTGATGTTGTCCTTCCTGAATGTACTTACCTCGAGAGATATGATGAACTGAGAGTGGGGCCACACCGCAAACCGCAAATAGCCCTCAGAATGCCTGCAACAAAACCTTTATATAATACAAAACCGGCATTCTGGATGGCAAGAGAGCTCGCAAAAAGACTGGGCGTAATAGATTATTTCCCCTTTGAAAAAATTGAGGATCAGCTTGACTGGCAGCTAAAGCAGATCGGAAGCAGCCTCGAAGAGATGAAAAAGACCGGGGTTAAAACCTTTGAACGCCCTTATGAAGACCTGTATTTTGCTCCCGGCGAAAATGTTGAGTTTTATACACCAAGCGGTAAAATTGAACTTTATTCTCTGTCAATTGAAGAGGCCGGATTTGATCCTATGCCAAAATACACTCCTCATGAAGAACCTCCGGAGGGTTATTACAGGCTCAATTACGGGCGTGCCCCAATGCATACTTTCAGCCGCACCTCCAATAATCCCAATCTGACCGATCTTATGGATGAAAACAGCCTGTGGGTTAACCCAAGAGTTGCAAAAGAGTGGGGATTGACAAGCGGACAATATATCTACCTCGAGAACCAGGATGGCAAACGTTCAGAATTCCCGATAAAAGTAAGAATAACGGAACGTATCCGCTGGGATTCAGTATATATGGTTCACGGCTTTGGCCACGATCAGAAAAAACTGAAACGGTGTTACGGCAAAGGAGCCAGCGATACCAATCTTATTACAAAAGTACTTGTGGATCCGATTATGGGAGGAACGGGAATGAGAGGAAATTTCGTTACTTTCATTACTGACCTTAAATCAGGGGAGGTGAGATCATGAGATACGCAATGGCTGTTGATACGAAGAAATGCGTTGGTTGCAGCGATTGTGTTGTTGCCTGCCAGACTGAGAACAATGTACCAATCGGATTCTGCCGCGACTGGGTTGTGGAGGTGATCGACGGAACTTATCCGCAGCTGGAAGTTGAGCTGAGATCAGAACGGTGCAATCACTGTGAAAATGCCCCTTGTGTAAGATGCTGCCCGACCGGTGCAAGCCATATTGCTGAAGGAGGAATTGTCCTGGTCAAATCCGGCAAATGTATCGGCTGTGGAGCCTGTATCGCATCCTGCCCTTATGATGCACGCTTCCCTCATCCGAAAGGATATGTGGATAAATGTACCTTCTGTATCCACCGCGTTAAACAGGGGATGAAACCTTCATGTGTATCTGTCTGCCCGACAAAATGCATGTATTTCGGCGATCTCGATGATCCAAACAGTGATGTAAGCCAGGTGCTGAAAAAACGTAAACATAAAACCCTCATCCCTGAGGCCGGAACCTTACCCCAGTTGTACTTCCTAATCTGAGAAACAAATGAAAGAAGAACTTATCATCAGCGGAAGGGAGAATTTGTTGGTCGACCCGCAATTGCATATCTGGCACTGGCCTATCCCGCTTTATCTTTTCCTGGGCGGACTGGCAGCCGGGGTACTGTTTTTTGCCGCCCTTTACCATCTGTTGGGAAAAGAGGAGGAATACCGTATTGCCGTGCGGAAAGCACCTTTTATAGCCCCTTTTGCACTGGTCATTGGCCTGGCATGCCTGTTTATCGACCTTAACCATAAAGCATATTTCTGGCAGCTTTATACAACTATAAGAATTGAATCACCAATGTCCTGGGGTGCCTGGACATTGCTCGTTATAACTGTTTCGGCTTTTATCTGGTGTGCTCTGCACATCAGGGAGTTTTTCCCTGCCTGGGACTGGAAATATAAATGGCTCAGGGATCTTGAGAGCTTCTTTAACAGATATAAGAAACAGCTTGCCTGGGTGATGCTCATATTTGCAATAATTACCGGTGTCTATACCGGCATATTGCTCTCTGCTTTCAATGCCAGACCTCTCTGGAACACATCGGTGCTCGGTCCGCTTTTTCTTGCATCAGGGCTCTCAGCAGGTGCTGCAGCAATTGTACTGTTATCAAAAGATAAAAAGGAAAGATTGCTGTTCACAAAGATAGATCTGATAATACTTGGTACGGAACTTTTCCTGATCGTCCATATGTTCATGGGATTCCTGGCCAGCACACAGGTGCAGATCGAAGCAGCACAGCTCTTTCTTGGCGGACCTTATACAATGGTTTTCTGGATTTTCGTAGTTATCCTCGGTATAATCATACCGGGTGTGCTCGATCTGATGGAGCTGCGGGGTAAACATATTCCTGCAGTATTACCGGGTATCCTTGTTCTGACAGGTAGCTTCGTATTCCGTTTTGTCTTTGTTTTTGCCGGCCAGGTCAGTCGCTGGCTTTACTGAAAATAATAAAACAGATAATATATGACCAATAACACAAGTAAAGATAAGAGCAGAAAATACCTTAATCCCTACCTTGGCGGGGTACTTCTGGGACTGGTACTGCTTTCTGCAAATTTCATCGCCGGAAGGGGACTGGGAGCCAGCGGCGCTATCAAAAGCGTTGTGGCGACTACAATCGGAACTGTTAATAAGGATGCCATCGGTACTATGCCTTTTATGGCCGAATATGCAGAATCGCACAGTGGTAATCCAATGAAGTCGTGGCTTGTCTTCCAGATGCTCGGCGTTATTGTCGGTGGGTTTTTGTCAGGGGCAGTAGCCGGCAGACTAAAGCTTAAAGTTGAACATTCGCCTAAGATCACTTCCCGGAGAAGACTGATTTTCGCACTGGCCGGGGGGATACTTTTTGGCTTCGGCTCACAGCTGGGACGAGGTTGCACAAGCGGTTCAGCCCTGAGTGGTATGGCTGTACTTTCTCTGGGCGGATTCATAACCATGATGGCTATCTTCGGAACAGCCTTTGCTCTCGCATATTTTTTCAGAAAGAACTGGATCTAAATTGAAAGGAGGAAATTATGGGACCGCTTGCACCAAATGAAATAATATCAGAAAATACGAATTTTTTACTCGCATTCTTTATAGGTATAGGGTTCGGATGGGTACTCGAAAGCTCCGGATTCTCATCGAGCCGGAAACTGGCAGGAATCTTTTATGGCTATGACACCGTTGTGCTGAAAGTCTTTTTTACTGCTGCAATAACAGCCATGCTCGGACTACTGTTCATGAGTGCTTTCGGCTGGATAGACCTGACCCTTGTGTACGTCAATCCGACATACCTCACCTCTGCAATATTGGGCGGGGTAGTAATGGGTGCGGGGTTTATTATGGGAGGATTCTGCCCGGGAACGAGCTTCTGCGGTGCAGCTATAGGAAAGATCGATGCTATGGTATTTATCGGAGGACTTTTCATCGGCGTATATGGTTTCGCCTTTACATACGGCTGGTGGGAAAAGCTTTATCTGGCAGGATACCTGGGAGAACCTAAGATAAGTGACAAACTGGGTCTTTCTGACGGTCTTTTCGGACTCTTTATGATTCTTGTTGCTCTTGGCATGTTTATTGTTGCCGAATGGGCTGAAAAGAAATTCCCAAGGGAAGAATATTAATTAAAAATCAATTATAATGAAACAATTAAAACTACTCGCACTTATTATTATTCCTCTCGGGATAATAATTGCCGCTATGCCGGCGGATAAGGTAAATCACTCCCGGCTTACGCCAGGTGAACTTCTTCAGGAAGCAGGCTCAGGTGTACAGTTTATTTCTCCCGATATTGTGGCTGACATGCTTGTAAGGAAAGATCCTTCACTAAGACTTATCGATGTCAGAACACCTGAAGAATTCGAAACATATAGCTTACCAGGGGCAATAAATGTACCGCTTAGCAATCTCCTATCTGATGAATTTTCTGATATACTGAATCAGGATGCCTATACTAATGTTTTCTATTCAAACGGATCTGTATATGCAAATCAGGCATGGATGATCACAAGGCAGCTCGGATATGAAAATAACTTCGTTCTTGAAGGAGGACTCAACTACTGGTTCGGGAACATACTTTCACCTGAATCGCCTTCACAAACCAGTCCTGATGAGGAGTTTGCCAGATATGATTTCCGGAAAAGCGCAGCAGCAGCACTTGGCGGAGGAGGAGTCGTTTCAACTGATGCAGCAGCACCTTCACCAAAAGCAGTAAAACCACCTGTTACTGCAAAGGCAAAGAAGAAACCCTCCGGTGGGTGCTAACATATATAATTGATATACTTTGTGTATCCTTTGTACACCTTTGGGGTAAAAGTTACTAACCTCAGTTTTCTTTATTCTCATCCCGTATCTGAACCCTCCGGATCTTACCGCTGATAGTCTTGGGTAATTCGGTTACGAATTCAATTATCCTCGGGTATTTGTAGGGAGCAGTAACTTTTTTTACATGCTCCTGAAGCTCCTTTGTCAGCTCTTCGCTGGGATGATAATTTTTCGAAAGTATAATGGTCGCTTTCACTATCTGTCCCCTGTCAGGATCAGGTACAGCCGTAACAGCACATTCAAGGACCGCCGGGTGTTCCATAAGTGCACTTTCGACCTCAAAGGGACCTATCCTGTAACCTGAACTTTTTATTATATCATCCGCCCTGCCTACGAACCAGAAATAACCATCCTCGTCAAACCATGCCATATCACCGGTCCTGTAAATACCATCCGACCATACTCTGTCTGTAAGTTCTTTATCGCGGTAATAACCCTTAAACATACCGACGGGTTTTCTGCGGGTTGTACGTATAATTATCTCCCCTTCGTTCCCGATCTCACACTTGTTGCCTTCCTCATCAACAATCTCAATATCGTAACCCGGTGTAGGCTTACCCATAGACCCGGGTTTGGGATCCATCCAGGGATATGTCGCCAAAGCAACTGTACATTCGGTCTGTCCGTAGCCCTCCATCAGCCTGATCCCAGTCTTGTCGAGAAAGATTTTATATACTTCAGGATTCAAGGGTTCACCTGCCACAACACAATATTTCAGATGGCTCAGGTCAATCCCCGTAAAATCTTCTTTTATCAGGAACCTGTATATGGTTGGCGGTGCACAAAAAGTGTTGACCTTATACTTTTCTATTACTTCTAAAATATTCCTGGGAACGAACCTGTCATAATCATATGTCATCACTGCACTGCCCGAAAGCCATTGCCCGTAAATCTTTCCCCATGCCGACTTGGCCCAGCCTGTATCGGCAATTGTAAAATGAAGCCCGTCATCCAGTACATTCTGCCAGTACTTAGCTGTTACAATATGACCAAGAGGGTATGTATAATCATGACTTACCATCTTAGGCATTCCCGTCGTACCGGATGTAAAATACAGAAGCATAATATCACTCTTCTTTGTCGCTTCCTCTGAAACAGGTCTGGACAGGACATCAGGGCTTTCCTCCATCCCCTTCGAAAAATTGAACCAACCCTCCCTGTCCTCGCCGATCAGTACTTTATACTTAAGAGAGGGTGATTTACTTTCTGAATCTTCAACATGCTGAATTACAAGAGGATCAGGTAAACAAACAATCATTTTAATATCTGCTGCATTATTCCTGTAAATAATGTCTTTGGCAGAAAGCAAATGTGTGGCAGGTATTATGATCGCCCCGATCTTGTTCAGGGCAAGTGTACAGAACCAGAATGTATAGTGCCTTTTCAGGATAAGCATTACAGGATCACCTTTCCGGATACCTGCTGACCTGAAGAAATTGGCAGCCTTATCACTGTAATACTTCATCTGTCCGAAAGTAAATACAGCTTCATTCCCTTTATCGTCACACCAGACCATTGCCGTCTTCCCGGGATTGATCCGTGCAATTTCATCAACGACATCCCAGGCAAAATTGAAATTTTCAGGGATCAGGATCCCGAATTTCTCACTGAACTCCTGGTATGAATTAAAATCGGTTTGCTTAAGGTATTTATCGAGTATCATCTGACTTTATGCATTTATCTTATAATACTATTGCCAGGAATTTCACCTGCTCATTATTCAGGGCTTTCATAGCATGATTATACCCTGAATTGAAATAGATTGAATCTCCTTCATTCAGGATTATTTCATGCCCGTCGATGATCGTCATCATGCTTCCTTTCAGAACATAATTAAATTCCTGGCCAGGATGAGAATAGAACTCAAGCGTTGAGCCATCAGGATTCGGATCTATTGTAACCATGAATGGTTCGGCTTTTTTATGAATGAAATTATAGGCAAGACTTTCATACCTGTATTGCTTCCGCCTTTCAAGCTTCAGTCCTTTCCCATTCCTTACTATGCCGTAAATATGAAGTTTCGGGTTATCCCCGCCCAGCAATACTGACAGCTCGACATTGAACAGTTCCGCTATTTTAAAGACAATTCCAACAGGGATGTCGTTATCTCCGCTTTCATATTTAATGTAAATATCTTTTTCGAGCCCAAGCCTGTAAGCAAGGGTCTCTGCCGAAATACCCGATATTTCACGGATCTCTTTTATCCTTGCAGCAATCTGCTTTATTTGTTCTGACATGATTTATGCTTTTGGAATTTCAATATTATATAAATTTTTTTGATATGACTTGTTATCTTTGCCGTTTAATAGAACAACCACAAATAGTTTTAATTTATAATGAAGATCAAACAGAAAATGATCCGGAAAAGGATTTTGCCCATAACCTTGATCCTGATCTGTTTATTGGCAGCGATATTTTTTGGTACCATGTATTTAAAGCCATCTCCAATAAAGCAGACAGACTTTCTTACTTCAACGGTTGATTATGGCCCTGTCTTTACCTCAGTGCCGGCATCAGGGATAGTAAATCCTGAAAACGAAGTGTTGTTATTAAGCCCGGCATCAAGCCTTGTGTCCTCAATTGTCCAGGCTCCTGGAAGACGTGTATCGAAGGGAAGTACAATTCTTACCCTTGATCCCAGATCGCTGATACAGGAGATAGATAACCTGAAAGATCAGCTTGTTGTGATGGAAAATGATCTTCAGAAGAACAGGTTGAATTCCAGGAGCATCCGGGTTGACCTTGATTATAATGTGGAAGTAAAGAGCCTGAGGATCACATCACTTAAAACAGAACTTGAGGATCAGGAACAACTTCTTAAAGTGGGAGGCATATCCCCTGCTCTTCATGAACAAACCAAGGAAGAGCTTATACTGGCTGAAAAAGACCTGAAAATGACCCTTGAAAAAAATTCAATACGCCTGAAACAGCTTGAGGCAGATGAAAAGGGACTTCAGCTACAGATGGATATGAGGAAAAAAGAACTTGAGCTCAGACAGGATCTGCTTAACAAACTGACGGTCAGGGCAACGTCTGATGGTATAATACTTGGTATATATACAAGCGTTGGCGAAAAGGTTGACAAAGACAAATTGCTTGTAAAAATGTCGGACCTGTCGACCTTCAAGGTCAAAGCCACAGTTGATAATTCTTACATCGACTATGTAAGGACAGGAGGAGAGGTTTATGCGGTCATTGAAGATACCCGGCTGAAAGGTAAAATCGGAAGTGTGACACCGGTTTTGAAAGATAAGAAGATAGAATTTGATGTATTTCTTGATTACAGCCATTATCAGAATCTTATCCCAAACATGGAAGTGGAGCTTCAGATCGTAACACAACAAAAAGACAGTGTCCTGCGTGTGGAATACGGCCCGGTCTTTAACAGGAACAGGCACCAGGATCTTTTTGTGATAAAGACCGGCAGGGCTGTCAGGGAATCGGTAACAACCGGACTGATAGGAACGGATTTTGTGGAAATAGTTGACGGATTAGCTCCTGGTGACCGTATTATAATATCTGATATTTCCCGCTCCCGGCGAAAAAAGGAAATACAGTTTGAGGAATTATAAACCGGCCTGTTATGAGAAGAAAGATAAAGTATTTAATACTTGTTATTTTATTTACGTCGCCGGTCTGCCTGTCACAGGGGCTTTCCAGTGACAGCATTGTAGTATCTCTCAGCCTCAGAAATGTTGTTGATCTTGCAATAAGGCAATCCGCTTCTGTAAAATATGTCCAGAATACTAATGTTAATTACTACTGGCGCTGGAAAAATTTCAGGACCAGCTTCAGGCCCCAGCTTACTCTAAGAGGCGATCTGCCGAATTATAGTCATACTACCACACCGGTCACCCAGCCTGACGGAAGTATCGAATTCAAAAAAATATCACAGATAAAAGCATCCTCCCAGCTTTCGCTCAGCCAGTCAATACCCACAACGGGAACACAGATTTACGCGGCAACTGACCTTTACCGCATTCAGGATTTTATTAAAACCTCAGTTGAATATTCAGGTAGTCCTTTTGAGATTGGACTGTATCAGCCTGTTTTTGCATATAATTATATGAAATGGCAGCAGAAAACAGAACCGCTGATATATGAGGAATCTCAGAAACAATTCATTGAATCAACCGAACAGATCGCCCTGCAGGCAACAAGTTACTTTTTCAGGTATTTACAGATCCAGACAAATTATACACTGGCGGAAAATAATCTGAAAAACAGCGAAAACAATCTTAAAATTGCTGAGATAAGGAAGCAGCTGGGAAAGATCTCGGATAATGACTTTGCACGTATACAGCTTTCGGTCTTCAATGCCCGGAAATCTCTGAACAAAGCAAGAATGGACCTTAAAAATGCCGATTTTGAATTAAAGTCATATATAAATCTTGATCCGAATCAGAAAATCGAGCTGACAATTCCCCTCGATATGATCCTGTTCTCAATCAACACTGAAAAAGCGCTCAACGAGGCAAGGGAGAACCGGAAGGAGACACCCTATTTTAAGAGAAGACTCATTGAAGCCGACAGGGATCTTGTCAGGGCTAAAAGAAATTCAGGGCTCAGCGGAACACTGGTTGGCAGTTATGGCTTATCAAACAGTGCCGGGACCTATGGAGGCATATTCAAAGAACCTGAAAAGCAGAGAACAATAAGTTTATCGATGAGTATCCCGATCCTGGACTGGGGTCGCTCAGCCTCAGCAGTAAAACTGGCTGAATCTCAACGCGAACTTGTGGTCTATGATGTTGAGAAAGATATTAAGGATTTTGAAAGAGGTGTTGTTGTACAGGTAGAACAGTTCAGCCTGCTGCGTGATCAGATCAGTACTGCACGGGAAGCCGATCATGTAGCTGAAAACGGATACCTGATAGCTCTGAAGAAATTCCAGAGCGGAGAAATAAGCATCACAGACCTGAATATAGCACTTTCAGAGCGTGAAAGCGCTAAAAGAGATTATATAACTGCAATCGAGAATTACTGGGAATCATATTACAGATTAAGAATCCTGACCTTGTATGATTTCGAAATGGATCAGAAGATAGCATATGGTAATCCGATGCTGGATACAAAATAAACATCTGAAAGTCTGAAGAAAGCCGGATCTTCTTCCTGACTTTCATAATTCATATCCTTTGAGCGACTTCGTGGTTAAATTTTTTCCCTTCCTGTTTATTTTATTTTGTATACTAATAAAACACTTCCGTGCCTGATATATAGTTTCCCGTTTTTAATTACGGGATGAGCCCAGAACGGCCCTTCTCCTTTTGTTACCTGAAATTCACTTACAATGTCGAGCTTCGTTGGATCTGGTTTTGCAAGGGCAACATGACCTGTTTTTTCCTCAAACAGGTACAGCATTCCGTCTGCAGAAATAACCGAACCCCTTGCATACCATCGGGTCGTCCACAGGGTTTTCCCTGTTGTCCAGTCCACACAGGTCCACATATCAACCGGTTTTGACATATGAGTTGATCCGTATATATTATTCCCCAGAAGAACACTTCCTCCAAGCTGCGGATCAAAGTTTCTGTTCTCCCATACTATATCCGCCGAATTACCATCTGCCGAAAGTTTAAGCTTCAATGCAACCCAGTTATAACCATTGGCAATGAGAATATTCCCATCCCGGAAAAGAGGTGTCATTGCATGATTTTTCATTACTCTGCCGGTTGCGGCATTGATCTGAGGATAATTTATCTTCCATAATATTTTACCATCCTTTGCATTCACGGCAAAGATGTATGTCCCCATTACAGTAACGATCATTTTCTTCCCTCCATACTCAATAAGCTTTGGATTAATATACTGTGGTTCCTGGTCGACCGGGTCTGCCTCCCATACAACCCTGCCGTCAGCAATATTATAAGCCACCATTGAGGATTTTTTCCCTCCCGGTGATGCAATTACAAGATTATCGACAACAAGTGGAGATTCCGAAATGCCGAATTGTATCGGTTTGCTGTCATAAAGACTGTAATGGTTTTTTGACCATTTAATCCTGCCTTCCTTACTGACACAGACAATATCACCGCTTCCACTGATAAGAAATATATTTCCGTTATAGTATGTTGGCGTGCACCTTGATCCTGTATGATTTTTAATCCATGCTTTGCCATACACCACTTCCCATTTCTTTTTGCCGTCAGGTGACAGCGCTGTAAGTACATCGGAACTGTCCTTTCTCCCGGTTACATAAACAGCATCATCAGTAACAGTCGGCGAAGAATAGCCATCCCCCATATTCCCGGCCTCCCAGACCAGTGCAGGACCGTTTGCAGGCCACTTCTTCAGCAACCCTGTTTCATTATAAATCCCGCTGCGGTCCGGCCCCCTCCATTCATATAGCTGACTCAGGCCGGTTGCCAGAGAGATTATACATAGTAATTGTGTAAAAACCAGTTTAGTAAAAATTGATTTCATTATTGAAGATTTGTTTAAGTTTTAAGAGTTTAAAATGAGATAATCACCAGTAACAATTTATGATACATCGATTGACTTTACCAATAATCAGGCCAAATATATTGTAAAAGTCTTATAATTCTTTTAATACCTGTAGTTTTAACTTTTTTTAATCCTCATAGGTTATGCTATTTTTTTTGTTTGAAAAATAGTGGCTATATTGTAAAATTCCTGTAAAATCTAATATTATCAGCTGGTAATGCTTCATGACTTCAGACATAAGGATATTGAAGAAGTTTTCAGAACTCCTATAGTTCAGCAGACTGCGTTCTGGTCGGAAGTAAAGAACAGGATGGGCTACATTGAGAGGCGATAAAAACAGCAAAAGCAAAAGAATGCACAGAATATGATATGTTCGGAATAGCCCCTAATCCCGATCCGTCCCATCCCTTATCGGGATTGTACAGATTTAAATCGGGCTTCGGTGGTAAGATCTTCCACACTCTCGGTTGCTGGGATTATCCTCTCATTCCCGATGTCTATAATTATTTTACTGCCTTTGAATTAAAAAGCCAGGGTTATCATTTGAATTGAGGACGGATCATCGTTTGACAAAAATCTTTCCGTCACCCTTGCTCAGACAATCACCTATATGTGAAGCATGAATTATTCCGGATTTTTTCAGATCAGCCAGTATTCCATCCTTCTCCTCCGCCGGAACAGTAAACAACAATCCACCGGATGTCTGGGCATCACAGAGTATGGTCCTGGTTACTGAAGATATGGTCTTATCCCAGATGACATGACGGGAGAAGTGATCCATATTATTTTTTGTTCCCCCGGGAACAATCCCTGCAGCCGCAAGATTTGCAGTTTCTCCGAATACCGGCACCTTCCCGGCAAAAAGTTCAACATCAACGCCACTCGCGATAGTTACCTCACTCAGGTGCCCTATAAGCCCAAATCCGGTTATATCGGTACAGGCATGAACTGTATATTTTTCAAGAACCTCTGCCGCCCTTCTGTTCAGCTCCGACATGACTGATATAAGTTCCATTTTTGCATTGTCGCTGAGGAGACCTCTTTTCAAGGCTGTAGTCAATATTCCGGTGCCGACAGGTTTTGTCAGAATTATTGAATCATTTTCCTGTGCACCTGAATTTGCCCAGATCTTATCAGGATGAACGGTTCCGCACACTACCATCCCGTATTTTGGTTCGGGATCATCAATAGTGTGACCTCCCAGAATACATATACCGGCTTCTGATGCTTTGTCGGCAGCTCCTTTCAGGATTTCCTTCAAAACTTCCATCGGGAGCCGGTTTGACGGAAATCCGACTATATTCAATGCAAAAAGGGGCTTCGCTCCCATGGCATAAATATCACTCAGTGCATTAGCCGCAGCTATTGAACCAAAATCATACGGGTCATCAACAACAGGGGTAAAAAAATCGACAGTCTGGACAATAGCTGTTTTATCATCGATCCTGTAAACTGCTGCATCATCCGAATTCTTTGTATCAATCAACACATCCGGATCTGTGCCGGATGGTATCTCCTTCAATATTTTTTCAAGTTCCTGGGGACGTAACTTACAAGCACATCCGAGGCCCTGTGTATAGCTTGTCAGCCTTATTTTCCCTCTTTCAGTTTTCATCTCAGGGACCTTACCGGATCCTGATGGCCTTAACCTGTTGACGATATCCGTTATTACTGATGAAGCATGCCTGATCTCATCTTCGGTGGTATACCTTCCCACAGAAAACCTGATAGTACCCATTGCATAATCAGGATCCAGTCCGATAGCTGTCAGTACCGGAGAAATATCTACTGAATCCGTATGGCATGCTGCACCAGCTGAAGCAGCAATACCCTTTGATTCCATTTCGCTCAGAAGTATATTGGCTTCTATCCTGTGAAAGCTGACACTAAGTGTATTAGGAAGACACATCTGAGGATGGCCATTTAACTTTATCTCCTCTATTTTCTGCATCAGTGAATCCCGGAGCATATCTCTCATCCGCTGCATGTGACTGATGTTTTTTCCCGGATCCTTCTGTGCAATCTCACATGCTTTGCCCAGTCCGGCAATTTCAGGCACATTTTCAGTCCCGGCCCGTTTATTCTGTTCATGATCAGCTCCATGAATAAGTTTCTCGAGAATAATCCCATCCCTTATATAAAGAGCTCCCACTCCTTTAGGTGCATAAAGCTTATGACCGGCTATCGTCAAAAGATCGACCCCCATTTTTCTGACATCTACCGGATATTTTCCTGCAGACTGAGCCGCATCGGTATGAAAAGCAATATTATGCCTGCGCGCAATTTCAGCTATTTCGGAAACGGGCTGAATAGTTCCGATCTCATTATTTGCATGCATAACTGAAATCAGTATCGTGCCTGGAGTGACAGCCGCTTCCACATCCCCGGGATTTATTCTTCCGGATCCGTCAACCGGAAGACAGGTTACCAGGAAACCTTTACTCTCCAGATACCTGCATACTTCCAGAACTGACGGATGCTCGATGGCAGATGTTATTATGTGCTTCCCCCTGTGTTCATTTGCATAAACAAATCCCTTTATTGCCAGATTATTTGATTCGGTCCCTCCGCTTGTAAAAATGATCTCATCAGGCCGGCAGTTTATAAGATCTGCAACCTGTTTCCGTGCATTTTCAATGGCAATCTTTGCATCAGTACCAAAGCTGTGAGAACTTGATGGATTACCAAAGTACTTTTCAAGGTACGGCTGCATCACCTGAATCACATCTCTGTCGACCGGTGTGGTAGCATTATAATCAAGATATATTTTCATTAAATTATTACCCCATAATACTTTTATCCTGCTAAGTTAAAAAAAACAGGGTGTAGTTCAATCAGTTGTCCAGATTGATTATTTTTACATGCAGAGGAATATTATAAACCGGAAGGATATTATTGTTAATTTGTAAGTTGAAACAGTTATAACATCACAATCATGAAAACAGAGAAAAGACGCACTTTCATCAGGAAGTCAGCAATGGCTTCAGCAGGAATAGCACTTGGAGCACCGGCATTTATAGAAGGTTATGCCCGGATCAACCCTAGTGATGTTCTTAATGTCGGAGTTATAGGAATAAACGACCGCGGAGGATTTTACGGAGGCGGAGGACATACGGCTAACTTCACCAAAATAAAGGACACAAGAGTAACAGCAATTTGCGACTGTGTGGAATATCTGTTTCCCAAAGCCGTTGCTGATATTGAAAAGCTGGGCGGTGCAAAACCGGCTTTATATACCGATTACCGTAAGATGCTTGAGAACAAGGATCTGGACATTATATCAATAGCAACACCCGATTACTGGCATGCAATAATGACTGTAAACGCCTGCCAGACTGGAAGGGATGTATATGTCGAAAAACCAATTTCATATAATATCGATGAAGGCAGGAAAATGGTACAGGCAGCCAGGAAATACAACAGGATAGTACAGGCCGGTACCCAGAGAAGGGCAAACAGGGTTAACAAAAAGGCCGTTCAGCTTCTTCGTGAAGGTGTGATCGGAGATATCTATATGGGCAGAGGTACTGTTTACCGCTCACGACCGAGCATAGGCAGAAAGCCTGATGGCCCGGTACCTAAGGGCGTTGATTGGGATCTTTACAGAGGTCCGGCCCCAATGATGCCGTTCAATGAAAACCACTTCCTCTATAACTGGCACTGGTACTGGGATACAAGCACAAGCGAATTCGGAAATAACGGAACCCATTACATGGACTTTATCAGGTTATCAATGAACCTGAATGAACATCCGTCGAAAATAGCATGCTGCGGTGGTTTCTATGCCTATGCAGAGGAATCGGACCAGGATGTTCCCAACCTGCAGGTTGCAACTTTCGAATATGCTAACGGAGCAATCCTGGAACTTGAAGTTAGAAGCCTTCCTACACCAGATGATCCCTGGGGTATTCTCTGGCTTGGCACCAAAGGTTATGCCTGTACTGTAGGCAATACATTCCAGGTATTCCAGTCAGGCAATGAAGCTGCAGCAGTCGCCGGTCAGACAGGCACCGCAGCCTTCAGCACCGGAGCCCGGCAGGACAGGTCAAATAAACCTTCAATAACTGTAACACAGGCAGATCTTGAACCGGATCCAAGATATGATGAAATTACCAAAGCAGGGATTGACTTCCATTTCCAGAATTTTGTCGACTGCGTAAAAACCAGGAATAATAAAGATCTGATCGCTGAGATCGAAGAAGGTTATCTTTCAACAGCCATGATGCACCTGGGGAATATCGCCTACCGTACAGGAAGGAAACTTGTATTTGACGGAAAAACCGAAAAGTTTATCAACGACTCCGAAGCAGATTCCTATCTCTCCAGACCCGGCGGCGGAAGAAAACCGTTTAATATGCCCGAAAATGTCTGAAAGAAAATGTACTCAGGTAGTCAGGGGACAACATGCCGTTGACGGAGCTGGTGTCCGTTTACGAAGAGTTTTAGGAATAAGGACCATTAAGGATTTTGACCCTTTTCTGATGCTTGATGGTTTTGACTCTTCCGACCCTAAGGATTACATAAAAGGATTCCCCTGGCACCCCCACCGGGGTATCGAAACTGTAACTTATCTTTTACAGGGAGATATTGAGCATGGCGACAGCCTCGGTAACAAAGGTGTTATCCGAGACCTCCAGTGCCAGTGGATGACAGCCGGATCGGGAATAATCCACCAGGAAATGCCGATGGCATCGGAACGTATGCTTGGCTGCCAGCTGTGGGTTAACCTGCCGAAAAAAGATAAAATGACCCTGCCGGCTTACAGGGACATTAAAAAAGAAAATGTTCAGGTTGTAGTAGAAGAAAATGCAACAGTCAGAGTCCTGTCGGGCAGGTATAAAGACAGTACCGGAGCCGTAAAAGGAGAATATGTGAAAGTTCAGTATCTGGATGTTGATCTGAAACCGGATAGTATCTGGACATATAACGAAACTTCAAATGACCAGACAATGTTCCTTTATCTTATTGACGGAACCCTTGCTGCCGATGAAGAATTGTCAAAGTTTGAGGAAAAGGCATGCGCCATACTGATGGCTTCCTCATCTGCAGAAAGATCTGATTTTGATGAAGTGAGAATCAAAGCCGGACCCGGAGGAGCAAGATTCTTCCTGATAGCAGCCAGACCGCTCCGGGAACCCGTTGCCTGGGGCGGCCCCATTGTTATGAACACCCAGGAAGAACTTGAAGAAGCATTCAGGGATCTCGATAACCATACATTCATAAAACACGATAAACCGCAGGAACTTTAATCTTCCGGAATTATTTACCCTAAGTATTGTCCTTCGGAATATCAAATGAAATATTGTTACTTTTCCGCTGCTATATCATAAATTTTGATCTCCATCGGATTGCTTGTCATATCTGAAATCAACGTGCCGAATTCCTTAAAATATGATGTGCCGAAATGGATATCAATTGCAGCCTGGTTTACATATTTCTCAACAAAAATGAAATTGGTAAGTTCATACGGATCCTGGTAAAGCATATATCCCAGACAACCTTCTTCCTTATTTGAATTTTCAATCATCATTTTTGCTGCCGAAATAAAATCAGCTTCTTTGCCCGGTTTGATAAATACCCTGGCTGTTATCATTTTCTGATATTCAGCTGTCTGAACAGCAGCTGCAGTGTTTTCAGTCTGTTCATTAGTTTTAGATTTACATGCAACCATTATTAAAAGGATTATTGATGTGACAATGATCTTTGTTTTCATATCATCTGAGGTTTTTGGTTTTTGTAAATATAACATTTTCGCTGCCTTCTTATTCTGCTCCGGGAAATATGCATCTCCGGTTCTGAAAGCCAGGACATTGTTTTAAAATATTCTGTAAATTGTATCCCTTTGTGCACCTTGGTGATAACCTTCGTGTCCTTTGTGGTTAAGTAAGCATTGTTATTTAACCACAAAGAGCGCAAAGGATTACGCAAAGAGCGCAAAGGAATATGAATCATTAGAATAAAAGTATATGAATATTGAGATCCTGAGAGAATATTGTATTTCAAAAAAGGATTTTACCGAAAGCTTTCCTTTTGATGATGAAACTTTGGTTTTCAAGGTAGCCGGAAAAATATTCGCTTTGGCAAATCTCGAGGAAGATCTTGAAATAAATCTGAAATACGACCCTTCTCTGGCCCTTGAGCTGAGGGAAAGATATGCATCAGTCACCCCGGGATATCATATGAACAGGA
Source organism: uncultured Rikenellaceae bacterium (assembly GCA_964410385.1). Taxonomy (GTDB): domain Bacteria; phylum Bacteroidota; class Bacteroidia; order Bacteroidales; family VadinHA17; genus LD21. The sequence continues at coordinate 15,882 of CAYPHL010000020.1, read as the reverse complement.
TCATTGTACCATTTAAATATACTGTGAAGCAGGATAAGCTTAAACAGGCTTATGTAACTTTGAATTCGCGACTCGTTTTTGAATTGACTTTGTTATTCAATTTAAATTATGTAATTTTGAAGTAGCATTTCACAATTACATAAAATGTATATCAAAAGAGAAATCGAACATGAAGTACTGACAGGAGCGTCTGGTTTTCCAATTGTTACTATTACCGGTCCCCGTCAATCAGGGAAAACAACCATGATAAAACACCTTTTCCCGGATAAAAAGTACATTTCACTCGAGAATCCCGACAATTACGAAATTGCCAGAACAGATCCAAGGGGATTTTTAAACAAATATCTGGATGGAGTGATCCTGGATGAAGTCCAGCGCGTTCCTGAATTACTATCTTACATTCAGGGAATCGTTGACGAGTACAATACTCCTGGCATGTTCATCTTATCAGGCAGTCAACAGTTTAATTTAATGAGCGGAATAAGCCAGTCTTTAGCCGGAAGAACAGCTATTTTTAAGTTATTCCCTTTCAATATGTTGGAGTTGGGTTCACTCAATGAGACGCAAATTAATGAGATTCTGTACAAAGGCTTTTACCCAAGACTATGGAATATTGAAATCAATCCTACCAGGCTCTATTCTGACTATATAGAATCCTATATTGAAAGGGATTTAAGACAGATTGTAAACATTAAAGATCTGGACAGATTCAGAACTTTCGCAAGGCTTTGTGCCGGAAGGGTTGGTCAGATATTTGTTGCCAGTCACCTGGCAAATGAAATCGGGGTATCGGTTCATACTATTCATGCCTGGATATCCATACTGGAAACTTCTTACATTGTATTTAAGTTACCACCATTCCATGCAAATATCAATAAACGTTTAACTAAATCCCATAAGCTGTATTTTTACGACGTGGGGCTTGCCAGTGCTTTATTAAGGATTCAGGATTCTGTTCAATTAGACAGTCATCCTTTACGAGGGGCATTATTTGAAAACCTCGTAATTGCAGATATAGTAAAATCCAGAAGAAACAAGGGTTTATTGGATAATTTCTATTTCTATCGAGACAGCAATCAAAACGAAGTTGATTTGATTATTGATGACATCATGTCGCTCGATGCCGTTGAAATCAAGTCTTCAGAAACCTTCAGCACCCATTTTTTAGACGGATTAAACCACATTAAAAAGGTACTGCCAAAAAAGATCAGAAAAACTTTTTTATGTTATGCTGGCCACCAGGAGATGCAATACCTGAATCACCAACTAATTAACTTCAGGAATATTTCAGGGAAACTTAACTCCCAATGAATTCACAAAGAGTTTAAATATTTGTAGTAAAATACAGGGGTATCATGAATGTCGAAGAAATCAGAGAATATTGCATCGTCAAACCAGGTGTAACAGAAAGTCTTCCCTTTAACGATACGGCCCTGGTCTTCAAAGTAGCAGGGAAAATGTTTGCATTGCTTGACCTGTCGGATGACAGCAGGGGAATAACTCTGAAATGTGATCCGGCAATGGCCATTGAACTGAGGGAAAAATACAGTGCGGTGACACCTGCCTGGCACTTTAACAAAAAGCACTGGAATACAATTCATGTTGATGGGACTGTCCCGGATAAAGAGATACTATCCTGGGTCGATCATTCTTATAATCTTGTCAGGAAAAAGATGATATGATAAATCAAAAGAATAAATACGTATTATAATACGTAGTTAACTACGTATTATAATACGTATTTATAAATATTATTTCAGATATAAAAGGATATTTCAGATTATCGGAATTTTCAATAAATTTGGATGACTGATTCCGGGGATTTAGCTCAGCTGGTCAGAGTATGTGACTCGCAGTCACAAGACAAGGGTTCGAATCCCTTAATCTCCACCTTCGCCCTCTGAAGCTTTCTTTGTCCTCCGAAATGTAATGAAGGAGGAAGCGAAGGAGGGCTGTCCCGTTTTAATATAGATTGTACCGCCGAATCTTCTGCGGGCTTCGGTGGACACAGTCCACTCTTCGCCCTCTGAAGCTTTCTTTGTCCTCCGAAATGTAATGAAGGAGGAAGCGAA
>CAYPHL010000020.1:0-13710 GCA_964410385.1 uncultured Rikenellaceae bacterium | reverse complement strand
GGAGGGCTTCCGATTTTTCTTAACAATTTATCGCAACAAAGGTTACTCCCGATATTCCGCCCTGAAAAAGCAAACGGAATCAGCCCCGGCAGCTCCGGGCAGGGATTTTATAATTCTTTCTTTAACTTATCAATAACCAAGCTGTTGTTCCTTTGAATATCATTATACTTTTTGGATGAGGATTTCTTCGTGGAAGCATGATATTTCTTACCTTTTATCATTGCTTTCTTCTTTTTTAATTCCCTTCTCAGGTAGCCTTCTCTGGTTGATAATTTTGCCATAATATATTAGTTTTTAAAATTTCCGGATCACAAATTATTCATACTTAATATTCCGGGTGGCAAATTTAAGGTTTTTTCCATTCATCCAACCTCGTAAGCTTCAGTTCCCTTATCAAATCCGACATCTCAGTCCTTGCTGCTTCAAATGAATCATACTTATTAATTATAATTTTCTGCGATCCGTCCCCTTTTAAAAGTGCAAGCCTGATATCACTGCTCTTAATTGTCAGCGGTACATTACCCCTGCTGTGCATAGTAGAGCTCCGCCGTGACCTGAAAATGTAAAACTTACTGAATTCCTGAGCATTATACCACTTGCCATTCTTATAAACACCGAAAATAGAAGTATAAGGTTTTATCCTGCCCGAATCAAAATCTATTAGGGTACCCTCATATGTAAATGCCATAAATGCTCCGGCGATTACAAGTATTAATCCAGTTAAACTGAAGTAAGTCGTAATTACACCAAAAAATATTAACGAGTAGCCTGCAAATGTTCCCGATGGACCGAACAACCTGTCAATTTTATTATCAGTCTTCATTATCACAATGGTTTTGAAGGAAAGGCCAGGATAAGTGCTTAAAGTGCCTATAGTGCCTAAAGTGCCTATAGTGCCTAAAGTTAGTAATTATTGACGGAATAAGGATTTTTTTAACTTTAAGTACTGATTTGTTAATCTTATGGCAAATGCAATTATAGGTGTTCACGGGCTGGGGAACAAACCATCCAGGCATTTACTCGAATACTGGTGGAAGCTCGCTATGAATGAAGGACTTAAGAAACAGGAATTTAATGTCAGGCTTCCTGAATTTAAACTTGCCTACTGGTCTGATCTCATTTACAATAAAAACCAGGATCCTGAGGATAATGATCCCGAAAGTCCATATTTCCTTGACGAGAAATATGAAAAAGCTCCCGCAAATTTTATAGTCAGTGATTATAGTACAAGGAAAAAGGTAATAGACTTTCTGGGCCGTCAGATGAACAGGATTTTCCTGAACGATGATCTTACACTGAATTATTCGTTTATTTCTGATACAATCATAAACAGATATTTCTCTGATCTTGAAATATATTACTCCGGGAATATTAGCGGAAAAGATAACAAGATACACAAGGCAAAAAACCTGATCAGGGAAAGGCTTTATTCAAGGTTAAAAAAGTACGAGAATTATGATATTATGCTGATAAGCCATTCCATGGGCACAATAATTGCATATGACGTATTATCATTCCTTGCCCCTGAAATCAGGATCAATACCTTTATAACCATTGGCTCTCCCCTGGGTTTACCTGTGGTTATCAGTAAAATAGCAGATGAATATAAATACAGAGGTATAATTCCTGACAAAATAAAAACTCCCCCCGGTATAGTTAAGAACTGGTATAATTTTTCTGATATCCTTGATAAAGTTGCGTTTAATTACAGACTTTCTGATTATTACTCAGAAAATGATTACGGAGTGAAACCAATTGATATCCTTGTTGTTAATAATTATGAGAGCGATGGCATCCGTAATCCTCACAAATCATTCGGATACCTCAGAACACCCGAGTTTTCAAAAATATTATTTGATTTTATCCTTGCTGAAAAATTATCATTTAAACAAAAGGTCTCACGGCAAATAATAAGGATTACAGATAATATTAAATCATTTGTCTCACCAGGCAGGCGAAAGGAATGAAACTGTAATTTTACTGACCCGTGATTTTTCTGTATGTTTGAATCCTGAGGCAGATAATTCTGAATTTATTCGTATAATGCTTCAAATTAATAATTTAATCAATTATGTATAACTACACTATATTTCTTTCCGTGGTCGCAGCAATCGGAGGATTCCTTTTTGGTTATGATACTGCAGTTATTTCAGGAACTATCTCACAGGTATCGGCCCAGTTCGGGCTTGATTCAATCCAGACAGGCTGGTATGTAGGATGTGCACTCGTGGGCTCAATAATTGGCGTCTCTTTTGCAGGAATTTTAAGCGATTACCTGGGACGTAAAAATTCAATGTTCATCTCAGCTGTCCTGTTTACAGTTTCCGCTGCCGGCTGTGCCATAGCAACCAGTTTTAACGGGCTTGTCATTTACAGAATGATCGGAGGAATGGGTATTGGTGTAGCATCAATAGTATCGCCGGTTTATATTTCTGAAATATCAGCAGCTAAACACAGGGGTAGTATGGTCTCATTATACCAGTTAGCGATTACAGTAGGATTTCTGGCAGCATACCTGATCAATTACCTGCTGCTTGATTTTTCCGACAGCAGGGTCTTTTCCAGCCCTTTATTAAACAAGATATTCAATACCGAAGTATGGCGTGCAATGCTTGGAATGGAATCTTTACCGGCATTTTTATTCATAATCATGATATTCTTTGTACCGGAAAGCCCCCGCTGGCTCATATTAAAAAACAGGATCGAAAAAAGCAGAAGCATAATTTACCGAATTCATAAAGACCAAAGGGATGCTGATAATGAAATAAATACAATTCGTGAATCGACAACCGGTGATACAAAGTCAGAATGGGCTGAGCTGCTGAAACCGGGGATTTTTAAAGCTGTTCTCATTGGAGTGGCGATAGCAATGCTCGGACAATTCATGGGGGTGAATGCTGTTCTTTATTACGGACCGACGATTTTTGAAGAAAGCGGACTGTCAAAGGGCGATTCACTGTTCTATCAGGTAATGGTCGGCCTGGTCAATATGGGAACAACTGTCATTGCCCTCCTTATTATAGACAAAGTCGGCCGGAAAAAACTTGTTTACTGGGGAGTTTCCGGCATGATCATTTCCCTGATACTGATAGGATTTTATTTTCTGACAGGGAAAGAGTCAGGCCTGTCATCGATGTTCCTTTTAATCTTCTTCCTGTTCTATATCTTCTGCTGTGCCATTTCAATATGTGCCGTTATATTTGTTTTGTTATCAGAGATGTATCCCACCAGGGTAAGAGGACTTGCAATGTCGGTTGCAGGTATATCGCTATGGGTAGGAACGTATCTGATCGGGCAGCTCACCCCCTGGCTTCTGGAGAACCTTACCCCTGCAGGGACATTTTTCCTCTTTGCCGCTATGTGCCTGCCTTATCTGTGGATAATGTGGAAGAAGGTACCAGAAACAACAGGAAAATCACTTGAAGAGATCGAAAAATACTGGCTTGGCACCGAAAATGCAAAAGACGGCATCGCATCAGAAAGTAAAACAGACTGAAAATACAGCTGCCCGGGCCTGATCGCTGTAAAGACGACTACTTCCGGAAAACAGCTTTTACACCCCCAAAAACAGTTATGCCCGGCATCGTATAATATATGTTTGTGGCATAATTTTGATTAAGGATATTTTCTGCACTCACAAATAATTCGGCCCATCCGGTTATATGGAATGACACTTTTGAATTCAACAGGGTATATGTTTCATAAGCTTCCCTGTTTATTGCCGGATCACTGTCAAGGTGATTAATATACTGGCTGCTGACCATGAAACTGAATTTTTTGTATTCATAATTTACGCTGCCGAAAAGATTATGTCTCGGAGTGGCATATACGGGATTTTTCATAGCAGTATATGAGTAGGTAATATTCATCCCCAGTTTTTCAGATGGATTTATGTTTCCACTGAATTCAATACCCCTGTTATGAATTTCACCGGCATTTTGCAATCCGATATTCGGAACCGTAATGATCATATTATCACCAACAATACTAAAACCGGTCAGTTCCAGATTAATTTTTCTACCATAAAAACTTTGCAGAAAGGATGTTTCATAATTTATAACCGATTCGGGACTCAGGTTAACATTATGGTTCCATACAAATAATTCCCTGATCGTAGGACTTCTGAATCCTTTTGAAACTGATGTTTTCCAGGTTGTGTTCTCTGAAACTTTCCATGAAAATCCGCCCGCAGGGATGCATTCCCGTCCATATACCCTGTGTTGCTGGAGTCTCAAGCCAGCATTAACCGTCAGCCTGTCAAAAAAAGTCTGCTGGGTAAATGCATATATTCCTGCATCATAAACAGCCGTATCTGTAATAAAAGTGCCATATTTTTCATTCTCAGCCTTACCTCCGTAAACGAGGTAATCTGCACCCAGAGTTAAATTATTTCCTCTGAAAAGTCTGGCTGTCTCATAGATATTAATACCATAGTTTTTATCATTCGAATGAAATCCGTCTGATATTTTATGTTCACCGAAATTGTAAAAGAACTTTGCGGTGCCTGAGAATTTACCATAATTATTATCAGCAGCTAATGACCAGTAGCCCCGGGTGATGTCAAGTGAATTGCCTGCAAGTGCATTAATTGTATCAGGACCGGGATCGGCTGTTTTAAAACGTGCAAGACTGAAATCAGTATTGATATTTAAACCCGGATTTAATTCGTATCCCAGTTTTACATACCCGTTTGTGATTTTAAATTCCGAATTTTCGCGATGACCGTCGGTCTGATCATGGTTTAATGATACGAAAGAACTTAATTTATTTTTCTTATAACCTGCAGATGCCACATATTTCTGCGTGTTATATGAACCATACATAAAGTGTGCATTCCCCTGAATGCCTTCGTGGGTCTGCTTTTTGGTAATTATGTTTATTACTCCTCCCATTGCATTTGATCCGTAAAGTATTGATGCCGGACCACGAATTACTTCAACTTTTTCAACATCGGATGCAATATATGAATCAGGGAGAGGATGACCGAAAATACCCATGAACTGAGGGTGACCATCAATAAGCATCAACACTCCGGTATTGGGACTGCCTCCGATACCCCTTATCGATATCTGTCCCGCCGCACCTGTTGATACTCCAAAACCCATTATACCTCTTTCGGTTACAAATAAACCCGGAACCCTTCCGTTCAGTACCGGCAGAAGAGCGGTTTCCACACTTTCTGTTATCTGCCGGCTGCTTACAACCGATACGGCTAAAGGAACATTATGTCTGCTCACTTTTACTGTGGTCCCGGTTATTACAACCTCGTCAAGATTCACTGTATCCTTAAGTATGGACCGTATGCCTTCCTGAGTGAACACCGGAAGGGATAAGACTGACAAAACAGCTAAAACCAGAATTTTATACTTCATTCCTGAATGCTTAATTTTATGATTACAGATAAGTATTACGAATATTAATTTTCGTGTTACCAATATAATAAAAAAATTTATTCTGCTTTGCTCATTAAAAGTTTTCCGTGCCTGATACCTTTTATGCTGATAAGCATATCGGCAAGTTCTGTCAGAATTTTAGCCTTGCCTTTAACCGCTATTATCTCCATACACATGTCATGATCCAGATGGTAATGCTGGGATGATAAAATCACACTGAAGTAATCATGCTGGATATCATTTGACCTTGCAACAATATCTTTCTTATGATGGTCATAGATCATAACAATCGCACCTGCAACAATATTATTGCATTGCCATTTTTTCTCAACAATATTTTTTTCAATGAGGTGACGAAGTCCCTGGGAGCGATTGGAAAAATTATTATTTCTTACATAGCTATCCAGTTCACCAAGAAGTTCTTCCTCAAGACTCACACTGAATCTGACTACACTCATTGTTATTTAAGTTTCTGTAAACTTAATATTTTTATCTGCAAAATTTATACAGCAGATAAAAGATAAAAGCAATAAGAAAAAAATACTACTGCCAAAGGCAGAGTATACCCGGGTTGTTCATTCTGACGGTATAAGTCTGAGTATTTTCCCGGGAGTTTCGATTGACAGATAAATATAGCCATCAGGACTCATAACAACATTTCTTACCCTGCCGATACCTTCGAGCAGTTCCTCGCGGTGAAGGACCGAATTATTCTTAATGACAACTCTTTCAAGATGCTTAAGGGGAAGTGAACCGAGAAGAAGATTGTATTTCCAGTTCTTATACCGGTCTCCCGTAACAAATGTCATTCCGCATGGACCAATTGATGGTATCCAGTAAAAGACAGGCTGTTCCATTCCTTCCTTTTCAATGTCGGGAGTGAGAATGGTCCCGTCATAATTTATGCCATAGGAAATAACAGGCCATCCGTAATTTAATCCCGGTTTGATAATATTAAGCTCATCACCTCCTCTTGGCCCGTGCTCAGAAACCCACAACTCACCTGTAAGCGGGTGGATGCATGTTCCCTGCGGATTCCTGTGTCCGTAGCTGTATATGGAAGGAATTGCCCCGGGAGTATTTACGAATGGATTATCAGACGGAACAGATCCGTCATCATTAAGGCGGTGTATTTTCCCGTTTGAATTATCAAGCTTTTGCGGAAAATCAAAATGCTGTCCGCGGTCGCCGTTTCCGAAAAAAATATGCCCTTTGCCATCGAAAGCAATTTTACAGCCGAAATGATAATTCCGGTCTGTTTCTGGTGTACCTTTATATATTACCTGCTGATCGTAAAGACTATTTCCTTTCAGCCTGGCCCTCATTATTGCAGTATTCCCGATTGGTTTTCTGCTCTGAGTATTCAATGCCGAATAGGAAAAATATATCCAGCCGTTCTTATCATAATCAGGGTGAAGACAAATATCAAGCAACCCGCCCTGACCGATTGCCATAATTGGTGGTAATCCTTCAACAGGCGGGGACAGTTTTCCTTTTGAAAAAATATGAAGCGAGCCTGACCGTTCAGATATCAGCATATCACCATTCGGAAGAAATGCCATGCCCCACGGGACATTTAATCCCGAAACAACTGTATCAACCGTAAATTTCTGAACTTCGGATTCAATAATACCTCCGGGTGTTACTGCCGGTTTAAGTTTGCTTCTGTCTTCAGGGATACCTTTTTTAACGTAGGTTGCCAGTTCTTCTATTTCAGCATCCGAAAAAGTCTTCTGAAATGATGGCATCCCAATAGTTTCGATCCCGAATTTTATACTGCTGAAGGCCGAAGATGTACCTTCTTCATCCATCCAGGCTTTTGCTGCAAATTTCTCAAGATTCGCACCATGACAACCGGCACAAAACTTCTGATAGTTTCCAGCGGCATCGCTCTGAATAACATTATTCCCTGATACATTCCCGGAATGACACGACTGCACAGCAAAGGTCAGTGCGGCAAGTACTAAAAAAAGAATTACCGAAATCTGTTTTTTAGGTTTCATTCCCATCTCTTTTTGTTTTGAGTTTAGCAATAATTATCTCTTTAAGAAAAAACTGATGTTTTCGATAATCAATATTCCAATAAGACTTAATCCGTTAAATACATATATTCTCATTAATTTCCTGCCTCCCTTCGTGTCCTTATTGTGCACTTTGTGGTTAAGGTGAATTTTATTTTAAACCACAAAGAGCACTAAGTTCACACGAAGGACACAAAGGTTGTTATAATCAAAGGTAAAAGGTAATCAAATTTTTTGCAGAATATGCCATTCCGGCTATGTTTAACTTTCAGATGAGCTTATATCTATAGTCATCATTTTTGGAGCATTAAATAACATAACTATAAAAAAATGCTCCGCCGGAGCAATTACATCATCCGGCGGAGCATATTTGTTAATAAGAATATCAGAATCTGTAACCGACTGACAGACCGAAACCGGTATTCTTCAGATTTGTTTCGTCAGTATCAACATCTTCAAATTCCGAATTTACTTTAAGCATTCCCAGTTGTGCATTGAGCTGGAAAAACATTCCGAAACTCATTTCATAACCAAAAAAGATGTTAGCGCCTGCATCCAAAGGCCTGCAATATCTTGTATCATCTTCAGAATTCCATGGTGCCGGATTTTTGAATTTAACATCGAATTCATGATCTCCGTAGTAACCTCCTTCTGAAGTTCCTCTTCCCCCTATACCCAGAGCAAGGTAAGGACCGAAGCCCAGAAGCATCCGACCTTCACCAAGTACCGGCCTGTAAAGGAAATTCAAAGGCAATTCAATATAATTAAGCTTTGTTATTGATGTTACTTCGTTCGGATCAGATTTGGTGGCATTTTGCTCATAAAATTCTTTCCCTCCTTTTACCGAAAACAGAAGCCCCGGTTGAAAATAATAATCGGATACGATGTGAATATTTGCATTTACCCCGGCATGAAATCCGAAAACAAGTCCGTTATCGATCTTATCTCCATAATAATCTTTCCCGGTGATTGTCTGAACATTCAGTCCGCCTAAAATACCAAACCCGACTTTAGGATCATCCTGGGCATTGATCATAGAATTTGAAATCAGTAAAATGAACAAAAATGAAAAAAGTTTAGTTTTCATAAGTTAAATAATTAAGAGTTAAAAATATTTATTAATAGAGATATCAGACCCATAAATACAGAACACCCGCTTTCATTGAGTATTTGAAACAAAAATAATGATTTTAATCAATTTTCTGTTGCTGACAGCTAAAAAGTGGAACAGGAATCAATTTTATTCGGATTATTAGTTCTTCCCGGAAAATGGCTGTTATTTCCCTGATCTCCGGTTAATAACCATAAATACTGCCATAAGAACAGCTGATAATGCGGCAGTTGCAGCGCCAAAATAAAACGGTATGTGTGAGTCAACCTTGTCATATAAAGTGCCTGCTATCAGACTTGCTGGTAAAAGCGTCAATCCCAGTAAAGCATTATAAAGTCCAAGCCCTGTCCCCTTTTTGTTACTGTCGGTCAGATCAGAAATAAAGGCTTTCTGAATGCTGTCAGTTGCCGCTGAGTAAAGACCATAAAGAGCAAAAAGTGCAATAATTGAACCTGTTGTGGTAGTTACTCCAAATCCGTAATAAACAACAGCATATATGATATAACCTGCAATCAGGACCTTCTCTTTGCCAAACCTGTCGGCTATTGCACCCACGGGGACCGATGTAATAACGGATACTGTGTTCGTTATCAGATAAACCATCGGAATGAAGGCTATCTTAACCCCTACTTCATTGGCTTTGACCAGTAATAAAGCATCGGTTGAATTTCCAAGAGTAAAAATAAATACAATGGCAAGGAAGAAATAATACTTCGCGGGAAACTCCTTAAAACGGAATTTTTTGAAAAGTTCTTCCTTCCGTTTCCCGGCTTCCTTAATTCCGAATATTATTACAAAGATCGCCAGTATTGCCGGAATTCCTGCCAGAAGGAATATCAGCCTGTAATTTCCCGGAAGAATTGAAAGCAGGATAAATGCCAGAAGCGGACCGGCAATTGCACCGGAGTTATCCATTGCCTTCTGGAATCCGAAGCTCTTCCCGCTTTCCCCGTCTTTTATTGACCCTGCTATCAGACTGTCACGGGGAGCTGTCCTTATTCCCTTCCCAAACCTTTCAATGAACCTGAGCCCCAATACCTGTACCGGGGAAATGACAAAAGTATAAAGCGGAATTATAAGGGCAGAAAGGCCATATCCGATGAGCATGAATGGTTTATTCTTACCAATCTTATCACTCCAGAATCCCGACAAGGCTTTTATAAGAGATGCAGTACTTTCAGCAATGCCTTCGATCAGGGCCAGACTTGTCCTCGATGCCCCGATTGACAACAGGAACATTGGCATTACGGAATAGACCATCTTGACGGATGTATCAGTTAGGAAACTTGTCAGCCCTGTAAACAGGATATTCCTGCTGAATCCGAAGAATGTCCTTTCTTCCTTTCTACTCAATTCCTTTGTGTTACTTTGTGATACCTTTGTGTCCCTTCGTGGTAAAAAAAATTAACCACAAAGGCGCTCAAAGGATTCACAAAGGATATGAATTATAAAAGTTATAAGAATTTCAGATTATGTTAATCCCTTTTATTAAAAGAAGGGCTCTATTCGCACTTCAGGTTTTTCCTCTGAGCTTTTGATGCTTCTGCAAATGCACCGTACAATGAGTTTTTAAAAGATGCGCATGCCTCAGCATTCTGTCCTTTGCCTGCCTGGGCAACTGCCAGCTGATAATAAAACTTGGCTTTGGCTTCAGCATCACCGCTTTCAAGCGCAAGTCCTTTCTGAGCATACTCAGCACCGCTGTTAAAATTCTTCTGTTTATTATATACATCGGCAAAATAATAGAACAGATCCTTATCCTCCCCGTATTTTGCAGCTTTAGTCAGCAATGAAAGAGCGTCGTCAAGCTTTTCAGCCTGGTTTGCCTGTGATCCGGCAGCACGAAAATATTCAAGGGCCAGAGTGGATGCCTGTTTAACTTTTTCTTCTTCATTCCCTGCTTTTACTTTTTCAATGAATTTGTCTATAGTTTCCTCAAATGATGCATCATTGTTCTGCCCTCTGTAAACCAATGCTTTCCCATATATTGCTGCAGAATAATCCGGATTGATTGCCAGAACGGAGTCGAAAGCAAGTATTGCGTTATCATATTCTTTTTTGGTGAAGAAATCCGTACCCATTGAATAATACCCCTGAACCAGTAGCTTACCTGCATTTTCTTTACTTGTGGCGCTTCCATATTTATCAGCCATTGCTGAAGCGATTTTTGCTGCTTTTATTATTTCAGGAGCAGGTTTCTTCTCACTTATTGCCGTTGAGGCAAGTTTTACATACAGCCCGGGCAATACCTGTGTGGCTTTTTGTTTAAGATCATTACAGGTCTCTCCTACTTTGTCGGCAAGTACAATCACATTCTCAAATGCCGGAATAGCAGCTTTTGTATCCGTCTTAGATGCCTGAACTCCTTCATTAAACGCTTTGATCACGTCACTCCTTGTCTGCCCGTTAAGACTGAAACTTAAGATTAAATTAATTACCAGTATGCCTGTTGCCTTTTTAAAAAATTGAATATTCATTTTTAATCAGTTTTATATGTTTTTCCCTAAGCCTGTTAAATTTATAAAATATATCTGCCTTTTTTTTTCGCGGTTTTATGTAAAAACAACAAAAATAATAATACTGTTCACTTAACATCATATTTTTTAACAAATTATACAGTATGTTTATCAAAATCCGCAAAAAAAAATACCTCCCTTCTTTTGTTATGAACAATAGCTCGTTATCTTTGTAACGAACTATTGTTCATATATTATGTCACCACGTCCCACACGGCTGAGAAAAATAAGCAATCCCCCGGTAATATCGGGCCTTAAACCTTATGGTGCTAAAGACAATCATTTTAAGGCTGATGTTTTTCTTCAACTCGAAGAATATGAAGCAATAAGGTTATGCGACTATGGAATGCTCAATCACCAGCAGGCTTCAGAGATAATGAATGTTTCCAGGCCGACACTTACACGGATCTATTCAAAAGCGAGACAAAAATTAGCGGAGGCACTTGTATTGGGTAAACAGATAATTATTGAAGGAGGAAAAATATATTTCGACAGTGAGTGGTATTCCTGTAAATCATGCGGATCATTTTTTAACAATCCTGAAAAGCAAAAAAAGATTTCAGAATGCCCGCTTTGCATGAGCAAAAACATTTTTCCCTGTGATGATTTCATATATGGCCCAGAAGAAAATATAGAACAATAACAGAACTGAAAAGATGAAAGTAGCAATAACCTGTACAGGTAATACACCCGACAGCAAGCTTGACCAGCGGTTCGGACGCTGCTCATATTTTTTGATTTATGATACTGAAACAAAGGGGATGGAATTCATACCTAATCCCAACAAGGATGCACAGGAAGGTGCCGGCCCTGCTTCGGTACAGATAATTGCTTCCCGTGATGTTAAAAAAATAATATCGGGAGAATTCGGGATCAGGATCAAATCATTACTCGACAGCCTTAAAATTCAGATGATTCTCATTAAGGATCCTGAAAAGAAGGTCAGTGAAATAATTAACATACTGAACAACCAATAAAACAAGTAAAATAATGAAAAGGAAAATAGCCATACCGTTGGAAGACGGGATATTATGTACTCATTTTGGTCATTGCCGGCAGTTTGCCATTATTGACACAAATGAAAATCTCATTACAGAAGAAACCCTTATCACTCCACCACCTCACGAACCTGGTTTACTCCCCGGATGGCTCGCTGAAAAGGGTGTAACGGATGTTATTGCAGGAGGCATGGGACAGAGAGCAATCGGACTGTTCAACCAGCAGAAAATTAATGTTTTTGTAGGTGCCCCGATAAAATCTCCAAAAGAACTGGCAGGTGAACTTCTGACAGACTCCCTGGAAGCCGGAGCAAATTATTGCGATCACTGACCGGAAAGCAATCTGTCGGCTGAAAGCATAAATAACATGACTCTGCTTTAAATGTATAAAATTGCAGTTGCCAGCGGAAAAGGCGGGACGGGAAAAACATTCGTTGCTACAAATATTTTCCATAGTCTGGTAAATAAAGGGATAAAATCAGTTCTTACAGACTGTGATGCAGAAGCGCCGAATGCAGTCGCTTTTTTTAAAGCTGTGCATAAAGGAACCATTGAAGTGACACAGATGGTACCTGTTATTGATACCGGCAAATGTACTTACTGCGGAAAATGTCATGAATACTGTAATTACAATGCCATTTTTATCCTGCCTCCTGAAAGAATAATCAGTGTCATTGAAGACATGTGCCATGGCTGTGGTGCATGCAGTGTGGCATGTAAATATGATGCCATTACCGAAAAACCTTTTCCGCTGGGAGTTGTTAACCTTTATTCATATAACAGTTCAAATTCAATTATCGAAGCAAGGATGAATATCGGGGTTATGTCTCCTGTCAGCATGATCAGGACAGCTTTAAAGCAGATTGACCTTGAGGCTGATATTGCTATCCTGGACTCCCCTCCCGGAACTTCCTGCCCTTTTATTCAGACAGTTAACCAGGCTGATTATGTGATACTCGTTACTGAACCAACTCCTTTCGGCCTGAGTGATCTCAGACAGAGTGTTGAAACATTGAACACAATGAACAAATCCTGTGGTGTTATCATAAACAGGGCTGGAATCGGCAATAACCAGGTCAGGGAATATCTCCAAAAAGAGAATATTCCCCTGCTGATGGAAATACCTTTTAAGAAGGAGATTGCAGAACAGTATTCCACAGGCAGACTGGTATCAGAATCAGATCCTTCCCTGGGGAAACAACTTCTGGACGTCATTGATAATATCACCGGAATGTATGGAAATAGCAGTAATTAGCGGAAAGGGCGGTACGGGAAAATCGAGCATAAGTGTAGCATTTGCATCATTGAACACCAGGGTTGTTCTGGCAGACTGTGATGTTGATGCAGCTAATCTGTTCATTTTATTTAACCCGGAAAATAAAGAAGAAAATGTCTATATATCAGGACATAAGGCTGCTATTAACTATGATCTGTGCACTGCCTGCGGTTTGTGTGAAAATTACTGCCGTTTTGATGCCATATCAACTGCAGAAGGTGTGGTAACAATTTCTGAAATCTCCTGCGACGGCTGTTTCCTCTGTTCACGCTTATGCCCTGAGAATGCCATCAGTATGATCCCCAATGATAAGAGCAGATTATACTCAGGCTCATTCCGTAACGGGAAAATGGTTTATGGCCGGCTTGCCCCGGGCGAAGAGAATTCCGGAAAAC
>CAYPHL010000019.1:27012-47252 GCA_964410385.1 uncultured Rikenellaceae bacterium | reverse complement strand
TTGATGCGATGACAATGTACAACACTCTGAAAACATCGCTGAACAAGAACAATATAGGCGAATTAAGGGCATCGTATGAATTGCTTCCCATCGTACTGTCGGGAAAAGAGAAGCAAATAAGTGATATTATATCCACGGAGAATGTCCTGAATAAGACAAACAAGTCCATTCCTGTCAATGAAGTTGTAACGGTACGGAGGATACATGATTACAAGACTATAAAAGGCGGGATGCATAGTGAATATGTGCCTGTAAATATAAATATCGAGACCAATACGCCTGCAAGGGTCACGGGAGAGATAAGGGCGCTTGTTACAGAAGATCCTGCACTTGATGTCAGGTTCAGCGGCGGGCTAATCTCGGGTCAGCGACTTTTCAAAGAGCTTACAATAGTATTGATCGTGGCGCTGTTGCTGTTGTATTTTATCCTTGCCGCACAATTTGAATCGCTCACCCAGCCTGTAATAGTTCTGCTGGAGATCCCGATAGATATTGCTGGAGCACTTCTTCTTGTAAAACTATGGGGAGGTACTATTAACATAATGACAATGATCGGACTTATTGTAATGTCGGGCGTTATCATCAATGACTCCATACTGAAGGTTGACACTATAAATAATCTCCGTAAGGAAGGAATGGGGCTTAAAGAAGCTATTTACGCGGGAGGTTCCCGGAGATTAAAGCCGATAATAATGGTAGCCATGGCTTCTCTTGTATCAACGGCGCCAATACTTTTCAGTTCAGGTATCGGATCAGAGCTTCAGCGGCCCATGGCTCTCGCTCTGATAGGAGGGATGTCTTTGGGTACATTTGTAAGCTTGTTCTTTATTCCGCTGGCGTACTGGTATATTTATAAAGACTGAAGGCTTAAGTAAGATCCCGGCTTCTTAGTTTTGTACTAAGGGTGCGGTTTGTTCTTCCCTTTTCACCCCGAAACCGGGTACAGGCTGGCACCATATTTAGCGAATATCACCTTAAATTAATTAATTGACATTTAAAATGAACAAAAATGTGAAATAATGTTCATTTAGAATGAAAAATATAATACCTTTGTGTAAAAACCACTCATTATGTTGACCAGTGAGCAGTTGAAAAAAATCATTATTCCCCAGAATTTGCGTTTCACAAAGTATGAAGATACGGTTCCCCGGGAAATACTCGATGAAATAACCAGTCTGTCTGAGACTCCTCATGTACTGATAATTACCGGCATGCGCCGTGCCGGCAAATCTACTCTCCTGAAGCAGATTAACGAAAAGCTGTTTTCTTCAAAACAAACGTATCTGAACTTCGAGGATGAAAAGCTTTTGTCATTCACTTCGGAAGACTTTGGCACTGTTCATGAGACCTTTCTTGAGCTTTCTGAAAAGGTTGATGTGGTTTTCTTTGATGAAATACAGAATGTTGATAAATGGGAGATAGCAATAAGGAGATATCATGGTGAGGGGATCAAAGTGATATTGACAGGGTCAAACGCATCATTGTTAAGCAGGGAACTCGGGACAAAGCTTACCGGAAGGCATATTGATATTGTTCTTTATCCATTTTCATTCAGGGAATATCTGGTTTTCAGAAAGACGGAGCTTTCAGATAAGGATTTTTATTTACCGGAAATGTCTGCCCTTTTAAGGAAGGAATTCAATATTTTTTTCGTAAAAGGCGGTATTCCTGAATACCTCAGATATGAGCGGGAGGAGATTATTCAGCAAATTTATGAGGACATACTCATAAAGGATATAATAGTTAGATATGGTATCGGTGACGAAAGAAGCTTCCGGGAACTTGCAAAACTGCTGTTAAGCAATCCGGGGAAGCCGTTTTCCTACAATAAGCTTAAAACGAATCTTGGATTTGGCAGTCTTAATACAGTGAAAAGCTACATTTCTTTTATGGAGAATTCTTATCTGCTTTTCCAGGTTGAAAAATTCAGTCCTTCACTAAAAAAGCAAATAATAAATAACAAGAAAATATATTGCATTGATAATGCCTTCCTGAATCTTGTGTCATTTGAGACTTCCGATAACCTTGGAAGGAAGCTTGAGAATCTGGTTTATGTTGAACTCAGGAGGAGAAAATACACCATTCATTATCACCGCGAAAAATATGAATGCGATTTCGTCCTTAGCTTAAAGAACAAGGTAGTCAGGGTTATACAGGTTTGCTATCAGCTTGATGATGATAATATGGCGAGGGAGATCAATGGGATTATAGAAGCTGCATCTTTTCATGATCTGGGAGAGGGTCTGATCCTTACGATGGATCAGGAAGACGAGAAAAGAGAAAATGGCATTAAAATTACCATTGTCCCTGTCTGGAAATGGCTGCTGAAGAAATAAGTCGTGCAAGTCGTGCAGGTCATTCAAGTCTTGAAGGATGATAAATTATATCTGAACCCTGAAACTAACCAGAAGTAATTATCAAATTACAATTCATACCTGGGTATCTTCAGTAATTCACCGTCTTTTAATGCCGAGTTATGTGCAACTATACCAGGAACAGTCAGGTTAAGCGCCATGGCGATGTCGACCAGCGGTTTACGGTCTTCAATTATTGACATCACGAATACATTCATCAGGTTCCCATGTGAACCACCGTGTCCGCCTGCCGGAACACCCGGAGGAAGAGGTGGTCGCTTCATATCCGGCAGGATTTTTTCGAGACCTTCATATTTCCCATTAAAGGAGCCTCTCTGACCACGTATTCTCCCGCGTTCACCCTCATCACCAGGGGTATCCCATGTCACACCCATTCTTGACACTCCGTTTTCACTTGTCCGGAATTGTGCAATCTCGGTCCCGAAAGGATTCCTGTAAATATTGTTCTCCGGCTTCAGATGTTCAATGATACTGGGAACACCGATGCAACTGACTTCTGTGAATGTGCCTCCTGTGACTCCGATATAATAAGCATTGGAATGTGTGGGATACCATTGTGGAGGTAGTCCTACCCGCCAGCCTTTGTATGAATCTATCGGCTGTTCCATATAATGATAATATTCACCTTCCGAATAGACAAGCTTGCCAAATCCTCCCGCTTTATATATCTGTTGCATGGCATAGTTGTCTTCTCTGAAACAGGAGGTCTCAAACATCATATATTTCAATCCGCTCTTCTTAACTTCTTCAAATAACCTGTCAGCCTCTTCGAGTGATCCGAAAACAGCAGGAACGGCACAAGCAACATGCTTGCCGTGCCGCAGGGCGTCTATGACATGTCTGGCATGAGAAGGTGCATCGGTTGCAACAAAGACTGCTTCAATATTGCTATCCTTCACCAGCTCTTCCAGGGATGGATATGTTTTTGAACAGTTGCAAACTTTTGCCAGGGCTTCACAGCGGTCGGGGAACAGGTCGCTGACTGCAACAATTTCGACATTGGGATGATTCTGGAATCCGAAGTCGGCTCCGAATCTGCAGACACCGTAACCAACTATCCCCACGCGGATCTTTCTGTCGGAAACAGGGACCCATCCTTCCGATCTGTTTGTCTCCGGAGCTCTCTCAAATCCCTTAATGGGAACCGGCTCGGTTGATGTCTGAGCAGTTTTTCTGCTCGTTGAGCAACCATACTGGTACAAACCCATCGCGGCAACAGCAACTCCGGCTTTCTTCAGGAATGTACGTCTTAGCATGATATTGGCTGAAGATTTCTCACTTATCCCATTTTCAGTGATGGCAGTATCAATTTTTTTTTCAGAATTTTTCATGTTTTTCTATTGTCTGTGATCGGTAATTTTATGAGTAGTTAAGTCTGTATATTAATATATTGACTTAGTGATCCTTAGTGTCTTTGCGCCTAGGTGGCAATCTGTTTAGCCACAATGACACTAAGGTACACAAAGGACTCTTTGGTCCGATCTCTTTGAAGGGGATCGGCTGTAGTCCATAATTTTTCATTGTTTCCGGGGAACAAAAAACTTCTATGCTCCTGTTTTCAGAATCTAAGGAATAATTGTTATTGAAAACCGGAGAATTATTATTCCTCAGGAACGTATTCTTACAATCCACGATAAGGTTATTGATTACGAAATTTTTATCCGGATCGGCCCGGAGATCTTTCAGTAAAGGGTATTTTTCAAGATACAGGGACGAGTTAATATTCACTTCATCATAAATCTTTGTTTTTATAACAGGAGAATCAAGCTGTCTTAGCCACCTTTCTTCTCCCCATGGTGAGAAGCTGACTGCTGCAAAACACTTATAAAACAGATTGTTTTCGACTACATTGTCTTTCCCTCCATGTATCTGTACTCCTCCGAAATGTAAAGCGCCGCATCTCTCAAAGATATTGCCGTAAATATGAACTCCTGAGATCATATCATCAAGCCTTACCCCGGCGGCTCCATGACGGGTACCGCCTGTAATATCTGACCAATGATTATACCTGATGACAATCCCCTGGTAGGAGGGATTGTAAAATATATCAATACCTCCCTGATCGTCTGACTCATTGACTACATGACTGACCTGATTATATTCAATCAGGAAGTCGTTGCCTTCGAGCCGCATTGCAGATGAGGAAGAAAACCGTAAACGATTGTTATTGATCCTGATCCCACAGCCTGTCAGGTGAATGGCCGGTTCATAGGTCCGTTTGAAAAGAGAAAAATGTTCAACAATAGAATGCTCCACGAAATGACCGGCAGGGGTAAGGTCTTTACGGTTGCCTCCGGTGATCTTTATCCCGCCATATCCGAACCACCTCAGCAGGCAACCAGATATTCCATGATCTGATCCCTCCTGTATGTGGATGCCATCCCGCCCAAACCGTTCAATCCTGCAATCAGAAATCTTACAGTTATTTCCGTCACTTATCAGAACAGCGCTGCCCCGGCTTTCCTGAAGTGCCAGTCCCTTTATTGTGATATATGAACAATTTCTTAATTCGATCATATAAGGAGCAGTGAACATAGTAAGCCGTACTTCTGCTTCTGCAGGTTTGATATTTTCCGGGGGATACCAGTATAATAATCCCGTAAGCCTGTCAAGATACCATTCACCGGGTTTGTCCATCTCACAGAACAGGTTAAGTCCGTAGTATCGCAGACTGTCTTTATACCCATACCTGTGATATGGTTCCTGAATAAAAACTGTCCGGGATGTTGTATCTATTCTTTCAACTTTATGATACTCCTCACTCCAGTCCCAGTACCAGTAACCGCCTGTTCTGATATCATTTTCCAGTGCCCAGCGGTTTATCCGTTTATCGGTATATTCAAAAGCTCCTTCCAGGGTGCCTCTCTCACCGGTATAGGTGGCCGGGAGCTCAGTTTTTCCTCTTGAAACACCTGCTTTTGTAAATGCGTCATCAGGCCACCGGGCAAGTGTCTGAAGGCTGCTGTTACAATATAATTCAGGTCTGGAGCCAGGCTCTGTAGGATCGCCATAATCTGTGATCCCCGATCTAAGCAGATCTGTTACATAAATTTTGTTACGGACAGCAGGATCCAACAGGTTCAGCTTCGCTTTATCCTTAAGTACTTTCCATTTTTTCAATGCAGTACTTCCTGTGAAAACGGGCTTATTTCCGTTTCCGGACGTGTAAAGAACCGGTGCATTTTCGCTGCCTGAATCTTCTGATGTAAATATCACCGGACTATTCAGATTATAGTAACCTTCACCAATATAAACCACTACAGGCTGCTCCTTGAGTTCTTTACGTTTAAAGCGGAGGATATCCCTGGCTTTTTCAAGAGTTTTTAAGGGTGAAATCTGAGTTCCGGGATTCTTGTCATTACCATCCGGAGAAACATATATTTTAAGTGTATCCTCTTCTGCCGCCAATGTATTACAGGTAGTCATAAATACACTTAGCAGACAGCCTGTAATAATGCCAGAATACTTCATAATTCCTTTTATATTGGTTTATTATTTATTATTACTGCTCCATCCGTCTGTTTTGAAATCTTTTACGGGATCTAATCTGACAGATTTCAGGTACATCATGTTAGTTGTGCTTTGTCCGGCAGGTCTTATCGTTAACCTTATCACTCCGGCTTCAGAGAATTCAAGATAACCGGCCGGAAATTCGTGATAATCATACCAGTTACCTGTGTGAACAACTGATTGCCGGATCACCTGGTTACCGGCAGCTATTTCATATTTTTCCCCATCCCATTCTTTATTTGCTGCATAGGTGATGTTAACTTTGAATTTGCCCGGTTTATTTATTTTTATCATCCATTCAGCAATATCATCCGGTCCGTTCCATTTCGAAATATGAAATCCTCCTTTCCTGTTGAATCTGGTCACTGCTTTTCCTGTTGTTTTTACAGTCAGATAATCGAGCATAAGAGATCTATTTTCATCCTGAAATACTTCACGGGGAGATACTTCGGGAACTCCGTCCATTTCCAGAACGATCACGGAAAGCGGTTTGTCCGGGGCTACTGAAGGAACCTGAATTACAATTTGTTCTTCATTACGGGTGAATGATAACCTCTCTGACTGATCTTTGAGAAGATATGCTGAATTTACCTGGTTTTTCAGACCCTTCAATTCTATTTTGCCATCCGGAGGCCAGTCTCGGACAAGGAAATAGAGTCTGCTTCCCTTAACTGTGCAATATCCCCAGGGTAACTCGCCAAATGGATTTGCAATTGTACCGTATATACTTTCAGCATTCCGGGATACCCATGGCCCAACCTCACTGAAAATTCTTTTCGTGGCTTCAGGTATTTCACCATCGCCGGTCGGCCCGATGTTTAACAGGAAATTTCCTCCCCGGCTGACTATTTCAACCAGCCTGGTAATAACTGTCTCCGGACTTTTCCAGAGTGTATCGAATTTACTGAAACCCCAGGTCCGGTTAAGGGTCATAGGTGTCTCCCAGTATTCTCCTAATCCTCCCGGCGGCATTCCGTTATCAGCCATGCTCTGGTAATCACCCATTAATTCCTGGTCATAATGTCCGACCCGCCCGTTTATCAGAGTTGCCGGTTGAAGATCGTGAACAAGCCTGACAAATTCCTTTCCCTGTTCAGGAGTGTACATTCCCCTGTCGAACCAGACAACTCCCACAGGTCCGTAGTTTGTAAGAAGTTCTCTCAACTGTGGTTTTGCTTTTTCTTCAAGATATTTTTCAAACATCTCCGAATTGTAAAGATCTGAACCCCAGTCATTATCATAATCCCAGCTGTTTCCATAGCCTCCGGGATGATCCCAGTCTTCCCGGTGAGAATAATAAAAGCAGAATTTAATGCCATGACGGGCACAGGCTTCTGAAAGCTCTTTCAGCGGATCCCGGCCAAAAGATCCCCAATTGACAATATTATAATCCGATACTTTCGAATCATACATTGCAAATCCGTCATGATGCTTTGCGGTTATCACAATATATTTCATACCTGTCTCCTTTGCAAGCCTGACCCATTCATCTGCATCAAACCTGACAGGATTCATTTTCCGGGCGATCTCACGGTATTCATTTACCGGGATAGTGAGATTTTTCATTATCCACTCGGCATTCTGGCCGACCTGTACCTGCCGGCCGTTATATTCACCTGCAAGACATGAATATGGTCCCCAGTGGATGAACATTCCAAACTTGGCTTCGCGGAACCAGTCAAGGTTCGGGCCATCAGGCTCCTTTTCTGAAAGATTATTTCCCGACTCCCTTTCAGATTGATTTCTGCAATCTGAAAAGAAAATTATCAGAAGAAATGAGATCAGCAATGAAGCATAAGAAAATTTCATTCTCCGGTTCTTTTAAAGTTTATGGGAAACAGGTAAACGGTTCATCCTGAACTTCGAAATAGGGCATTATCTCAAAATCACTGATACCTTTTACAGAATAATGGAGAGGTTTACCAGGAATGGCTGTAAGATTCTTCAGGAGTTTCTCACGGTCTGATTGCAGAATAAGATTTTCTTTTTCTCCTTTCATGTTGACATAAGCCATCAGTACAGGTCCGTATTCAATCGCTGAACGGCCAATATATTCTTTCTCGGAACCTTCATATTTTGTCATTCTGAAAGAGGCAGGAAGTGAAAACGATATCACATCACCCTCTTTCCATTGCCGGTTGATTGTAATATATGTTCCGGGGGCGCCACTGATAAAATCTTTCCCGTTGACTTTTACAGGCATTTTTTTCGATGCCCATGACGGGATCCGGATCCTTATTTTTGAAAAATGAGGTTTATCAGTGCCGATCTTCAATGTAACATTATTTGAATACGGAAACTGAGTCGCCATATCCAGTTTTATTGTCCCTGCTTTTGTATTATGACTGATTGAGGATGCTGCGAACAGATTAACATATACTCCATCATCGGCTATTGAATAAATGAACTCAGGGAGAGCGCCCATCATCCTTGTTCCCTGGCCTTCGCAGCAGGTGCTCATTGCGAAAGGCTGACGGTTATTGAGGTCCTTGTGATCGACAAGCACTGAGTGGTAACGTATGCCTTTGTCACCTACCTGATTGGCAATAAGATTGTTATATATTGATTTTTCAATTTCCGCAACATATTTTTCTTCTTCAGGATTGAGAAGGTGGAACCTCTGGTTCAGGAAGGACCAGAAAACGCTGCCGCACAGCTCACCTGTTGAACGATGCAGATAATAAGACTTAGGCGGGTAGAGGTCTGTACCTTCACAAATAGCGATAGACCCTCCGATATGTTCCCAGTTATCGTGATAAAGATCCCATGCTCCGGATGCAGCATCAAGATATTTTTTCCCGCCGGTTGCCCGATACAGATCAAGATATGGTTCAATTCCCGTAAGAAGATAATTATGAGGCCTGTCATAAGGATAGAGCCAGATTGACCTGACATCCCTTCCAGCCATCTGTTCCATCCAGTAATTTTCCTGGAAATACTGCTGAACCACATGAATGTCAGCAGGTTTCCCGACAGGACTGAAATATACGCGTGTGGAAGGGATTATTCCCTGGGTGCCCTGACCTGCTCTTCTGAGCATCTCGGGCAGATAAACTGAAGTATTAAACCAGTCATAGAATCCTCTGAGAAGAGGAAAGGCTCTCTCATTTCCTGCATAACCGGCTTCTATCAGTCCGTGTGTTACCCATGATCTGGTATAGGCGCCATATTCACCCGCGAAGATCTTGTTTTTCGGATATCCCATTATGTACCCGTCCGGCTCTGTACACTCATCAATAACATCAACTATTTTATTCATTCTCTCTCTCATTTCAGGGTTCTCAATCCACCGGAGGGTATTGCCAGCTCCCATCAGGAATCGTCCTGCTTCCTGTCCCGGAAGATCGACAAACCAGAAATTATTCAATCTTTCTTCAAGTGGCTGAACCGGTTTACCTGCTTTCACCCTGAAATTTCTTACCAGTTCGTCGAAGGTGAAGGAGTTCATCAGGTAGGTGATGTTGTTCTCCATTGTCTTTCTGAAAAGACCTTCACCGATCTGAACATCTCCCTTAGGTGACTGAGCTTTGTAGGCAACCGGCACCCATTTTCCGGCAGGAATTATATTTCCGGGATTATTTGTCACAACTCCTTCTCCCAGAGGTCTGTCGGGACGCGTCAGAACAGATTCAGCCAGATCGCCTGATCCTGAATCAGAAATACTGCAACCGGCAGAGATTTCCTTTCCGTCTGACAGAACGGCAATTTTCGAAAATGCGAGTCTTTGCTGCCGCAGACGCAGAGCAGTAAGACGTATATATCTTCCGTATGCTTCTTTTCCGTTAAATGTAATGACTTCATCATAAGGATCCCTGAAATCTTCCCTTGTCCGGTTTTCATACATCACGGAAGTCCCGAAATCTTTATCATTTGATACTTCTATTTTAAACCTTGCAGGAAAGCCAATGGATGAAACATAGCCCCAGGGATTTACCCTGGGAAGGAGCTTAATACCGTCGATCTTCCTGGTTTCACCAAGATCAATCTGTACCCACCGGATCTCATTATCACTTTTTGCTACCTTTGATTCGTATGCAGGTGTAAAGAACCTTGCCACACGGTCAATACCCATACCCGTATCTTTTTTTTCATCAACAGAGGTATATTTTATCTGTGAAGTGGCAGCCGGAATGCTTATTGACACAATTGACAATAGTGCAATTGCATTTTTAATAATTGATGAAATAATTCTGGTCATAATATTCTTGATTTATTTAATAAAGCTAAGCCAGCCAGGATCAGCCGGATTATCTGATCCGAGAATAAGTCTTGAAGTTAAAGGATTGGAGGGGCGCCACGAGCATACTCCGCCCTCTTTGTTTCTGACAATTATATCCATTCTTAACGGATGCAAATTTTCTCTGTCAAGTTTAATATTTTTAAATGGTATTCTCATTGCAATATAATATTTCCCTTCAGAAGAATATTCCCTGAAATTTCCCCTGTAGAGCAGCGGGTATCCGATTATATGAACAGGATCACCGCTGCCTGTTTTATCCGGTGGTGAAAACTCAAAATGGCCCTCGGGATACAGTCGTTCAGGCTCAATCTTTATCATGACACCTGAAAAAGGTGAAGGTACTTCATTGCTCCTGCTTTTATTGTCAGCCGATACAAAGAAATACAGAGCATCCCTGCCTGAAAGTGAAGCCCAGCTAATATCTGATGTATCAGAGCCGTAAGGGAATGATTGCCATTCAAGGTTTACAGGTATTTCAATACTGTTTTCTAACCATCCCCGGTCCTCAAATGCTTTACAGGTATATGCAGCTCCTTCTGGTTTTTTCCCTGTGTATTCTGGAAAGAGCAGCTGATCCTCTCTTATCATCCTTTCCATCTCAGGAATATCATTTTTTAAAAGGCTCTTTAATTGTTCCATCCGCCATCTGATCTTTTCAGGAAAATATTTATAACCTTCAGCTTCAGAATGAAATCCGAGCCTTGAATCTTTTTCGGAAAGGGCAAGAAGTTGTTTGTCGAGGATAATCTCTGTCCTGATTATCTTTTCCATCTGCCTGAGCAGATCAAGACGTTCCCGGCCTTCCATTCTGAACATTTTTTCGCGGAGGACATAAAACCGGAGTATATTATATCCGCTTCTGAATTGTAAACCGAGTGCTTCCGCAACACCGATGTCAAGTAATCTCGCAGGTTCATTCGAATATTTATTTTTTAATCCCTGAAGTATTGCTGTTCCCTTATCCCATGACTCTGACATTTTTCTGCACAATTCCGTAACTTCTTCAAGAGTGAGAACATCGCCGATACACTCACCGACTCTGTCACCGCTCGGAGGCCAAAGCTTACGTGTGGCGCTCGACGCGATCTGCCATGTCGGAGCCAGAGGGACGTCAGCCGGTTTTACCAGGAGAGGCCAGACAGGACCATCATGAACAGGTCCGTAATACTGGAAAAGATTTACCAGAGGATAATTTTCATAGCCTTCACTGAAGAGTTTCCAGGCTTCAATTACTTCCGGCACATCTTTTTCTCTCCAGTCAACTGAAGCAAGGCTTTGTAAGAACTGATCTTCATTTTCAGGGAAAGGTTCCATTGACAGTAAACCTGCCGCTTTATTCATCAGTCCGGGATAGTTGCCGAAATACCAGCATAACATTGTATGAGTCACTCCGAGTTCCTTCATTGCCCTGAATTTCCGATATAATAATGATGGAACAGGAACAAAAGGTACTGTAGCAACTTCATGTGAATTCCCTGTCTGGATCTTTGCGGATACCTTAGTACCATTTTCCCTGGCAATGTTTGCTATCCGTTCAAATCTGTCACTTGGTCCGGGTTTTGATATCCAGTAATCTCCTCCGACAAGAAATTTCCCAAATTCAGTGCGGGAAACACCGGATTCAAAATTAAACTGCAGAACGACTCTTTCCGGTGTATGAGCCGGCAGATCATAAACCCATTCACCGAGACTATAGGGATCACCTGTCAGAAATCGTTGGGGCTGAGGCATATATAGCCAGCTTATCAGTTCTGCTTCCGGAGCTGCATCATGCATTCCTTCTTCCATGGCTGATAAAGATGCATATAAGATCTCCCATGGTGGATGTTTTGTACACCTCGGACAGTTTATATGGCCTTCGTATTCTGATGTGCATGACAGTGAGCTCAGACAGGTGGTGCCTCTTTCGCCATGGGTAATATTTATCACACCCCCTAGCTCAGGCACTGCTTTGAAGATTTTATTTACTGTTTCGTAAAGGTAATCATGTGCGGTTTTACTCATGGGACAGAAGAAATTCCCACTGCCAGCAGGAGCACCCGCGAGTTCGGGGTATTTTTTGATAACGGGATCATCTTTTTCCCACGCACGGGGTTCAATACAAAAGATATAGGTTTTTATACCGTAGTCAAGGCATTTTTCAACAGTCCGTCGTAATTTTGACAGTCTTCTTTCACCGTCCTTGCCTGCATCAGGAGTAAATGTTGTCGCTACAAGATCGCGGAATTCTACTGTCAGCCAGAGACCATTTACACCTTCATGGGCCAGGCGGTTCAGATACTGACCGGGATAATAATCCACATCATCCATGAGCTCGTCGCGCATTTTAGGATAGCGTTTAATGGGACCGAAAAAACAGCGCGATATCCGTTTCAGGATCACAGGATGTTTTTCACACTGCCCCAGTGGGAGATTGGCTGCCCTTAATCTGAGCATTTCGTCTTCGAGGTGGAAGACAGCCCTTCGTATACCATCAGCATCACCGGCTGTTATGATACATTTTTCCTGCCTTACATCGATCCTGAAAGATTCTCCGGTGAGTCCAGCATCTTTTACTGTTTCAATTATATATTTACCATCTTCTGAAGTAACACCTCCGGCAGCAAGAAAGGATTTCAGATCTTCATAGGCAGTATTCAGGCGGTTTTTTTCGTCAGGGAAACCTGCTGTCAGACTGATTCCTTCAGAAAGGTCAGCAAAAGTCTCACCTGGCTTTAATTTAGCCCAATCATGTTTTGTCCATAAGGGTGACTTAAGATCCTCAACGAATTTCCAGGAATCTTCACCCGGTTGTTCAGGGATCCCTTTCATAAAAAGTGAATCTTCTGAAAAAATTTTTTTTTCAGTATCGCTTCCCCGGGAACATACTAAATTAATTGCAAGTATTATAACAATGGCATGCAGTAGCGGTTTCAATATCTTTTGTTCCATTCAAAAATGCTTATGTTTTAATGGCTTCTTCTCCCTCGGTAGAACCGCATGTGACTGATAATGAAGACATCATCCGACTTATATAATTTGGTTTAGTTATTCAGTATTTAATTTTTCATCCAGGAATTTATAGGAAGCCTCCCTTATATCTTCCGGGAAATCGTGGCCTGCATCGGGGTTCATCATTATGAGATTTTCCCCGGCTCTCAGCAGCCTGTAGACAGGAAATGCTGCATTTACGCAATCATGGACTCCCGATACTTCGAAATTTGAGTCTTTCAGCGGGGCATTTATGAAAACAGCCCGTGGCGCTATCGCTCCCAGCACTCCGGTGAAATCAAATGGCATCTTTGAAGGGTCTTTCCCATAAATTGTCGCTATCCTGGGCATATAGCCCTGGTGGCTCCAGCCGGTAAGATTGCCGCCATAATATTTGTAAAATGAATTGAATCCGCAACTGGTTACTACCGCTTTAATTCTTTTATCGAAAGCCGCGAGGAAAAGTGAATTATGTCCACCCAGGGAATGTCCTATACAACCAATACGGTTGGGATCAACTTCGGGCAGTGATTGAAGCACATCAACGGCAGCCATGTGGTTCAATATGCCTTTCATTGTTGCACTCTGATAGCCATTCCCGTAAGGATCAAATTTATAATCCCCAAAATTCGGATAATCAGGAGCAAGTGTCACATACCCGCGTTGTGCCAGTTCAAGAGCATAATGAAGGTTTGGAAGTCCTCCCAGTCCGGCAGGTTCTCCTTTCCCAATTGCAGTCGTCTGATGGAGACACAGAATCCCGGGAACCTTTCCGGACAGGTTTAAAGGTATAAGTAAATAAGCAGGTACACGGTCATTAGCTTCGGTTGCAAAAGTGATCTTCAGGCGTCTGACATTTCCTACTGTTACTTCTTCAATGATTTGCAGATCTATTGGAACTTTCTTTGAGCGATCAGGTAACGGACCCATTACCTTCTGCATACCCTCAAGGATCTGATTACGCTGCTTCTGCCATTGCTTCTGTGATTTAATACTTTTTGTTTTTCCGCGACTGTTTTCATAGACAAGCAGATCCTTTACGGCAGAAGAAGGCTGACCTGTCACTCCGGCCGAAAAAAACAGAAAGAGGCTTATCAGAAAAATTATTCCGGGAATCTTTTTCATTTTGGGTTTAATTTGTTAAGGTTCAGACGTGCAGAGGGGCATAGGTACCAAAGCGCAGAGGCCCAAAGGCGCAAAGGCGCAATGGCTGTTTATCTCAACCTTTAAATACCGGTTAGTCGAGGATAATTGCATTTCTGAAGGCATTTTCAAGTTCATCTTTTGTAAGCCCGCTGGTTTTAATATAGTGTCGGGTACCGGCAGGTAAAACAGTATAATCAGCCGGCTGACCGGAGGATATCTCAATTTCTATCCCAATATCCTTCATCAGGGTCAGGTCTGAGGATTTTACAGGCAATTGAATCTTTTTATCACCTGATATATGCCAGTAAACAGCATAAAGATCATTATTCCTTTTAAAGGTAAAGGCAATCACTTCTCTGCTGCCATTTGCCACATCTTTGATCTGTTCACAGGGAACAAGTTCAAATTCATTCTTCTCATTAACGAGAAGAGTAAATTCCTGATCAGGATCTCGTAACATCAGTTTTTGTTCTTCAGTTAGCCATTTTTTTGCCCGTACTTCCTCCCAGCGTCTGAATACCTCAAAGTTATCTGCCGTCCTTGGATGTTGTGCCAAAACAGCGGGATTGGCATGGATCGAAACGGGGCAATCCCATGCAGCGGCTTTACTTGTAACAAACTCAAGCTGGTCAGGCTGTGTCCCGATTGTTTTTTCACCGGGTAACCAGTAACCCAGCCATCCGAAGTTGAGGCGTGTAAAATTATCCTGCATTCTCGGGGCCTCCCTGAAAGGATGTTTTATTGTTTCTGCCTTCAGTTTTTCGGGAGGAAAGATATCAAATGCATTTCCTCCTGTAAGCATATGCCAGCTGAAATGTGTTTTTGCCGCTCCTTCAGCAAAAACAGGTTCAGGTATCAGTTTGCTGAATACCCGCCACTGGGCATTAGCAACATGGAACCAGAAGGGAGGATTCACACCTTCTGATCCGTCGAAGTAAAGGTATTCAAAGCCGGCTTCCCAGATATCTGCAATATAATCAGCTATTTCATCCTGGAGATCAGAGTACTGATCGATATAAACACTGGTGGCACCAAATTCGCTGACATCAAGCAGGCCAAACATATATCCGACCGGTTGTGCATTTATTATTGTTTTGTCAATGCCTCTCTTACAACCATAAAACATAAATGGCGGTTCAGTTGTATAGCCTCTGTAGGAGATTAGTTCAGTTCCTATCTTAAGCACTCTTCTGTTCCCTGCCATTGTAGAATTCTGTGGGTTCTGCTCTACATAAATTGTTGTGTCTGTTTTACTTAATGGTTGTTTCAGAGTAAATATCCTTAGCAGGTTGAGTCGGTGATCAGGAACAGGTGTGACATATCTGCTGTCCCTACCGATATGACTGTGAAGAAAATGACAACCCGGTGTGATCCCCGCATCCTTTATCTTTTTAAGCATTGCTTTCAGGTCGGATTTCCCGTTTGGATATTCTGACCTGAAAATGTCATAATTCCCTATTAGCCTGTAACCTCTGCTCTCAAGAAAAGCAGGATAGTAAATATTCATCAACCTGAAGCCACCTATTTTTGCATATTTTATATGCTCCTCAACATTTAGGGGTGTCACATTTGATGTCCAGTAATATGAAGCATTATAGAGCTCGTGTCTGCGGCTTGCAACACCACCGGGAAGGTTATAGTCTTTTTCAACAACAGCAATTTTATCAAGAAGCTGATCTTTCTTACATGTTATCAGAACAGCTGTAACTCCGGCCATTTTTACCTTTTCATCCACTCCTGCCTGAAGGATTCGGTATCCTTCACCTTCCTCAGAATCGGCATTAGCACATGGTTCAGCCGCCAAAACATTGACTGCTACCTTTTCATCCCAGATAACATTGAGCCAGTCGCCCCAGTGGCCAAGGTTCTTTACAGGAAGTCGAAGAAACCACATCTCCGATATGGGCGGTTCAGTCATCGTAATACCATAATCCTCCGTAAGGTTAAATGCTTCCAGAGTAAATGCTATATAATCCGGTTTTGTATTTATTTTAACAGTCGATTCCCATGGTATAAGTTCATAACCGATAATCAGCTTATCTCCTTCTTTCCTGATCCTGTTTGATTTAAATGTGGTCTTTTTGTTTGGATAAGCCAGTTTTACCTCATTCTGGTAGGGACGGGGTTCTGTAATTGTACTAAGCGCTGTTTTCTTACCCTGTACAAGACATTCGGTTCCAGTAGCTTTGCATACGAGACTTTTTGCATAACCATCAGCGGAAATGACCAGTTTCATCTGATCATTCTCAATTATAATGTTATTTAAATCATTCTGGCTTCCTCCGGTACATGACAGAAGGCAGGTAAAAGCCAATCCTTGTAATAAAATATATAATCGTCTCATTTTAAGTATTTAATCTCTTTAAAGCAGAAATGTTTTTAATTCAATGGTTTCCTTTGGGTTCCTGCCCGCCTGCCGTAATATTTCTTCTTAACCACAAAGAGCACAAAGGTTTGCACAAAGAGCACAAAGGTTTGCACAAAGAGCACAAAGGGAATACAAAGAGTTCATGGGTACATAAAGCCTGTGAGTATTTAAAGTTAAATGTCTCAGTCAATACACCATCTTAAAAGTGTCAATAAATCCGGAGGTTCTGTTAATACTCTGAAATTTTCACCATATCCCTGAGACTTATATACTGACAGCGGAAATTCCATTTCCTCTTTTATAAGTTCATCTGATGCCGGTTCAAGCATATGGTTCTTCAAATCAGTCAATATAACCTTCTGCGGGGAGATACAGGCAATCAGGTCAGGCAGGTCATAACCTTTGAGCACACCCGCTATTCCCCATGAAAAGCCAACCTCATACGGATGTTGTGTTCCACCTCCTTCACGTTCCGTAAGACCGATCCGGTAAAACCTGTTCATTGCCACAGAGCTGTATGATAAGAGTGATCCGGAGAAAATGACATATTTAATCGATTTGTAAAAAGCTGCAGCATGTATGAGGGGAAGGCACATTTCATTTATTCCAAGAGCACCGATCCCGGATGGATCAATATCGTTGCGGGTTTGCAGATAATGAGCTATCCTGCAAATATCAGCCGCCTGAATACCAGCAATGCTTCTCCCAAGCAGAAGAGCTGTATAGCCAGGTGCAAGGTCGCGTGTTGCCGTGTTTTTTGTTTCACCTGTACCCAGGGGATCAACTGCAGCAACAATGTATCCGTTTTTCACGAGTTGTTCTATTTTGCCGCCAGGCTTTGAATCACTGTCTTTCCCGCCGGGGTGGAGATAAATTATACCGTTATGGCTGCCTTTGTTATCATGCGGAACGAAAAGAAGAAATGGAATTATATAATCACCTTCGCCTCTTAACGCCAGTTTTTCGATATAATATCCGTCTTTCTGATAACGACCGTTGATAAACGGCTTAGTATCCAAATCCACAGGCTGAACAAAACCTGAAATCTCTTTTGCCTTAACCTGAACTGCCTTAAGATGTGTGGCCGGATCTTTTCTGGCTGTTTTAAGGTTTTCAATAAGCTTTTCCGCTTCTTCCTTATTAACATCAAAGATCATCTTTCCACCGTATGATGTTGAGATCTGCCCTGTGGGAGTCACAGTGAGTTCTGCGGAAGACAGAATTTCAACAGGTTCCTCATCCGGGGATCCCTTCAGGTTGAAATGTTTCATGAAGAAGGCATAAATAGCAGTTCTTATTTTTGGGGTCATCAAGTGTTTTGAATCATCTTCAACCAGCTCAATGTTGTCTTTATTCCCGAGTGCTTCGTAAGCTGTAGCTGCCTCGTCAAACGCTTCTCTTGCTCCCTGAAGTGACAGGTATTCATCCCTTGACACAAAGGTCAGTAATGCCGGTTTGGGAGCCCTGACTTCGAGTAGATCCTCGAAAGTGATTCCCTCTGCAACTGCCCGGGGGAATTCTGTTTCCGCATCCTGGGCTCCTTTCGTCTCCAGCTGTCTCCGGGAAGCTGTAGCCCAGCTGCAGGGTACCGATACCTGTATCCTGTCATCAAATGCAGAAAGATATGATGATACTGTACCTCCTCCCGAGAAACCAGTAACACCTATTCTCCCTGGATCAACATATTTAAGAGAAAGAAGAAAGTCTATGGCCCTTATTCCATCCCATATAAAATACTTTGCTGCAGATGATCCTGTCAGGAAACACTGATTGCCAAAATAGCAGTGCTCAATAACGGAATATCCGATTGAAGAAAATTTAATAGCAGGATCATAATACTGAACATGCTCTCCCTGTCCGGAAGGATCGATTGCGAACACTATTATACCTTTCTTTACAAGATTATGTATGACAGTCTGATAAAGTTCGGCTCTGAAAGAATCCTGATTATGTCCTATTACATTCAGCACTGCCGGAGCCTTCCCTCTTATGCCATCAGGTACAAAAAGGCATCCGGTGACATAAAATTCCGGCATCGATTCATAAACGATTTTCTCTATCCGGTAACCTTCCTTTTTTATAACGCCGGTAACCTGAGCATTCAAAGGTGTCTTTGCAGGAAATGGTCCCACAAGCTCTTCAAGCTTATTTTTTACAAATTCCTGTCTGGCAAGCCAGTCTTCCCGGCTCTTTATTCCTGCTATTGCTTTATCACGCTTTTCATAATAAATATCTGCCTCCTTTATCAGAAGATTTATGAGCAGGCTACCGGGATTGTTCCAGCGTATCCACTGGTTGAGAACATTCAGGTTCTCTTCACTCTCGGCAGGATTCTGTACAATCTTTAATTGTGCGTATGAAATTTCTGCAAGAAGTAATAAGAGGATGACAGTAAAAGTTATAACATGTTTCTTCACCTGGGTAAAGTTTTTATGATTAGCTCTGATAATTAATTCCTGAGAAGCTTAGCAGTTATTTTTCAGAGCTGATATTTAAAATGCTGATTAAAGAAGTAAATTTAAAAATTTCGCCGGACAGATTAAATATAAATTGTTTATTAACGGCAGATGGGATATAAACGGATAGAATGGAATTATTTAAAAAGTATCAGAGGTGGCTTTAACAGGTAATTATCGCTGGAGGATCGTTGCATTGCTTTTTTTTGCAACAACAATAAATTATATTGACAGACAGGTTATCGGGATCCTGAAACCTTTTATTGAAAAGGATCTGGGTTGGAGTGAGGCAGATTATGGCTACATCGTTACAGCATTCCAGATAGCTTATGCGATCGGATTATTAGCATCCGGAAGGTTCCTTGATAAATTCGGGACCCGGATAGGTTACTTATGGGCTATTGTGATCTGGAGTATTTCCGCTATGGCACACGCCACAGCCAGGAGTGTGATGGGTTTTGTATCTGCACGTTTTGCTCTCGGATTGGGTGAATCAGCCAATTTCCCGGCTGCTGTAAAAAGTGTGGCTGAATGGTTCCCTAAAAAAGAAAGAGCTTTCGCAACCGGACTATTTAATTCAGGCTCAACGGTTGGGGCAATAATATCCCCAGTGATTGTATCCGGCATATCTGTTGCATTTGGCTGGCAGTGGGCATTTATTGTCACAGGTGCCCTGGGTTTTTTATGGATTGTTTTCTGGCTGACCTTTTACAAAGTACCTGAAAAGCATCCCGGAGTTTCAGAATGGGAGCTGCAGCATATTTTACAGGACAGAGAGGAAACTGATGCTACGCCTATGATAAAATGGATAGATTTGTTTAAATACCGTCAGACAGCTGCAATTTGCACTACCAGGTTCATCTCTGACTGGGTTTGGTGGTTTTTCCTGTTCTGGACTCCCGATTTTTTAAGCAAGACTCACGGCATTAATCTGAAAGAAGTTGTTCTTCCTCTTATAATAATTTATGCTGTTTCGAGTGTCGGTGGGATAGGAGGCGGCTGGATCTCATCAAAATTCATAAGAAGGGGGAAGAGTATAGATTTTGCGCGAAAAACAACTATTCTGATCTGTGCATTGATAGTATTGCCGGTTATGCTTGTATCCCAGGTTACAAACATCTGGCTGGCAGTTATTTTAATCTCACTTGCAGCAGCCGGCCACCAGGGATGGGCTT
>CAYPHL010000019.1:0-26912 GCA_964410385.1 uncultured Rikenellaceae bacterium | reverse complement strand
TGGCTGGCAGTTATTTTAATCTCACTTGCAGCAGCCGGCCACCAGGGATGGGCTTCAAATATATTTACTATTGTATCCGATATCTACCCAAAGCAGGCTGTTGGCTCTATGACAGGTCTGAGCGGTTTTGCGGGTGCAGTCGGAGGAGCTTTGTCTGCACCTTTCGTCGGATTAATACTTCAGGGTACCGGAAGCTATTTCATAATCTTTCTCGTTGCCTCATCGGTATACATGATAAACTGGTTAATTCTGAAACTAACAATAAAAGAGATCAAACCTCTCAGTATTTGAGTTTCTATCTGTACTCCAGCCAGGCATCACGGAAATCTTTGATTGTATTCCAGCTTGTATTGATGGCTGTGTTGCAGCTGGAAGAAAAAATGAACCTGTTCATATATGGCTTAAGCTTCCCGAAAAGATTTTCAACATAATTGAATACCTCCTGTCTTGTTTTAAGATCCCTTGTCTCTATTGGGCTTATTCCACCGGTAATGATGAAATTTTCAGAAGTAATTTTCATCGCTTCATCCAGTTCGACATCTCCCAATGGTGGAAATGCTATGCCTTCAAGGCCATCTACTTTAAGTGAACTTATAAGTTTCAGATTATCTTTCTGGTTCCCGCAGGCATGAATGAAGAAAAGTGCACCATGTTCATGACATATTGAAGCTGCTTTTTCATAGAATGATGCAGAATATTCTTCCACATAATCCGGTGGGTGAAACATTGTATCGAGGTTATCCATCGACATTATAACCCTTACACCATCTGAAACAGACTGCCTCACAAGATCAAGCTGGTTATTTTCATGAATATCCATTATCGTTTTTGCAAGTTGAGGCTGTTCCATCAGAAAATAGACTGAATTAACAGGTCCCATAATAAGATGTAAAAGTTTCAACGGACTGAAGAAATCTCCCACAATGATCAAACCCCTATCACCAACCTTCTGCTCTGCCTCTTCATACTTCTTTTTGTTGAACCTCCACTTCCTGGAGCTGACAAATTGTTCAAGCAACCCGCCCTGCTCTTTGTAATCCGTTATAAGAAACTTTTTCTGAACAATTGTGGATTCATCAAAGACATATAATAATTCCTCCCACAGCAAACCTTTGCTTAACCTGAAATCTTTTATTGTCAGTTTATTACTGTTTTCAGACCTGATATTAACTTCAGCCTGACAACCATCAAAATACTCATCGCAGATTCCGCCGA
This sequence comes from uncultured Rikenellaceae bacterium, assembly GCA_964410385.1. Taxonomy (GTDB): domain Bacteria; phylum Bacteroidota; class Bacteroidia; order Bacteroidales; family VadinHA17; genus LD21. Next base: position 25,697 of record CAYPHL010000019.1, on the reverse strand, counting down.
ACCAGTATTCATCCTGCTTGCAGTAAATATTCCGGCTGAATACATCCACTCCGAGGTAGTTAATCATGTCAAGCTGAGTTTCGCACCCTTTAAGCTCTTCCGGAAGTATGCCATGGTTCCTGTGATGTGCGAACCATTGCCAGTAATTTGGAGCAAAAACGAATCCGGAAGGAGTTTTATTCGACAATATCTTTTCAATATTTGTTCTGGAATTTACCGCCATAAGTAATAAAGTCAACGATTAACGGGGAGCAGTATTTAGTTTATTATTTGTGAGTTGAATGCCTGAATTGCTGCCTTTCTCCACCGCAAAAGCACCTGATTTTTTAGGGGAATAACAATCCCTTATTACAATATTCCCTGAATTTTCAATAAAAATAACAGCTTCAGTTTTTTCTTCGCAGAAAGCTTTCAGATCGGAAATCCTTGAATCTTTGACATCACTTAAATAGAGAGCCGGACGGTAATCGGGTTCCATGTAAGAAAGGTCAATGTTATCAAGTACAAGTCCGGTTACATGACGGCAAAAGAAGCCATAAGCCGGAAGTTTACCAAACATTCCGAATTCAGGGTATTTATCCGGGAATTCCTCTATTGTCCGGTTAACCAGGTCTTCAGTTCCACCTCCGCTGAAACTTAATCTTATATTACTGAGTGTTATTTCCCTGGAAGGGAAGGAGGGAATACCCGTAATTGAACAGCCTGTTTTACCGACATTTGTTGCCTGTATATTACTGATCATTACATTGAACAGGCTCCCCATTCCCGGTTTTTGCAGATCATTTTTTGCTTCCTGCCTGTTTGTATAAGCTTTCGGATTGTTCTCCATGAAAGGTCTTGCACGGTTACCCAGCCTGATGAAAATCGCACAACCAACAGTATGCATGTTTAAGTCAGAAACCGTAACATTGTTCAACGATCCGCCATCCACCATTTCCAATGCAATGCCTGCCAGCCTGTTATCATGGATAATGCAATTGCTCAGGCTTATATTGTGGAAATCACCGTTCGATTCGGTGCCCAGCTTAAAAGCATTGCAATCAGAGCTGATTACGCAGTTTGTTATTGTAATATTCCTGCATGGTTTATCGAGAGTGCTCTTAAGTACTATCGCATCATCCCCGCTGATTATGTTGCAGTTTGAGATCCTTACACCATCACAGGCATCAATATCAATTCCGTCATTATTTGAATTAACCCTGCTGTTTACAGTTATGCCGTCAATATTCACATTCCTGCAGGCCATATAATGCTGAACCCACATCGGAGAGTTGATTATTGTTATATCTTTCACTTTAACATTTTCACAATTGATTATGCGGATCATATAAGGCCTCATTTTATATGAATCGAAAACATTTGCCTTCCTGATATCATCGGAGACTTTAAAAGACGCACCATTACCATCTATTATTCCATGACCGGTAATTGCAATATACTCCAGGTTTTCACCATAAATAAGACTTTTGTTGGTATAGTTATCCGTATAGGATCTTATTCCGGATTCCACAACCGGATAATGGTTTAAATTCTTACTCCCCTCAAGGAAAGCTCCGGATTCAAGAAATATTGAAACATAACTTCTCAGGAAAATTGTCCCTGAAACATATTTTCCTGCCGGGAACCAGACCGTACCTCCTCCTTTAGCGGAACAGTCATCGATAGCTTTCTGGATTGATTCAGTACAGATCGTTTTTCCGTCATTCACAGCACCATAATCCATAATATTATATAAATAATCTCTTCCCGTCGTGGCAAGAGTATTCAAACATATAATTACAATTACAAAGCTTTTCATTGTAGTGAGTGTGTGATTTTATCTAATAGATCCTGTAATAGACTTACTGGTTTAAGATATCAGATTATACGACTAACCCTGTTTCAGCCATTTATCAAACCAGTCGAATGCTTCTTGCTGCATTGCAGCATCGAACTTATGCGGTCCTGCATAATAAGAGCATTTATATTTGTCTGTTGCACCTGACTTCCTGAAGATCTCCGCCAGAATCGCATCAGCTCTTTTCATCTCACCGATCGTATATAATTCATCTTCAGTATCGTTCAATACCATTGTGGGTAGCGGAACTCTTAATCCAAGTATTTCAGGAAAGTCGAGTTCATTTGGAAGTATTGGTACATAAGTCATCCATGTATGGGTGAAAGATTTATTAAGAAGAAAATCCTTCCAGGTTGTCATAAATCCGACGCATACGGCACATTTGATCCTGCTGTCAAATCCTCCGGCGAATACTGTTCTCATACCTCCGCCTGATAATCCGGCACATCCTATACGCTGATCATCAACATCATCCCTTGAGCACAGAATATCAATAGCTTTCATATCCTCAGCAAGAAATACACCCGGCCAGGTAGTTCCGGCGCAGAAAAGCGATTTAGCCATAATATGTTCATGCTGACCGGCCCATCTGTTATATGTTTCAATATTTTGGGGATTTTCGGGATCATTGTCAGTCAGTCCCTGCCTTTGCGAAGCCGGAACATCCTGCATCATTACCCGTCTGCTTGCAAAGGGAAAAGCATCGGGGACAAGGACAATATAACCTCTGCGGGCAATTTCATTTGCCCATGCCTTTCCTTCATAATATTCTTCCTGATGGCTGGCCATCAGCGGATGTTGTTTATCCGAAGTCTTAGTTATCTTTCTGGTCCCGAAATATTTGTTACCACCGTGATCATGAAAACCAAGAATTCCTGGTAGTTTACCGGTGGCATTCTCAGGTTTTAACAAAATTGCATCAGTCGGCCTTCCGTAAGGGAGCTGCCACCTGAGTTCTTCAATATGAAGGCCATCGTATGAGTATTCTTTTACTTTGGTAATAGCAGGCATTCCGCCAAGGTCAGGTATACCGAGTCTTTCTTCAAGTCTTTTCTTTGCCTTCTTTCTCCATTTTTCAATGTTTTTATACTCCTGCCGGCGAAAAGATAAGGTAGGAAGACCTTTTTCCATAAGACCGGCGGCCCATGGTCCATAGAGACCTATCAGGCTTGTTCCTGCATCCTGTGGATTATTCATCAACATAGCAGGGCCGGGGACAATAATTGAATCAGATGTGTAATCATTTGAAAAATCTTTCGGATTTATGAATTTATTTCCTGCAAATCCTATTCCTGCTGCGCCTGCAAGTTTGATAAAGTTCCTTCTGTCGTTTTTCATTATTGTTTGTCGGATTTATTCAGATATTGGTTTATGTCTCGTAAATGTACATAATTAATTTTTTTTTCAAACAGGTCGCGGCTACGCGGCTGGAATAATGGAGTGGATTCATTTCTATAAACAGAACGCCGCTATGCGGCTACAGATAGATTGCCGCTATGTATTTGAGAATCATTCGTGAAAATAGATTTTAGCGCCGCAGGCGCTCCCTGTTTGTAGTATCAGATATCCCCCCTGACCTTTGAGTGCAGTAGGCACGACCTGTTATGTCAATGTACTTGGATCAAAATTCTCTAATTTCAGACCACTATACCCATATTGCTGCGATACAAAAAAACGTATTAAAAAACGTATTAAAAAACGTATTTTAATACGTAGATTCTCTTAATTAATTCCTTGCTCATACATATTGGGCTATTTTGAAAATCTTAATTAGCTTTGATAAGAGAAACTCTTAATAATTATTCTATTAATATTCTTTAACAACTTTACAAGCTATGCTGAAAAAGAATTTATTACCGGTGCCTGTATTTTTATTTGTGTCCATCTTATTGATGAGCACGGATATAATTGCCCAGAAACTCGTCGATGGTAAGGAAAGTGGAAGAATGCGTATCGCATCATGTCAGTTCCCGGTATCTTCAGATATCAGGGAGAATTATTCATGGATAAAAAAACTATTGATCGAAGCAAAGCTTAAAAATGCCGATATTGTTCATTTTCCCGAATGTGCTTTATCGGGATATCCCGGTACTGATATGAATTCTCTCGAAAATCTAAAATGGGATGAATTGGGCAAAGTGACTGATTCAATAATGAAAATGGCCGGAGAATTAAAGATTTGGGTAATACTGGGATCAGTGCACAGGTTAACCGGTGATAATAAACCTCATAATAGTTTATATCTGATCAACCCGGATGGACAGATTGAAGACCGTTATGATAAAAGATTCTGTACATCAGGTGATTTAAAGTATTTTACTCCGGGTGACCATTTTGTTAAATTCACCATAAATGGTGTTGATTGTGGTTTATTGATCTGTTATGATATCAGGTTTCCTGAACTTTACAGGCAATACAGAAAAATGGATGTGGATGTGATCTTTCAATCGTTTCACAATGCCAGACAAAAACCGGGAAGTATTCATCCGGTAATAATGCATATTACCGCTCAGGCGATGGCCGGCATAAATTATTTCTATATGTCGCTGACAAATTCCTCGGCAGCAGAAAGCTGGCCATGTTATTTTATAACACCCGACGGACTTGTACAAAATAAGTTAAGTGATAATTTACCTGGAATAATGATTTCTGATATTGATCTTTCAGATAATTATTATGACGCAAGTAAACCATACAGGCTTGATGCTATAAATGGCAAGCTTAACAGTGGGGAATGTGTTGAAGATCCGAGATCCTCCGACAGGAAAAGTCTCTATTAAAAAACCTTCCCTGGGAGCCAGAATGAGCTTGAGAATATTTTATAATTTTATATGGTTAATAACATTTAAAATCTCAGAAAGATGGAAGAAAGCAGGTGTCCGGCAAATTGTAACTGCAATTCCGGCAGGAGAGAATTCATAAAGAAATCAGCAATAATTACTGCAGGAACTGTTCTGGCAGGGAATTTCACGTTATATGCGCGGAACAAAGGTGCAGGTAATCCCCTGATTCGGCCGAATGGTGAAGCTTCAAAATATTCTCCATTAGTAAAAGCAGCTTTCGTCAGAAGAAAGGAACAATATGGTATGCGATGGCCGGGCGCTGTTTATGACGGGGAGGCTGCCAGAAAGAAATATACTGATGAATTAAAGAATTTCGCAACTTCATCCGGGATAGATCTGGATTTAAAAGAAACTCCAATTTATTCTTCTGATGATGCTGATACATGGATAAACCAGACCAGGGAGGCAAAAGCTGATGGAATATTTCTAATGCTTCTCGACCGGCAGGACCATGCATGGCCAACTGCACAAAAGGCTGCTCAATCCGGGATTCCAAGTATAATCTATTCACCGTTGGGTACATCATTTACTACCAATACAATTAATCTTGCTGAAAAATCCGGCTGTGTAATCTATTCAACAGATAATTTCACCCAGGCTTTGTTTGGTCTGAAAATGCTGAAAGCCGGCGCCAGAATGAAGCGTTCAAAATGTGTTGTTATACAGGGTAAGGAAAGAAAAGAGACTGTTCTGACTCAGGACACGGGAATTAAACTTCAGTATATTCCGGCAGGCACTTTTATTGAAATCTATAATTCTATGCCCGCCAATAATGATGTTATTAAGATGGCTGATGATTACATTAAAAGAGCTAAGGATATAAGACTGGCAACACGTCAGGATGTTATTAACGGGATCAGAAGCTATCTCGTTGCAGGAAAAATACTTGAAGATGAGAAAGCTGACGCAATTTCGATGGATTGCCTTGGTGCCCTTGGCAACATAGATGTAAGTCTCCCGTGTATATCATGGTCAAGAATGAATGATGATGGAATTCCTGCAATTTGTGAAGCCGATACAGGAGCTATTGCCACTCACATAATTATTCAGTACCTGTTTGATCGTCCGGGATTTCAGCAGGACCCGGTTGCCGATACATCGGATGATACTCTGATCGGTGCACATTGTTCATGCCCGACTCGTCTCAACGGTTTTAATAATCCTCCGGAACCTTTTGAGCTTATACATCATCATGGCAACCGTGATGCTGTCCCGCGAACAATCTGGAAGAAAGGACAAAGGATTACACTACTCGATTTTATGCCGGATAAGGAGAGATCACAACTTCTTTTTGCAACCGGAACAGTTGTTGATAACTTAAATGTCCCGCCATCAGGAGGATGCGTGGTGTCGGTCAAATATAAAATGGATGGTACCCAGGATGTTCTTTCTTTCCCCGGAATGCACCAGTTCTTCTTTTATGGAGATTACAGGAGAGAATTGAAAAATTTTTGCCAGCTTTACAATTTTAAGGCGATAGTCGTCTGATTGAAACCAAATATATGTATTACAAACGATTACTTACAATAATCAGTCTGACTGTAATTGTAAGTCAGTTTCTTTTTGCGCAGACAAAAGCGGTGAACCGGGATAAATACCGTATCCATATTTCAAAAACTGATGAACATTTAAATATTGACGGAATTCTGGATGAAAAACCCTGGCTTAATGCCGAGCCTACGGGGAAGTTTCAGCGGGTGACACCAACTGATACGGGATTTGCCATTGCCCAGACAGTCTCCTATGTGACTTATGATAAAAACAATTTATATGTGGGAGCTATCTGTTATGATCCGACTCCCGGGAAAAGGCCTGTGGAATCGATGAAGCGGGATTTTTCTTTCAATCTGAATGATAATTATATGTTTTTCATAGATACCTATAATGATCAGACCAATGGATTTGCATTTGGAATAACAGCTGCCGGGTCACAGGCTGATGGTCTTCAATACCAGGGAATAAGGGTTGACTATAACTGGGATATCAAGTGGAAATCGGCAATAAAGAGCTATGATGACAAATGGGTTGTGGAATGTGCGATACCTTTTCGCAGCCTTAGATATTTTGGCGGCGAGAAGGAATGGGGTATAAATTTCGGCCGTCTCGATCTGAAAAATAATGAGAAATCAGCCTGGGCCCCGATGCCGCGTCAGTTCCCGCATGCCTCATTGCCCTATACGGGGACTCTGGTATGGGATGAACCTCTCGAAAAATCAGGGCTACGCTTTTCACTCATACCTTATGGTACAGTAAAAATCACTACCGATAAACAAAATGACCAGACTGCAAAATGGGACTGGAACGCTGGTTTTGATGGCAAGATGATTTTATCGACATCAATGAACCTCGACCTTACTGTAAATCCCGATTATTCACAGGTTGAAGTAGACAAACAACAGATAAACCTCGACCGTTTTGAATTATTCTTTCCGGAAAAGAGGCAGTTCTTTCTCGAAAACAGCGATCTGTTCTCCAACCTGGGAAAAACAGGTATTCAGCCTTTCTTTTCCCGGCGTATAGGATTAAATGTCCCCGTTAATGCCGGATTAAGACTAACAGGCAGGTTTGGAGACAGGTGGAGGATAGGGCTTATGGATATTCAGACCGGTGAACACGAACAAATGCCTTCAAGTAATTATGGTGTAGCGATCCTTCAGCGAAATGTTTTCAGCAGATCAAGTATTGTCGGATTTATGGTTAATAAACAGGTTACGGGAAGTTATAACGATCTCCAGGAAATTATGAAATATAACAGGGTGGGAGGGATTGAGTTCAACCTTGCAAATGCAGATAACCGCTGGACAGGTAAAGCTTTTTATCATCAGTCGTTTTACCCGGGCGCATCTGCTGATGATGCTGCAGCAGGTGCCAACCTGACTTATAACTCACAATACCTTAAAGCAAGCCTCGATCAGGCCTGGGTGGGTGAGGATTTTAATGCTGAAACGGGTTATATAAGACGAACCGGATATTATGAGATTTCCCCGGCAATAAATTATCTTTTCTACATGCCGGCAGAAAGTAAAATATTAAATCATGGACCTGGAGCTGAATTCGGGATAATCTTTGAGCCCGGTTCAGGGATGACAGACAGGGAAACAGAATTGTTGTATACAATCGGCTGGAAAAACAGGAATCAACTTACTTTCAATCTGTCGGATGAATTTGTGGAGCTGAGCAGTGAGTTTGATCCTACAAATACGGGTGGAGAAAGGCTTCCTGCAGGGACCTCTTATAACTGGAAAAATGCAGGTGTTACCTTTGCATCCGATACACGTAAATTACTTTATTATAATTTGGAAGGATCATATGGCGGCTATTATAACGGGACCCGTCTTCATTTCAGCGGAACTATTAATTACAGGGTTCAGCCTTATGGGAGCCTGGCAATAGCAGCTAACTATAACGATATCATCCTTCCTGAACCTTATAATAGCGCAGAGCTTTTCCTGATTGGTCCGAGACTTGATATCACATTCACTAACAGCCTGTTCCTTACAACATTCATTCAGTATAACAATCAGATTGATAATCTAAACACTAATATCCGGTTCCAGTGGCGTTTTGCACCGGTATCGGATCTTTATATTGTTTATACCAGCAATTCCTTTGCAGATGATCTGACGAACAAGAACCGCGGACTTGTTGTAAAGTTATCGTATTGGTTCAATTAAAGAAATTGGCAGTTGGCAGTTGGCAGTTGGCAAGGAAGAAGGTGGCAAAGGGCAGTTGGCAGTATATCTGTAATCGGTGATCGGTGTCGATGCCTGAATACTGAATACTGAATACCGATTACCTTGAACCCCCTCTTCTTACAGTATTGATGTACGCTGCAATATTATGAACATTATCAATCCAGATACCGTTAGCCGGATCCATAGCATATTTGCATAAGGCTTCGATAGTTGAAAGCTGAGATGTCTGATGACCTGAATCGTTCATCTCATGTCCGGCAAAAATAATCCATCCGCCCTGGCTTTTTGCAGTTTCAATTATTTTAAGGACCTGTTCAAAGGACTTGCCATCGAGTTCCATTCCGTATAGTTTTGCCATATCGCAGTATGATGGGTCATTCGGAGCTTCGTCGAGCCAGCCTCGTCCGCTTTCAAACATTTTTGATATCAGTGGGATATAGCTTTTCGTTTTCTTTCCCCTTCCGACATATTTTTGTCCGCAGGGATAACCGAAAGAAACCGGCTCTACACCAAGCTGGCTTTTTATTATCATATTTGCAGAATCAAGCTCGGTACGCATCTTCTTAAGTGTATAATCTTCCAATGCCTTTTGCCGCGACCACAGGAAATTACCCGAACACGGATGGACCATTGAATGGTTACCTATATCATGTCCGGTTGCAACTGCCTTCTTCCAGCCGTCAAGTCTTTGTTTCATGGAATTCGGAGAAACATAAAACGTGGCTTTGACATTATATTTATCAAGAAGCGGAATACCTTTATCTATCTGTGTCAGACGGGCGTCATCGAAAGAAAGGCTGATTGCTATCTTCTTCCCTTCCGGCCATTGAAAATCAGACGAAGTTTTTTTCTGACCGGTTTCATATCCCTGTGCCGAAGAAATTCCGGAGATAAATCCGGAAAACAACAGGATCAATGAAATTATCCTCGCCATGGTCTTAACCGGTTAACATTTGCAAGAGAATCGAGCACTATATTGCAATCTTCCACAACCTGGAAATCATACATTCCCACACACACAAAGTCAGCGCCGTTATTAAATGCATACTGAATACCGTCTTTGGGCTGGATTGCCCCGGCAGCAAGTGTTTTGTAGCCGATCCATGGCTGTTCAAGCTTATTCATGAATTCAATTGTCTCCTGAGGGGTGAAGTCGAAAATATTATCCTTAAATCCCTGGTCTACAGTGGTCTGACGTTCAAGGTCAACTTTGGCAGACCAGTAATTATGGTGATGGATGGTCTTGACCCAGTAATCCGGCTTAATTCCGGCTTCCACACATGCCTTTATTGTTTCAAGCCTGTGTGCTCCGATCCCTGCCGGCATTCCATAGCTCCGTATCATTTCAAGATATTTTGCTATTTCATCAATCTTGCCTTCATATGCAAATCTGTCGGCAGATCCTCCATGTACATAAATCGTACAGGCACCGCCTTCGATGGATGTCCTTATAGATTCTTCAGAAGCGCCTCCGTCAGAGATGAATTTCATTTTTCCTCCGGTCTCGCGCCAGTATTTATTTATGATCCGGCAAAGTGCCGGGTTTGTGAGGATAGCATTAATCCCGCATTTCTCGGCCAGCTGCATGGTCATCATAACACGTTCATCGGTATGATAAGCCTTTACGAGCTTGTCGGTGTAGATAAGATCGCGCGCATGAGACCATCCTCCGATAAGGTTTCCTCCCATGATAAGCCGGCTCAGATCCATGTCAGCAATCTTACCTTTCGGAATCTGATCTTTAAGGTCGCCTAGAGATGAAAATGTAAAGGTCTTAAGAGTTGCTCCGGAAGTGGCATCTGCATTGGCTGTGAGATATTTACGCTCAAAACTGTCCCATCTTTTTTTTCTGTACACAGCATATGCAAATGCTCCGAGGACAGGTACAGATATCAGATCGCGCAGCATTTCCCTACGCTGAAGTGGAGTGCCCTCTTTTTTTATTGTCGGAACCGGTGCAAGGGGCTTTTCTTCTTTCCACCTTTTAATTAATCTGTCGATCCCATAAAATAAATCAGGAGAAAGTGCGGCAAATATTATAAGAAGAGCCAGTTCTATGAGGTTTTTATTAACCCATAAATAACTTCCTTCAGCAGCCGCTCCGAACGTATGCCCGGGTATCGGAGGATAAGCAACGAAATAGAACAGAAGAAGTATTGCGCCGGCAATTGATGACCATCTCACTGCCAGCCCGATGAACAGGGAAAAACCGATAAGGATCAATCCCCAGATATTTATGAAATCAACTGCGTTAACTATTGCCTGGGACTCTGACATCCTGTGGAAGAGATCAGAAAAGATCCAGTTGGATCCCATGAGATATAACTTTGAGGTCCAGCCGGGTGTCATTAATTTGATTATTCCCTCATAGAGGAAATGCCAGCCTACAAGGATCCTCACTGCTGTAAACAACCAGATTAAATATTTCTTCATATTTTCTGCATTATTAATATGAACAGATAATTTTAATTCAGGTAATTTATTGTAATTCTTTGTGCTCTCAGTGATAACCTTTGTGCTCTTTGTGTTTAAACAAAAAACACTTAACCACAAAGAGCACTAAGGAAAACACAAAGGTACACAAAGAGCGTTCTTTCTCACAATCGGTTTTTCGAACAATAAGCTATCTTATAACATTTGTAGTACCGCCTTTTGAAAGGGAAAGATCAACGGGAGCATTTGTATTCCATGATCCCCTTGTAAAATCAGGAACGTCAATTGGCTTTGATTTATGAGCAACCGACCATTCTGTAAGTGGCGCGATGGCACTCCAGAGAGCTGCATCATAAACATCCTGATCGAGAGGAAGACCATTACGCAGGCAATCAATAAGCCTCCAGTTCTCGAGGAAATCCATTCCTCCATGGCCTCCTACTTTTTTGGCCAGTTCTCCTATTTTTCTTATGATTGGGGGCGTGAATTTTTCTTCAATTGCCTTCATTTCTTCATCTGAAACCCACCTTTCGTGACCGATGGCTATTTTTGCAGGTTCCGGATATTTAAGGGCTGAACCTTTTGTCCCGCTGACCTTATGTATCCTTGAATATACATTCGGGGATGTTACGTCATGCTGAATCATCATTGTTCTCCCTTTATTGGTAAGGATGGTGGTAGTTGTCATATTTCCCCTGTAAGGATTGTCAACATATTTCTGGTAAAAACTATCCTTTGCTGCAAGGTTTTTAGCCATTTCATTCATCTGGAAATCTTTACTCATTACTGCAACAAGGAATTCCATCTTATCACCCCTGTTGATATCCATAATCTGGCATATTGGTCCGAGGCCATGAGTAGGATACAGGTTCCCCCTGCGTTTAGCGTTCTCATTCAGCCTCCACATGTTCCAGTATCCGTCCTTACTGAAATTACTGTCGATGAGTGTATGGATATAGGCTCCTTCTCCATGTACTATTTCCCCGAAGAAGCCCTGTCTTGCCATATTCAGTGTCAGCATTTCAAAGAAGTCATAACAGCAGTTTTCAAGCATCATGCAGTGCATCTTTGTTTTTTCGGATGTCTCGACAAGCTGCCAGCATTCATCCATGGTTACGGCAGCAGGTACTTCTATTGCAACATGTTTGCCGTGTTCCATCGCATAAACTGCCATCGGGGCATGCATATCCCAGGGAGTTGATATATGTACAAGATCTATATCGTTCCTTTCGCACATCCTCTTCCAGGCTTCTGGATCACCTGAGTATAATTCAGGTTTAAAACCGGTTTTTGCGATCCTTTTCATCGTTTTGTCAACCTCAGCGGGGACGACATCGCAAAGGGCTCTTATATCTACACCTTCGAGCAGGCTCATGCTTGAGACATGCCCCGGACCTCTGTTTCCGAGTCCTATAAATCCTATCCTCACCTGGTCAAGCTTAGGGGCTGCATATCCACTCATGTTGAATTTCTGAGGGCGGGCCGTATCAGGCAAACCGGTACTTAAGGGATTTGCCGGCTTTGAACCAAATGCTTTCAGGACACTGTTTCCGGCTAAACCGATACCTGTCAGTCCTGTTAATTTTAAGAAGTTTCTGCGTGTACTTTTCATATTTATAATTAATTAATCAGATTAAAATTCTTGTTACAGTCTTCCTGAAGAAACAATTTGAAAATATACGGAAAATATTTCATTTCATCCAATCTCTTAGAATATCAAAGTGATTCGCTGAAGGATCTGAAGCAATGATAAGCTGATTTTGTGAATTTTCCTTTATATAGGAATTCCTTACAACAGACAGGTCTTTTTCGATATTTTCTTTGCCGGTTCTATCCCCGTTTCCATCGGAAATTCCGGACATCAGGAGTTTTCTGGGTGCCAGTGTGGCTGCCAGGTCCGGAAGATCGTACTCTGTCAGTGCTCCGGCTACAAGATTATGAACGAATCCTGAATTATAATAACGATTCATCACTATGGACCTGTATGATGAATATGGTTCAATAAGTGCAATCCGGGAAATTCTCTGATCGAATGCGGCAGCATAAAGCATAACAGGGGTCATTTCCTTTCTCGCAAAACCATAAATCTCTTCTATACCCGGAGTGGCGCTAAGCAACATCCTGAGCCTTATTATGTCAGCCGTACGTATTCCGGCAATGCTCTTCCCGGTGATTACCGAGGTGAACCACATATTATTCGAAACGCCAAGAATAACGGCATCACCTTTGAAACTTCCGGGCCCTGTTTCACCAGTTCCTATAAGGTCGGGAGCAAGTACAGTAAAGCCATTTTTAACGAACCATTCAATTTCTCCGCCTTCATGTGCTTCAGCAGATTTGCCGGCGGGATGAATATAGATTATTGCTTTGCTGCCCGGATTTGCTGGTTTTACGAGAAGAAACGGAATTACGTAGTTCCCTTCTCCCTTCACGAAATCCTTTTCAATAGAATAGCCCTGCCGTTGAAAACGTCCTGTGAAAACCGGATTACCGACATCTTCCGGAAGATTGAACCCGCTTAATTTCTTTGCTGAATTTAAAATTTCTGCAGAATTTGAGGGAGAATTATCTCTTTTTGCCTGAAGCCTTGAAATAAGACCTTCTGCTTCTTTCCTGTTTATATCGAAAATGGTTTCTCCACCCAGTGAATTTGCCAGCTGACCTGTAGTGGTCTTCTGAAGTTCCTGTTCCGTACTGAAGTTAACTTCTTCTTCGGCGGCTGAGCCCGGAATGCCGAGATGCTTCTGGAAAAAGGCGTACATTGCTTCACGGTTCTTTTTTGTATAACCATGGCCGTAATCATCTTCAATTATTTCTATGTTATCCGGCTTACCGAAGATGGTATATGCACGTTTTACTTCATCAAAGGTCTCGCGGCTACCCTGTATGCTGAAAAAATCTCTTGTATTTGCCATGATGAGAGTGGGTTTGGGTGCTCTGACCTCTATGTAGTCGGCATGATCAATCCCACTGGCCAGACCATTATACAGGTTTTGTTCTCCATCCTGAACACCTATCGATTCCAGCAATCTGAGGTAACTTGTGATATAACATGCCGGTGCCGATGCAGCAACCCTGTCATCAAGTGCTGAAATATAAGCTGTCTGGGTCCCGCCTCCTGAAAGACCATGAACGCCAATTCTTTCAGGATCAACTTCTTTTCTGCTGACAAGATAATCGATCCCTCTTATCCCGTCCCAGGCGAAATACCTGGCAATTGATTTTCCCGTGAGGAAAATCTGGACAGCGGGGTAGGAGTGTTCCTTTGTTGAACTTCCGATAATTGATTCTCCTTTCTCAGGATCGAAGTATTGTAAACGTTCTCCCTGTGATACAGGATCGATAGCCAGAACAATGAAGCCCTTCTTTACAAGATTGAGCAAAGGAAGCTGATATGATTCAAGCCTGTATGCACCGTGACTGTGACCACTGCAGAAAAGTATGGCCGGTGCTCGTTTCTGCCTTTTGTCAGGTATGAAAAGCGATGATGTAACATAAAATCCGGATAAAGATTCATAGATAATGTTTTCAACCTTATAACCATCCTTCTTCACAGTACCGGTAATCTTAGCGTTCAGCGGTGTTTTTTCGGGGAATGAACCCATACTTTCCCGGATTTTCTGCCTGATTTCATCCTGTCTTTGTTTCCAGTCATTAATATCCTGAAGCTGATTTATCTTTTCAACTCTTCTTTCAAGCATCAGGTATGCTTCACCGGTCAGGTGATGATATAGCGAATTTGAAGCATCACTGTATTGCAGCCAGTTGTTTGTCACTATGTTAAGTTCATCTTTAGTCTGACCGCTAAGGATGGTGAGGGAAAATGAGAAGAAAAGGATTAAGAAGGTCTGTAATTTATTCATGATCAGCTGGTTTATAGTATTTTATTCTCAATAAGATACTTAACAGATTCCTGCACAGCCTGTAATGAAGTATAGCGTGGCTGGTAATTTATAAGTCTCTTTGCCTTTTCAATACTGCAATTGGGACTGTGGGCGATATGATCCCAGGTAGCCTCGGCATCTTTTTCATTTACTGTTCGTTTCCATTCTGCCCAGGGTAAAAATTTAAGTTCTGGTTCCTTTCCAAACCAGGATGCCATTGCAGTCGCATAACCTCTCAATGTAAGAGCCTGTGGCGAAACTGTATGAAAGCTCTCGCCAACAGCTGAACTTCGATTGTTGATTGCTTTAAAAAAGGCCTGTGCTACATCATCGGCATGGACATGATGGACGGTTTCGAGTCCGAGGTTGGGTAAAATAAGTTCTTCACCTGCGGCCAGCTTTTTGTAAACATCGGGATTGAAATTCCCTGCAGGATTAAGTGGAACCCATCCGGGTCCGACAATATGTCCCGGATGAATTATTGTTGCCGGAAATCCTGTTTTGTGAGAATAAGACATAAGCCATGATTCGATAGCTGCTTTTTTGATCCCGTAATCACCGAAAGGTTTGCGTGGCTGTGATTCATCTGTAGGTACTTGTTCACTGAAGCCGTGAACCCATATGGTACCGCAAAGAAGAAAATGCTGAACCTTACCATAAAGCGCGGTTGCAAGACTTTCAGCACTTTCAGGTGTGAAGCAGATCATATCGATCACAATGTCCGGATCAAGATCCAGAATCTGTTTTCCGAAGCTATTTTGTTTTTCAGCTACAGACCGGTCAATTGAAATCTGTCTGACTGATTGCCAGGCTGTATGATTTATATATGGCTCCCTTTGTTTACGGCTGATTACGATTATTTCATGACCTGATGAAAACAGCCTGGGTACAAGAAAGGTACCCACATGTCCTGTGCCACCGATAATTACAATCCTCATTTATTAATACGGAATTACTTAAAAATTAAATATTGTTACTTTTTTTGTTTGTCAAGAAAAGCTTTAATGAATTTATCATTCATTTCATCACTGTCGCCGTAAAATTTCCTGAGTTCTTCAAGTTTCTTGTGCAGCATTTCCCTTACTTCAGAATAAGAAGGATCATCATAAATATTTTTCATTTCGGAAGGATCGGTTTCGAGATCATACATTTCCCATTCATCAATATCATAGTAAAAATGCATCAGTTTATAGCGTTCTGTGGCAACACCATAATGTCTTTTCACCATATGGACTGCAGGATATTCATAATATGTATAATAAACCGCCTCGCGCCATTTATCAGATTTTCCGCTTACAAGTTTGCGGAATGACATTCCCTGCATTTCATCAGGGATCTTAATCCCTGCATAATCCAGAAAAGTAGGTGCAAAATCGAGATTCTGGACCAGTTTGTCAATTTTTGTCCCGGGTTTTATCTCTTTTGGATATTTCATCAGGAGAGGGGTGCGGAAAGACTCTTCATACATGAACCTTTTATCGAACCATCCATGCTCCCCAAGATAGAATCCCTGGTCTGACGTATAAATAACAATCGTATTTTCTTCAAGTCCTGCCTCTTTCAGATAATCAAGCACTTCGCCGACACCATCATCAACAGATTTGATTGTTCTGAGATAATCTTTGATATAGCGGTTGAATTTCCATAATGCGAGCTCTTTGCCTGTCAGTTTTGCTTTCAGGAATTCCTGGTTTTCATTTTCATATGCAGCCATCCAGTTAGCCCGCTGTTCATCGTTCATTCTCTTAAGATCATTGATAAAGCCTGTTGAATCACCATTGGGATCGACAATAAGCTTGAAATCGTGTCCCCATTGTCCATGTCCGTCGATCTTCATTTCCTGTTCTTTTGCAGCTCTTCCCCTTCCGGTGTAATCATCAAAGAAGTTTGCCGGTGGTTCGAATGTTTTATCGTCGTACAGGTTTACATATTTCGGAGCCGCCAGCCAGTTCCTGTGCGGAGCTTTCTGATGGTAAAGAAGGCAGAATGGTTTATCAGGATCCCGTTTATTTTTAAGCCAGTCCAGAGCGGTTTCGGTTATGATCTCAGTACAGTATCCTTGTTTTCGCACTTTTTTACCATCTATGAGGAAGTCGGGATTATAATACTGACCCTGTCCGGGCAATACCATTGAAAAATCGAATCCCTGGGGAATACCGTCAAGATGTATTTTACCGATCATTGCGGTTTGGTAGCCGTTAGCCTGCAGGATCTTCGGGAAATTTTCCTGATCCCAGTCAAAGGGAACTGAATTATCGATCTTTCCGTTAATAAAGCTGTGTTTTCCTGTCAGCAAAACTGCACGGCATGGAGCGCTTATTGAATTTGTAACACAGGCTCGTGTAAATATAGCGCCCTCTTTTGCAATACGATCGATATTGGGGGTTTCATTCAATCCAAATCCATAAGCGCTGATCGCCTGGTAGGCGTGATCGTCACTCATGATATAAAGGATATTTGGCTTCTTGCCCGCTTTTTGTTGCGAACTGCAACCGGCAATGGCTGTGCCGGCTGTTAGAATTGTCAATGCATTTACAAGATTTTTGTTCATGGTATGATTATTCAGTTGTTTGAGTAATTATCGGATCGGTAAAATATCGACTGTTAATTTACAAAGTTTCTGCACAGGTAAGGAGAATTCTATCTCCCTGTTTTTTTGATTAATTTCAACAATACCTTTTTCCATTCCCGACAGTCTCCATTTATAACTACCATCTTTAAGATTTAAAAACCTTACTTTCATTTGTCTGGGCTTGTTCCCGAAATGAAACAGCTCTGCATTAAAGCTGGAAGTTGAATTGACATTTGTAAGTATAGCAATATCATTTGGATAAGTAATCCATTTTACTCCGAATGCCGGTAAAATCTGGTAATTTCCGACGTTACCGGTCAGGCAGGAAAAAAGGAAACCGGCATTAAACCCCGGAAGCTGTTTATCCAGGATAAAGTTGAAATATCTCACTGATGCAAAAAGACGGTCTGTCCAGCGAACTTCTGTTGTATAGTATTTTTCAGGAAGTGATAAAGATTTGCGTTGTTCATCAATTTCAGATGTTAAGCGGTTTACATCCCCTGTAAAAATAAAATTTTCATAGTCCCTTGCATCATCTCTGATAATTTTGTCATAAGAAGTATCACCGGTTATTAATCTGTATTTCACGAGGATCCCAGGAATTATTCTCTTAAGGACAGTGATGCTCCATTCAAGGCTCCCGGTTGTATAATCTTCCGGATCACCATCGCCGCTTCCCTTCAATCTCATTCCGGAAATAAACCGGATCGGCTTCAGAAAATACTCATCCCGGGTTAATTGATATGCCTGCAGAAAGCATTCGTACATCATTTGCTGCTGTGTCGGGAAATAATATAGGGTGGGCTCGGTATGATTTTCGGGCTGCCACCAGTTTAACCCCAGACCGGCAGGTCTCCCGTCAGGCCAGTGAATTGCTGCCGGAATTATTCCTACCGGCTTACCATTCTCTTCTGTAAAAGTTGTTTCGACCCAGGTTTTGAGCCAGGGTATGATTAAATTAGCAATCCGCTGATTACCTGTGCGTAACCACAATAACATAAGTGGCTGAACAAGCCGTGTATGATAAGGAGTATCACATGCCCGGTTAATATCAGGATGGACCTTTTCAACATTGAACCATGTCGATTTAAACTGAAGTTGTCCCCGTTCATTTATACCGGTCCAAATATTCTCAATGTAATCAAGAACCTTAAGTGCGCGTTGTTCCCAGACAGGGTTCTCAGCCTGAATGTTCAGCATACAGAAAAGTGGATCGGAATATTCTTCCGAAGTATGCTCCACATCGTTCATGATTGTCGTATAACCTTTTTGCATCCGGGACAGTCCGTACAAGCCTTCAAATAACTTTTCCTGACTTTTTTTGGCTTTTTCATCATTGAATGCAAACAGAACGGGAACCCAGCTTCGCCACATCTCCACATCATCTCCCCATCCGCCTCCAAACTGACCGTCGGCGATCTGTCGGTTATCGATCCACCAGTGAATGAGAAAAGTAAGTTTTTCCAGGATCATCCTCTGATAATTAGCCCACGCAGGCGCTTTGGAATTATAACCGACAATCTCTCCCCATGGCTTAAATACTCCCAGATATTCTTTTGCCAGCTCATTCTCAGGATATGCAGATGATGCAATACCCATGAGCCTTTCAGATTCAGCCAGATATTTTTCTCTTACATCCTGGACATTAATTATATTGCCGCTTTGTATCAGACTGGCTGTAAGCATTCTGCTACGATACTGAGCTATCAGGGGAAAAAGTATGTTCGATTCTGATACATCAGGCAGAAGGGGCTTTTCGAGTGAGTGTCTGATGAAAAATCCACACAGATAACCTTCCGGTTCATTTCCTTCGGTACCTGGTTTTGCATATTTTTCATAGGCATTTGCCCAGCGATCGGCAATATTGAGAAGCTGCCTGACAATTTCTTTTTCTTCAGAATTTAAATCGGACTTTAAAATCTCTTCGAGAATCATCACGCGCTCTTTGTCATCATTTGTATTGCCTGCCCGCCTGATTAAATCCTGAAATGAATCATTTGAAATATTGCTATGATATGCAAATAATTGAGGGCTGTAAAAACAGAAACCGGCTGCAAGACAGGATTCTATAAATCTTTTTCTGCTGAAATTCATTTTCTGCTGATTAATTTAAAACTTTTATCAATGTATGCCCGCCTGTCGCAGTTTCTTTACCCGAAACCTGAAATTGAAGGATATAGTCAGTTTTATTTTGTTGCAGACAGTATCTGACCATCTTTCAGCAATTGTGAATTAAGTGTTTGATATTCTATGTCCTGAATAGCCTTTTTCTTATCTATGGCGATACATGCTGCTGTTGCAGCTGACTGACCAAGGATCATAAAGACAGGTTCCATTCTTATCGAGCCGTAGGCAATATGGGTTGCGCTCAGGCAAACAGGGACAAAGAGATTGGTACACTCTTCTTTCTTTGGTATTATTGATCTGTAACTTACAGGATATGGACCTGCGACAGGAGCTTCAACATTACCTTCGTTCTGTACAAATCCGTTGCTATCGACATAACGCTGAATATTATGGGAATCCATTCCATACGCTCCAAGTCCGACCGGATCTTCCGCAATATCATATCTCTCACAATGCTTTTGTGTCATCACGTAATCACTTACCATTCGTCTGGCTTCACGAATATATAGCTGGTCGGTCCAGCCGTTGTTCTCTGTGAATTCATCTTTACACATTCCCCATTGTGATACCACATCCCTGACCTTCTGAGGGATACGGGGATGATATGCAAGTGTCCACATTAGGCCCTGCTGATATTTTAGATGGTGATCGGCAATTTTTTCCCGTTCTTCATAGGAGGCTTCAGGATAATCATAATTCTGTCCGATGAAATCGGTGGAAAATCCTTTCTGGTTGTTTGTATCTGTTTTCCTGTTGGGCATTTTAGTGTTGATCCATGGAACAAGCGGATCTCCATAGCTGTACATTTCCTCTATCGGTCCTTTGGCAGCTTCATAGTTCCTGAAAAGCAATTCATATTCAAGTTCTTTGTATCCTTCCGGTTTTATAAAGGGGATCCTGTTTTCAGGCTGATCTGTAAGTGTCATTCTGTAACAATAAGCCTGAATACGCATATCGCCTGTGCCATCAGGAGCCGGAGGATCCTTTTCAATAAACGGCAATAGTCCGCTTGAAGGATCTCCTTTGACGATATATGGATCCACACCTTCAATGAAGTTATGGTTATAAGCATTCCGTGAAACGGTCCCCCGCAATGTAAGACTGGTCTTATTGGCCTGTACTCCGTTCAATGTTTCACCATACTGACTGTTGGATTCACGGCCGATGGTATAGCTGACTCCGGCAGTGGCCATAAGATCTCCTTCATAAGTGGCATCGATAAACATCTTCCCCTTAAATGATCTTCCGCTTTCCATTGTAATCTGAATGATCCTGGTGCCCTTTTTTATTACTCCGTCCTGCCTGTTAAGTCTTTCTCCGTAGATAATATCTATATTCTCCGGTCCGATCATTTTTTCATAGACTTTCAGAGCTGCAGAGGGTTCAAATGTCCACATGGCATCCTGAACCGGATCATTCCTGTCCTGCTGGTATTCTTCACGGCTCTGCCATTTCCAGTTTGCCGGATTGGCATAATACTCTTTAATATTCCTGTAAAATTCGCGTGAAATACCGCCAATTGCCTGTTTATTCCCTATATCTGTAGCGCCAAGTCCACCGGTAGTGAGTCCTCCCAATCGCCGGGAAGGTTCTATCAGCACAACCGATTTCCCCATTCTTGATGTCTGGATAGCAGCGGAAATACCTCCTGATGTCCCTCCGTAAATTACAACATCATATTTTTTCGTACTTATTTCCTTACTGCAGAATGACGTTATTATAAGTATAGCCGTCAGAACAATAATTACAATGTTTTTATTCGATTTCATCATATTATAATTTTGATTTTAAAGGTATGATTGAACCCACATGTTGGTAAAATAATATTTATATGTGTTTGTTTATGCAATACATGTGGGTTTCATATATTCTAAGATTAATAAAGTTCAATTGTGACCGTAAAACCGTAAGCCTTCGCTAACACCTTCGCTAAAGCTACGGTATTAAAAAAAAGCTACGGCTTACAAAGCACGACTGCAAGACCGCACAACTGCAAGACCGCAATACCGTAATGCCGTAATGCCGTAATACCTCATGAAAACTACGCCCCTAACAAATGGCTGATCACTAACATATCAAGCTCCTCGTAGTCTCTCTCTGAAATCAGAGCACCCACTTTCTTCTCATCAAGTTTCCTTGATAATTCCAGCAACCTTAAAAAGATAGTCCTGCTGTTGCTCAGATGTTTTGTGGCAACTTCCTGTTTTTGAGTCCTCATGGCCTTCACATCGAGACCGACCCATTCGCCGTTATTCCCGTAACCATGCTTATCAAGTATCCTTACCTGGTTAAACGCTCTTCGCAGATCAACGGACCCGAATGCTTTATCCTGGTCGAATTTAAGACCGTTCTGGTCATTAAGATGAACCGTCCAGAGCTTGCCAAAAGATAATGCAAATCCCATTTCATCGGAAGGATCAAGTCCTGCGAGAATAGCATGTGCACTTTCAATATTCACTCCTACTCGCTTTGGATCAGTGCATAACATTGATAAAGCTATGGCATGTCCTGTTGTCGGGATGTATGCATGATCCATCGGTTCGTTTGGTTTGGGTTCGATGCAGACCCTGATCTTAGGGTCATAATCAAGCATTTTATTTATTGCATAAACTATTCTTTCTGTTGCTGTTTTACTGTCTTTAGACTCGCGTATGTAAGACCCCTCCCGGGCAAGCCACAGTACCAGCAGATCGGTACCGAGCGAGTTCGCAATATCTATAGCCCTCATACTACGATCGATTGCATATTTTCTGCAATCCGGAGAATTTGAAGTATATCCCCCATCTATTGTGCGTTCATCTTCCCAAAGTCGCGGAGCAACAAATTCCGCAGCCAGTCCCTGATCGTCAAGGATCTTTTTTATCTCCTTTGCTTTATTAATGATCTGCTGAGGTGTCAGATCATTCATGTCAGGGACGGCATCGTCATCATGAAACTGAACTCCATCGAAACCAAGTTTTTTATATACTGCCAGTTTTTTCCCAAATTCAACCGGCTGGCGTACTGCAGGTCCGAATGGATCTTCTCCCTCATGGATATTCCAGGGTCCGAACGTAAATCTGAATTTTCCTTCCATAATTTCAGTTATTAAAACAATTTCAAAATACTTAAATTGATGCTCAGAGCTCAGGGCACAGGGCAATACAAATCTCCTCAACTCTTAGCCTCTTCGATTCTACCAGTCTTCCAATCCCCATCTCCCCATCTCCTCATCCCTTACGCCACTCGCCGCACGCCGCACACCGCACGCCGCATGCCTCAACCTAAACCTCTCGCCTCACCTCCCCCCGGCAGTGTAATGAATCTCGTCAGAACTGCACTGATCAGGTAAAGGCCTGCCAGTATCCAGACGACTCCCTCATTTCCCAGTGAACCGATAAACAAACCAACTATTGCCGGGCCAACAAAGACTGATAATCCTGCTCCGAGATTAAGTATTGCAATAGCGGCGCCTTTATCGCTTTTAACAAGAGACGGAACAAGTGCCGACAACGGAACATAGCCCGAGAGTGTAGCTCCCCAGAGGACACCTGCCAGTAATACTATCCAGAAATTATTTCCGGATAGCTGAGGTGAATAGAAGAATAATAATGTTGTGATCATGCAGCCGATACAACCAAACCAGGTTATTGTCTTCCTCCATCCCAGCTTATCGCCGACAAAACCGAAAATCAGGTTGAAAATTATGTTGGCAGTAAATATTGTTCCCCAGATTTTCAGCCAGTCCGCGGTTGAAAAACCTTTGCCTGCAAGGTAAACGGGAAGGAAAACCGGAAATGCAAATTGGGCAGTGGTATTAATAATCCTGACTATTCCTCCAAGAAGAACTTTTGGTTCTTTTTTTACTATGGTCAGACCATTTAACAATTCGCGGAATTTATTAACTGATTTTTCATCTTTTCCGGATGGAAATGATGCCTTGTTGATTAAAATAGCAAATATTCCTCCTATCGCTACCCAGATAAGTGAACTCCATAAAGTATTGATGTTTCCGAGGTGTTTTATTGCCCAGATTGAATAGTAAGTTCCCAGAACGTTGAGGCCACCGGTAAAGATAAACCAGAACCAACCGACAGCCCGACCGAGCTTATTCTGAGGACTGACATACGCGATCCATACCAGGAACGAATAGGCAAAAAGCGGGTAGCCGAAGCCGCGTATCGCATAAGTAGTTACCATTACGGGGAAATTTAAATCTTTTACCCCGAATCCAACGAAGCCAATGGTCCCCAAAACATAAAGTACCAGACCGGTAAGCATGGTTTTTTTCGGACCGATGCTTTCTGCCATTACGCCTGAGAACCATGATGATATTGCAATAATAATTCCGTAAACGGTAAACAGGAACGCTGATTGTTCTATACTCATTCCCCTGTCGACCAGGTAGGGACTTAACCATCCCAGTTCAATACCGTTACCCATCATAAAGATCAGTATCCCCAGATATCCCCAGCCTAATTGTCTGGGCATTCCTATTTTATCCAGGAAAGAAGCGTTGAATTTATTCATTTTATTAAGAATTTATTTATTTGTTTTGAAACGCAAGATACAAAACACTGTCGGATCAAATTAGAAATTTAAAAACATTGTATTTCTTCAGGTACCGGCGTATTTAACTGTCGGGCCAGTTTGTTTCAATTCCCTGGCCCCGGATAAGATTCTGGAATTCTTCAAGCAGTTCTTTACGTTCGCGAACGGCCCTTGGTGGTAATTGTTTCAGGCTGCAGAAGGCAGTGAGGCAACCGGCAGCTTCTCCAATGCCCCATTCAACCGGATGGAGCCTGTAACAACCATTCGTTATATGGGTTGTACCTATGTTCTTGTTAGCCGGGATCAGGTTATTCATCCTTTGAGGTAGCAGGGCGCCCAGGGGTATCTGGAATGGAAGTGAAGGGAAATCAATATAATTGTTGCCTCTGCTGCTGGGGTGGAGGTCTATATGATAATAGCCGATTCCGACACTGTCAGAAAAAGGAGCAGATCTTTTTCCTGCTTCATCGCCTGCCACAAGCTTTCTGTTTTCGGCGCCGACATGTTCCTCAAGAACTGTAAAGACAGCCTTAATTCTTCTTGATTCCCTTATATAAGGATACTTTGCCATACCGTCATCGGTTCCCATTATGTCACCTCTTAATCTGAGTCCCGGCCATCCCTGACCTCCGTCAGGCCGGGGCGCTTCGGTCTGGAGCCAGTAAAACAACGACAGGCTAAGCTGCTTTGCTGCATCTACATGCTTCTTAAATTCCTTTTCACTTACATCGATTATATTTCCTGGAAAATAATCGTTCTGTGGCCAGTTGACGATTGTAATATCTCCATCATATATACCTGGCAGGAAATTGTTACTGTTTATTATCCGTCTGTAATTCCAGAGGTTGAGAGCATCCCCGGTGGGAAGCCCTTCCGGATGGAAGCCCAGTTCTTTTGGTTCCAGGTTTCGGGGATTGGAATATTTCAGGTCAAGCAATCTTCCCGACCATGAAGGGTTCATCGTGGGAGTATAATTTTTCCAGAAACTGTAATTAGCCGGAGGGTCTTTTACATTGTTTATCCCGGGCTGATAATCCATTGCAAAGCACACTGTAAAAGCCTGGTTATTTTCCGGATCGGCTTTTTCAGGAGCATGAAGTTCGTTAGTCTCGCTTTTTGATTCCGTACCGGTAATATATTCCGTTCCTGTAAGTGGCAGTAAATCACCGCATTCTGTGGCATCTGCAAACCAGGGAGCTGACAATATTATTTTGTTCCCGGTTATGAGACTGACCGCTTCGAGGGATCTGACCCTGTCACCTTCAATGTCCGCAGATTTTATTTTATGATCAGTCAGAAGGATAAGTTTTCCTGAGCTTATATACGGAGCAAGCATTTCATTCAGTACTGCAACAGCAACACGCGGTTCATGACATAATCTTGATACTGAGCCGTCACCCGGATTGAGGAACTCTCTTGACGATGCTTCCGGAGTAAGATTGTAACTTCTTTTGTAATAATCCCTTACCCCCTTCCTGAATTCCCTGTAAGTAGCGGGGGAGCCGTGTGTTTCAATCCACTGGTGTTCATCAGGCGGCACGCCCTGCTGGGAAACCTGTCCTCCGATCCAGTCGGTTTCTTCGGTCATGATCACTTTCAATCCGTTCCTGCATGCGGCAATAGCGGCAGCACAGCCTCCGAGGCCTCCGCCGGCAATAACTAAATCAGCGGAGAGATGTTCTGATATTTGTCTTTTTCCTGACTTGACTGGTAATCCGGCTGCGCCCCTGTCAGAACAGGACGATAATAAGACTCCTCCGCCTGCCGATGAAACAA
>CAYPHL010000018.1:5304-47402 GCA_964410385.1 uncultured Rikenellaceae bacterium | reverse complement strand
AATGTAACAATGGATGGAATTCCCCTGAATGATCCGGAATCCCAGCAGGTTTTCTGGGTTGATATACCGGATCTGGCATCATCTGTCGATAATATCCAGGTCCAGCGCGGGGCAGGAACATCAACAAACGGTGCCGGAGCATTCGGAGCCACTGTAAATATGCAAACCGGAAATCCCGGGAATGATCCTTTTGCAAAGATCAGCACATCTCTTGGCTCTTTTAATACATCCCGGAAGATGATAGCTGCAGGTTCGGGACTTCTTGCCGGAAAGTTCGCCTTTCAGATAAGGTTATCCGACCTGAAAAGTGATGGGTATATTGACCGGACAGGCTCAGACCATCAGTCGGCATTCATAAACGGTGCCTTCAGAACCGCCAGATCATTCCTTAAAGCCAATATCTTCCTCGGTCAGGAACATACCGGGATAGGATGGTGGGGAGTGCCACCTGAAATTCTTCCGGTGAACAGGAAATATAACCCGGCAGGTGAATATACAGATGAAAATAATTTCGTTCAATATTATGATAATGAGAGTGATAATTATAATCAGAATCATTACCAGCTGTTTTACGGTCTGAAATTTAATAATTCACTAAGCCTCACTACGGCTTTTCACTATACCTCGGGGAAAGGTTATTATGAAGAATTCAAGGAAGACAGAGATTTGTCAGATTACGGATTACCTGAAATAATTACAGGTGAAAGTATTATTTCCCAATCCGATCTGATAAGGAGGAAATGGATGGATAATGATTTTTACGGTCTGGTTTATTCAGTTAAGTATAAAACGGATAAACTGGCAGCCACATTTGGCGGAGGCGGTAATTATTATTCAGGCGATCATTACGGCAGGATAATATGGATGAGCAATCCCGGCAATATCCCTAAAGACCACCAGTGGTATTTAAACAACGGGAAGAAAGGAGAGGTCAGTACCTATGTCAAGGCTGATTATGTCCTTAATGAAAAACTATCATTGTTCGCAGATCTTCAGTTCAGATTTATCGATTACGTGATGGATGGTAATGACGATGATCTCAAAGATCTTGGCCAGAGACATCAATATGGATTCCTGAACCCGAAAGCAGGCCTGTTCTATTCAATTGATCAGAACCAGGATGCTTATCTGTCATTTTCTGTGGCAAACCGTGAGCCGACAAGGGCTGATTTCAAGGAAGCCGCAGGAGATCCTGGTGCAGTTCCCCAACCTGAAACTCTTTATGATACTGAGCTGGGTTATAAACTGAGAAAAGAAAGGTATTCTGCAGCAATAAACCTGTATGCAATGCTTTACAATGATCAGCTCGTACCTACAGGTGAACTCAGCAGTACCGGATATCCGATAATGACAAATGTTAAAAAGAGCCGCCGGCTGGGTATCGAATTATCTGCGGGACTGAGACCGGCAGATTTATTTGAATGGGATCTTAATCTGACATTAAGCCGTAATAAGATACCGGATTTTGTAGAATATTATATTGATTATAATACTTCCGACTGGTCAGAGGAATACAGGAGCATGTATCTCGGGACAGTCGATATAGCATATTCACCATCAGCAACCGGTACCAGTGATCTTAACTTTAAAATCCTGAAAAATACAGAACTGCATATAATAAGCAAATATGTCGGCAAGCAGTATTTTGACAATACGATGAACAGCGAAAGAATGATAGAGCCATATTTTGTCAATAATCTGAGGATAGATTTCAATCCATCAATCAGAAGCCTTAAAAATGCAGGTTTTCAGCTATTTATTAATAATATTCTTAACCACAGGTATGAAAGTAATGCCTATGGAGGAAACTGGTTCGAGGACGGGATTGAAAAAACATGGTCATATTTCTTTCCACAGGCGGGGATTAATTTTATGGTGAAAGCGGAACTTGCTTTTTAACCTTAGTGCTCTTTGTGTGAACTTAGTGCTCTTCGTGGTTAAGCTTTTAAATCCCTTAACCACAAAGGACACGAAGGTTAACACAAAGAGCACAAAGGAAGAAAAATCCCAATTATATTCAATAGTAACCAACAACAAGCAACCAGCGACAAACACATGACTAACTGGATAGCAACTAATTACATTGAGATCTTCGGTGCGGTAGCCGGGATAATCTATGTTTTCCTTGAGATCAGGCAGAACATATGGCTATGGCCGGTAGGGATTGTTACATCGGCAGTTTATATATATGTTTTCTTCACCGGGAAGCTTTATGCGGATATGAGCCTGCAGGGGTACTATTTAGCGATAAGTCTGGCAGGGTGGTATTGGTGGTTGAGAGGCTCAGGACGCAGAGCACACGTGTCCTCCGAAGCTTTAGCGAAGGAGGAGGGCTCAGGGCAGGAGGGTAAGAGTAGAGGGGGAGAGGGGGAGATAGGGAAGATCGGAGAGGGGGTGATAGGGAGAGGGGGAGAAGAGGAAAAGGAGAAAAGGAGACCAGGAGAGGGGGAGAGGGGGGACAAAGAGATGAAGGGACAGTATGATTCGAATCAGGAAAACCCCTCCGGGGAGGGATTTGGGGTGGGTATTGAGACGAAGAGAGTATTAGGCGAAGAGACGAAGGGACTTAAAGTTACGAGGCTTGATCTGAAAACAGGAATAGTCCTGACAACCGTTTTTACCATGTTATTTGCATTAATGTGGTTTGTCCTTGACAGATTCACCGATTCCCCGGTCCCGCAGTGGGACTCATTTATAACATCCCTCTCAATAGTTGCTACCTGGATGCTGGCAAGGAAGATCTATGAGCACTGGTTCCTGTGGATAATTGTAAATACTGCAGCAGCTATACTTTTCTTTACCAGAGGATTGTTCCCGACAGTGGTTCTTTATTTTATTTACCTGGTAATGTCTTTTGCCGGGTTGAAGTCATGGAAACAATCAATTGAAACTGATCCGGTCCGGAAGCTGGTTTAAAAAACTTAATTTACCGGTCACTTATACTTCTGACGTTCGGTATTCTCTCTGACAGGTAAACCAGTAATACAGCTAAAAATTTTCAGATCAGATTTCATAGGAATATCCTCAATTAATTAATAATTTTGATATCCTGATCGAAATTTCATATAATCTGAGGCGATTAATGAAATGGTTATTTCTATTAATTAACTAATTACCTGAAATCTATGAGAAAGTTCAATTCATGGAAAAGAAACAGGGTTCTCGTCTTTCTTCTGGCAATATTCTTTACAATTTCTGTTGCCGGCAATCTGAAAGCCGGGGATCGTGAAAGAAGTCTTAATGCATTCTCTGAGGACATGCAGGGAATTGCAGTCAGGGGCGTTGTAAAAGACGTCTCTACCGGTGAACCGATGGCAGGTGTTAATATCGTCGTGAAAGGTACCACAATTGGTGCGATCACCGATTCCGAAGGCAGATATTCGTTCGCATCTGTTGAAAGAAATGCGACCCTCAATTTCTCTTTCATTGGTTATGTGACAGTGGAGGTTCCGGTTGATGGCAGATCGGTTGTGGATGTCAGCCTGGAGAGTGAGGTCCTTGGCCTCAATGAGGTTGTTGTTGTTGGTTATGGTTCTGCAGTGAAGAGGAACGTTGCCAGCGCCACTGTGGCTCTTAAAAGTGATGAGATAGTTGGTCTGGCCACTACCGACCCCAGGCAGGTCCTACAGGGAAAGATCGCCGGAGTGCAGGTCACAAACAACAGTGGTGACCCGGGTTCAGGAGCAAGGATCGTGATCAGGGGTATGGGATCATTCTCAAATACCGACCCACTTTATGTTATCGACGGTATCCAGGGTGGTGATATAAATTCAGTTGCACCTCAGGATATCGAAAGTATAACAATCCTTAAAGATGCTTCCACAACAGCTATTTACGGATCGGCTGCTGCAAATGGTGTAGTTCTGATCACAACCAAGAGTGGTAAAAGGGGAGATCTTAAAATTGAGTATGAAGGTTCTGCAGGATTCGCAAATGTCGTAAAACGTCTCGATATGCTGAATGCATCCCAGTATGTCGACCTTGTGACGGATATTCAGCATTCCAACGGACTCGAGATAACCGCAAAACTGGCTACTCCCGATGTAAGGATTGACCGTACCGACTGGCAGGATGTTACTTTTCAGAGAGGATTCGTAACCGATCATAATCTGAGATTCAGCGGAGGTACTGAAAATGTGACATATGCTTTCTCGGCCGGCTATCAGAATCAGGAATCGACTGTCATCGACAGGACTTTCCAGAGGGTAACGGTCGGAGCAAAAATGACTGAAAGTCTGTTTAAGAAAAGAGTTAACCTTAATCAGAACCTCAGGGTTAAGCAAGATATAAATAATGGTGTTCTTGCTAGCCTTAATGAGGCATTGAGAATGGCTCCTTATCTGCCGATCTATGATCCGACTAACCTGGGGGGTTATGCCAGGATGGATAAGGTAACAGATCTGCAGGATGCCAATAATCCTTATAATACTATAGGAAATACAGATTATAATGACAGAAGCCTGGGCATGGAACTTGATCTCTCGGCAGAGTTGCAGATACTGAACGGACTGACCTTCAGGTCTCAGGGAAGGATAGGAGGGGGAAATTACCACAATATGACTTTCAACTATCCATGTAACGGGGGTAACTTCAACAGGGCAACTTCCGATATCAGCGAATATTTCAACTATAATTATGGATTTATTCTTGAAAACTATTTTTCATATAACAGGATATTCGGCGATCATGCCGTAACAGCTACGCTTGGAAATACATATGACCCGGCAGGTATTTACAGGAGTATTTCAGTAAGCGGATCGGATTATACCAGTGATGCCATCCAGAACCTTGCCCTTGCCAATTCAACCTCTGTTACCGGATCATCGGTGAACAGTGGTAAATCAAGATTATCATATTTTGGCAGGGTCGGTTATACATTCAGGGAAAAATATGTACTGAATGCCAGTCTGAGAAGAGATGCTTCAAGCGTTTTCGGTATAAATAACCGCTGGGGTACATTCTATGGTGTGGGATTAGCCTGGACAGTTTCGAAGGAGAGCTTCATGAGCTCGATCCCGTCTGTATCAAACCTGAGGCTGAGAACAAGCTATGGTAAGACAGGAAATGATAATATTCCCGCCTTCCTTACATCATCAAATGTCTGGAAAGGTACAGGTAACAATATTGTTTATTCCTTTGGTGACGATCTCACATTTGCCACAGGTTCAATCGTGAACAGCATTCCCAATCCCAATCTGAAATGGGAGGAAACAAATCAGTTCGATATCGGATTCGATCTGGGCTTACTGAAGGACAGGATAGACTTCACTTTCGATTATTACAACAGATCCAATAAAGACCTTCTGATCGAAACACAACTTCCCCTTACAACCGGTCTTGGAAATCCCGGTTCGGTCGGAACCCAGTGGATCAATGCTGCCAGTATGGAAAACTCGGGATTTGAAGCTGCCCTTACATACCGCAGCAATCCCGCAGGAGTATTCAGATGGGATATTTCATTAAACACCACTTACAGTGTTAATGAAGTGACAGCTCTGGGGACTGTGGGCGACCTCCCGATATCAAAAGGAGAATTTATGACGGGTGTAGGAAATGCAACCCGCACTGATATCGGTCATCCTCTCGGTTCATATTTCGGATATGTTTATGACCATGTGGTTAAGGATCAGGCTGACCTTGATAAGCTGAATTCGGCAGCAAGCGCCGCAACAGGAGGTACTGTCACAGAATACCAGACTAATGCAAAACCCGGTGACCGCGTGTGGAAGGATGTGGACGGGAACGGATATATTAATGCTGACGACCGTACATATATCGGAAATCCGTCACCTAAGTGGCAGTACGGGATTGTCTTCAATTCCTTCTTTAAAAACTTTGATCTCCAGATATTGATCCACGGACTGGCAGGTGTCGATGCCGTTAACGGATCTCTCTACTGGTGGGAAGGAATGTCAAAACCGTTCAACCAGACAGCTACAGTTCTGACAAGATGGAAAAACCCTGGCGATGTTACTGATATTCCCCGTGCAGGACAAAATTCGGGAGCTAACCTGAACTTCTCAACCTGGTATGTCGAAAATGGTAATTATCTTAGAGTAAAGAATTTCGCACTGGGATACAACCTGCCTCAGAATCTGTTCAATACTTTCCAGAAATTCAGGGTTTACCTGTCCATCCAGAATGCGCTTACCTTTACAAAATATTCAGGCTATGACCCTGAGATATCTTCGACATCCCCGGGTGATAACAACAACTACATATTCCAGAGGGGTATTGATATGTACCAGAGACCCAATCCGAGGATTATGAGACTTGGAGTTCAGTTAACCTTCTAAAATGTAAGACAATGAAAAGAAAAATTATATATTCATTGGTAGCTGTCCTGATGCTTAATGCATGCAGTGAAAGTATACTGGATGTGAAGAATGAGAATAGCTATGATGGTAATACCTTCTTTACCAATGCAACAACAGCAAAAGAAGCATCAACGGCCATGTACTCCCCGCTGCTGTTCCAGGGAATGTTCGAAAGGGAATTTTACTTCATTTTCGACCTGCTGGGATATGATGCATTCAAGAATTTCCCTCTTCAGGGATCATTGCTTGAGATCGCAGCATATACTCATAATCCGAATACGGGTGAAATGAATTACTTCTTTAATTCCTGTTATAAAATGATCTTCAGGACGAATTTTGTAATCAATATGTGTCAGAACTGGGAACCTGCCAATGCGGGCGATCAGGCATTAAAGACCCGTATCGAAGGCGAGGCAAAGTTTCTCAAAGGACTCGGATATTTCTGGCTTGTAAACTGTTTCGGTGATGTTCCCCTGCGTAAAACCCTTGATGACCATTATGTCCTTCAGATGGAGAGAACGCCGAAAGCCGAAATATGGACTGATATTGAGACAAACATTACTGATGCAATTGCCAAATTACCGCTGGCACAGGATTACGCAGCAGCTGATTACGGAAGGGCAAGCAAAGGAGCTGCAGTTGCATTGCTGGGAAAGGTATACCTTTACCAGAAAAAATATAGCCAGGCGATAACTGAATTTACAAAGCTGACGGCTTCACCTTACGACTATGCTCTGGCAAATTCGCTTGATGATATGTTCATTCACGATCTGAAGACAAAGGAAACTATCTTTGCAGTGATGCATGGCGAATGGCAGGGATGGGGCGTCGGTAATGCTTATGGTATGTTCGGTGGACAGGAGTCATGGGGGAATAAAATGACTCATACAGGCCGGGCAATGGAATATGGGTTCAACGACTGGTGGAACGTTCTCCTGTCACCCACACTTGTTGATGCCTTTACATATAATAATGAGTCGGGTGTTCCTTACATCGATCCAAGGGCAGCCCTTACCTTCTATGATAATCTTGGAGGGACAAAAGGAGGCGATACCCTCTATTGTGAGGAATGTGCTGAAGGGAAACTCTCCTACGCCAAAGCTGTAGGTAAAGCCGGCCCTATTTATTCCTGGCGGAAATATGAATTATATGAGCTGAGGAAAAACTATGGTCAGCCCGACAGTTATATCAACAGCCAGGTGATCCGCTATGCCGATGTCCTGCTTATGCTTGCAGAAGCATATATAGAGAACAATGAGGTCAGCAAGGCGCTTCCTCTCATTAACCAGGTCCGAAAACGCTCGGGTGCTTTCGAATACACTAGTCTCGGAACACAGGCCGATGCCAGGAATATTCTCAGACGTGAAAGAAGGATCGAACTTGCCGGCGAACAATCACGTTACTTCGACCTTGTAAGATGGGGAATACTGGTCCAGACAGTTAATGCCGAAAAGCAAATTGTTGAAAAGGCACAGCCTGTCAAAGATTACCATGTCCTCCTTCCGATCCCGCAATCAGAAAGAGATGCAAACCCCTTGCTTGATGCCCAGGTAAACAATAACTGGAATTAGACAAGGATTCATAATAAGAAGAAAAGGGGCTGTGAAAACAACCCCTTTTTTTCTTTGATCATTTCCATATTAGGTTAACAGAAAACTAATAAATATATTTACGTTAAATACCAGGGAATGACTCAAAGAAAAATTCATTTCAGCCTGTTGTTCCTGATCTGTACTGTTATTGTTTATTCAGGCTGCAGAGGTAACTACGACGGGGATTCAATGATGGCAGGCCGCCTGCCGGTAATAGACCCCGATTATTCGTATGTGACTATCCCTCCAAATATTGCCCCAATGAATTTCATGGTCATGGAAGACGCTGATCATTTCATGGTTGAAGCAAGCTCGGGGAATGGTAATGTCAATATAAATGTTAAATCTTCTGACGGGAAGATATTTTTCCCTGAAAAGCAATGGAAAAGATTACTGCAGGATTCAGGTGGAGACAGGATAACGATACAGGTTTTCGCACGGAAAAAAGGTGAGAAAAAGCCAAAACGCTATGAACCGTTTGAAATGTATGTTTCAATTGATCCGGTTGATCCCTGGCTTGCCTACAGGCTGATCCATCCGGGTTATTACAACTGGTCAAATATACGGATCATTCAAAGGTCGGTTGAAAGCTTTGAACTTGAACCTGTTGTAGATAACCGTATCCTTGACATGAATTGTGTCAACTGTCACTCTTTCAATAATAACAATCCCGGCAGGTTTATGGTACATATCAGGGGCTCTCATGGAGGTACATATTTTGTTGATAACAACAGGATTTCAAAGCGAGATCCTAAAATTGAAGCAATGCCTGGCGGTGCAACATATCCGGCCTGGCACCCCGGCGGAAGGTTTGTGGCATTTTCTTCAAACCAGGTAAGACAGGCATTCTATGCCAGTCCTGAAAAAACAATCGAAGTTTTTGATCTGGTTTCTTCAATGACAGTATATGATTTTGATAAAAATGAAGTTGTAATGGCAAGAGAACGGGATACGATCCCTTATCTCCAGACCTTTCCCTCATGGTCGCCCGACGGTAAGTACCTGTATTTTTGCAGGGCTCTTCAGAAAAATCCCGGGACAAGCATGACTCTTGATGAAATAAAGCAGACCAGGTATGATATTGTCCGGATTCAGTTTGATCCGGAAACAGTGACATTCGGAGAGACAGAGATAGTCTTCAATGCATCAGGGTCTGCAAAAAGTGCTTCCTTCCCCAGGATATCACCGGACGGAAGATATCTGGTTTTTACGCTGGCAGATTACGGGACATTCCCCATCTGGCATAGTGAAGCCGATCTTTACCTTCTGGATCTCCGGAACGGGGAAAGCAAAAAAATGAATATTAACAGTGACGATAATGAAAGCTATCATTCCTGGTCGTCAAACGGCAGATGGCTGGTATTCAGCAGTAAAAGAACGGACGGAAGAAGCACCAGACCGTTCTTTGCACATTTCAGTTCCTGGGACAGTATGGGAAAACCATTCATTCTTCCGCAGGAAGATCCGGAATATTATGGCAGGCTCATGGAATCTTTCAATATCCCGGAGTTTGTGAACGGAAGGATCAGCCTCACGCCTCACGATTTTGCAGCGGTGGCAAATAATGAAGCACTGAAAGCTGCAGCTGGAAATCCTCTGGATTCATTGCATAAATGGGAACTGAAGAGTGTTAATACAAAACGTAATCCGGGAGAAAAATCGATACATGAATGACAACTAATGTAAAAACCTTTTTTAACCGCAAAGAAAGCAAAGGAATAACGCAAAGGTCGCAAGGCATTGAAATATTAAAATCTGACTTCGCGTACTTTGCGTCAGCTTAGTGTCCTTTGTGGTTAATTTAGAATTTTTGTTTAACCACAAAGGGCACTAAGTACACACAAAGGGACACAAAGGACATTGTAGCAAAAGAACAAACTGCAGGTAAAAATCTTTATATAGCAATTTATTACACATAAGATAGTTGAAACTCAAATACATTTTTAAGAAATTGAATACAAGCAAACAGAAAGAGGATTGGTTAATAATTGCTTTCTTCTTCCTTCTGGCTTTTATCTATTTTTTCTTTTTTGCAAGTCATATCCTTTTCTTCCAGGAACAGCAATACCTGTTCGTTTATACATCAGCATATTTCAATGAATTTTTTGTAAGGCCCGGAGGGCTGCTTGATCTTTCAGGTAAATTCCTTACACAGTTTTATTACAACAGACTGGCAGGATCTCTCATTTTATCCCTAACCCTGACTCTTCCGGGCATCATTCTCCTGAACGTTAACAGGCGTTTTAAACTCAATCCGGTATCAGCTGTCCCGCTGATGATAATTCCTTCATGTCTTCTACTGCTGATGCAAACCCACTATTATCATATGATGATGTATAATATGGGATTTCTACTTATCTTGTTTTATTTTCTGCTCTTTGTTCTGTCAAAAAAGAGAGTGATGAGGA
This sequence comes from uncultured Rikenellaceae bacterium, assembly GCA_964410385.1. Taxonomy (GTDB): domain Bacteria; phylum Bacteroidota; class Bacteroidia; order Bacteroidales; family VadinHA17; genus LD21. The sequence goes on along the minus strand of CAYPHL010000018.1, from coordinate 37,085 downwards.
TTGTACTGACAATTCTTTTTCCGCTCTTCTTTTATTTTGCCGGAGCGTATGCCCTGATATTTGCTTTATTATTCTTAACATACAGTTTTCTATATCTTAAAGGTTCTGATAAGTATTATTTGCCAATAATAATATTGCTTGAAGTAATTGGATCGGCATTACTTTTCAAGCAAATATTGTTGTTACAGGGGTATAAGCAGCTCGCTCTCTTTCCGCTGCCGTTTATTAATGATCAGACACACAAGGTTCTTTTCCGGATACTCACGGCATTCATTATTCTCTATCCGGCTATGTGCATGCCTGCCGTTCGTATTAAATCATCAGTGCAAAGTCTGGTGGCTGTCAGGCAAATTTCTGTTGTAATTGTTCCTTTTATAACACTTATAATGCTGATTACTGGGTATAATTCCCAGAATGCGAGGGTGATAAATCTGGAAAAACTTGTATTTAATGAAAAATGGGAGGAAGCGGCTGAATACCAGGAAAAACATCCTGCAGAAAATCGTATCGGGCAGTACTTTTATAATATAGCTCTTTCTGAAACTGACCAGCTTTGTGACAGGTTATTTTATGGTCCGCAGGATTTTGGAACAGGTTCCCTTATGCTTGAATGGAGCAGTGAGCATCTTAACTGGGGTTCATTTGCATTTTATACAACCGGTCTGATTAATGAAGCCCAGCGGTGGGCATATGAGGAAATGGTTGTTTACGGGCGACGGCCCCAGAATATGAAAATGCTTATAAAAACCAGTCTGTTAACCGGGAATTACCGGCTGGCGGAAAAATATTCGGAGATTCTGAACAATACATTGTTTTATAAAACCTGGTCAGAGCGTTATGAAATGATGACTGTGGATACATCTCTTATAAGATCTGATACAGAACTGGGGGGGAGGATTAAACTTCTTCCGGGGTCAGATTTTTTCATTCATCTGGAATCACCCGAGCAGAATCTTCCCTTGCTTGTAGATGAAAATCCGCAGAACCGCAAAGCATTCGAGTATATGATGTCGTGGCTTTTGCTGGGAAAAGAAGTTGAAATTCTGGTGAATAATATCAGGCTTATGAAGAAGATGTGTTATACCACGATCCCACGGCATATTGAAGAAGCCATTATGATTTATTATAACAGTCAGCACAAGTTTCCTGATATGGGAGGACTGACAATAAGCAAAGAGACGAGGATGCGGTTCGACCAGTATTTTTCTGCATATGTTACTGCCAGGCAGAATCCTGCGACACTGAAGGAAACAATGCAGGAACAATTCAGTAATACCTTCTGGTATTATTTTCATTTTAAATAAAATGAACGGAACAAATGTAAAGACGCGCAATTTGCGCGTCTTTACAGAATAACAATAATGTGTAATACCGCCATTTCCGGCGATCTGGTAAATCAAAATCAATATCCCGGATCCTGAGTCAGGATACCTTTCTGCAGATCGATCTGAGTTTGTGGCAGCGGCCAGTAATCATCCCTGTCTGCCTCAAATACTGCATCCTTCATGAATCCCCTGAATGTCAGATCGTGTGCGATATAAGCGTTGAGTGTTGTTGCCAGTAAACCCCATCTGCGCAAATCGAAGAAACGATGATTCTGGCATGCAAATTCAAGCCTTGTTTCTTCCTGTACCGCCTTAAGCGCATTTTCCTTGCTATCGAAGGGGTAAAGTCCCGGTCCCGGGTAAGGCTCTATTTTATAATTGGCTGCGGTTTTTGTAGGGTCAACAACAGGATTGGTCCCCAGATTCTTTGTACTGGAACAGAATCCCATAACCGGTGTGCTTGTTTTCGCACGGTTACGGATCATATTCACATATGTCCTGGCAAGCTCAAGATCATTGTCGACTGCAATAGCAACTTCAGCCCTCCACAGGAGGATACTTGCATAACGTACCGTCCTGTAGTTTTTACCATTATAGAAACCTGAGCCATTCAGATTAAGGCTCTGTTCATCCTTTCTGTGCATGAATATTTTAGTCATGAAAGGACCACCGTTGCCCTGATCCCTGATCCAGTCATTTCCGGGGTGAATTCCCCACCCCAGAAAATCAACACCTCTGCGTGCGATTATGAAATCGACCCTGGGGTCCATTGTATGATCGGTAGGTGTAAAATCAACTCCGCTTCCAACACCCATATCTGTTACAAGATGATCACGTAAGGCGGGATTAAGCTGAGGTAGGCCTTCTGCAGTTGTCTGGAATGCTTCAAAAAGATTCAGGGAAGGAGAATAAAAACCCCAGCCACCACAACTGGCGGCGCCTTTCTGGTGGAAGTTACATCCGGATCCATTGACTGCAGAATGGGCGGTCGCTGTAGTTGAACACTGCAGTTCAAAAATCGATTCGGAGTTATTCTCATGAGTCATATCGAAATTATATGTATATTCACTCACAAGACTGAATTTCCCGTTGTTAATAATATCCTCGAGAAGCGGTTTGGCAGCAGCATAGTCTTTCTGGTACATATGAGCCTGGGCTAATATCGCTTCAGCTGCATATTTGTTTACACGGCCTTTTTCATTATTGTATTTTGCTGCCGTAAGATTGGTAACAGCATATGTCAGGTCCTCTTCAATACCGGTCCATCCCGGATCGGTGTTCTTTACCTCTTCGGGTAACACATCTCCAAGTTCTGTCGGTGTTTTAACATACGGGATCTTCTCAAAGATCTTGTTTGCCTGCATATGGAACCATGCCCTGAGGAATTTTAATTCCGCTTCAACTTCCTTGGCCCTGGCATCAGTTAGCTTTGAATTGCCTTTCTGTGTTTCCCAGAGGAATGTGAGGGCTACATTTGCGCGGGCTACACCATCATAACAGGCATTCCATCTGTTTTCCAGATACGGATTATTTGGAAGAGCTTCATATCTTTCAAGGAGATTGAAGTTACTCTGGTCTCCCACATCCGTACCTTTATATGCATCATCTGAGCATCCTCCGGAATATGTCCAGTCACTTGTCATAGCAGCTCCGAACATTGACTGGTTGGCGTTCTGCATCCTCTCGTAGACGCCGACAAGAAGTGATTCGACTCCTGCCGCTGATTGTATTACTGAACCTGCAGCCACTCCGGGCGGCTCTTTGGTAAGAAACTCTTCACTGCAAGAATAGATTGCCAGCATGCCTGCCAGAAGTACAGTAATTGAAAGTAATGTTATTAATCTTTTCATATCTCTTTAATTTTTAGTAATAAACATATTAGAGACCAAATGAAATACCGAAAATAAACTGCTTCGCAGTAGGCCAGGCACCCTGGTCGACACCCATATTGATACCTCCTCCCGAAAGTTCAGGATCAAGACCAGAATATTTGGTCAGAGTGAACAGATTCGAACTCTGGAAATACAGCTGGAGCGAGCTGAACCTGTTATTAAGAAGCCTGTTGAAATCATAACCGATCCTGAGTGTTTTCATTCTCAGGAATGAAGCATCTTCAAGGAATCCTGTTGATGGCTCCTGGTGCGGTGTATCATTGGCAATTGCAATTGGCATTGTGGCTTTTGAGTTATCACCGTTAAGATAAGGGCTCCCCCATGATTCGTACAGTCTCCTGTGGCTTCTTCCACCTGAAAACTGGGTATAATCAATGTATCTGCTGACGTAGTTCATTAAATCGTTTCCGACAGATGAGTACAACGTGGTCATTACATTGAATCCCTTGTAGCCCAGGTTGAGACTTAAACCTGCCGTGAAATCAGGATGCGGTGATCCGATCCATGTCCGGTCGTTGGCGTCAACTTTACCATCCGGTTCCCCGTTTGGTCCGCTGACATCCCTGTACTTGAAATATCCGGCTTTGTTATTGACTCCATTGAATATCGGTACATAAGCTGTAGCTTCCTGTTGTGACTGGAAAATTCCATCAACTATATACCCGTAAAATTCCGGGAAAGCTCTTCCGGTAGCTGTCCTAGTATATATCTTTTCCCGGTAAGCGCTTCCGTTTATAAAATCTGTGGCAACATCAGTCAGTTTGGTCAGCTCATTCTTGTAATGAGAGAATACCAGATCGGCGCTGTATGTAAAATCACCGTTCAGTGCACTGTTTGAGTAACCGAGCTCAAGATCGAATCCGATATTTTTCATCTCGGCTATATTGATGGATGGTCTTGTAGCAGTACCAAGTACCAGAGGTAATTGTTTCTGATGAAGCATGTCTTTGGTATTACGTTGCCATACATCAAATGTCAGTGTCAGGTTCTTGATCAGAGTTGCATCAATACCGACGTTGGTGGTTGTTGTCGTCTCCCATCTTACATCAGTATTTCCGAATGTCGACTGGCGGAACCCTACATTACTGAAGCTCCCGTTAGAACCGTTCATACCGTAACTTGCATCTCCTTCACTGTAAGCAAATTGTGTATAGCTGTTATAGTTGCTTGACATGTTGTCATTACCTACCACTCCATAGCCGACTCGCAGTTTAAGTTCATTCAACCAGTCTGAAGTTGAAGCCATAAAATCTTCCTGAGTGATTCTCCATCCCAGTGAGACTGCGGGGAAAATACCATATTTCGTATTCCCGAACCGTGAAGATCCATCCCGTCTTACTACAGCTTCAACCAAATACTTGTCCGCGTAAACATAATTGATACGGCCAAACAGTGAAAACAGGCTATATTGGCTGTAAGAATCTCCGTTTGAAATACCCCGCAGACCTGTACCTAATGACAGGTAATTAACATCAAGGAAAGGATATTCCTGCCTGGATCCCATTAAGTACCAGTAATCATTGTTATATGCTTCTGCACCGGCTATTGCTTTAATGTTGTGCTGACCTGTGATAAGCGCGTATTCGATAGTATTTGTCCAGGTCCAGTTTAAGCCGAAATAAGAACGAATTTCATACGAATCATAAGTACCTCTTTCTGCAGCAGCAACTTCCACATAGTTAATATCTCTGTACTTCCGTCCGTACTGGTTAATTCCAATAAGACTCCTTACAGAAAGACCTTTCAATAAGTTCAGTTTTACAAATGCGTTTCCGCTGATAGTCATTCTTCTGTCAAAATCGTATTGATTCTTATCAAGCAGAAAAACCGGGTTTTGAGCGTTGCCCATCCCCGAAGGTCTTGATCCTGCATAAGTAGTTCCGCTTATATCGAAAACTGGAATAATTGGCTGAAGCCTGTAGCACCAGGAGATCATCGAACTTTCCGAGTTGTCGCCCTGGTGTCCATAATCGTCTGTATACTGAACTCCGATATTAGTACCAATATCAATCCATTTTGCAGGTGCAGTGCTTATATTAGCCCGGAAACTGTACCTGTCAAAACCTGTATATTTGAAGATTCCGTTTTCACTTGTATAGCCGAGCAGGAATGCATAAGTCGTGTTCTGGGAACCACCTGCAACATCAATTGTATATTCCTTGAAAGGTGCATTTCTGGTTGCTTCGGCAAACCAGTCTGTTCCTATCGGGTTGGCTCTCGTAATAAGATAGGTATCATCGCCATCACGATTTGACATAAGGTTGTCATACAGTGCCGGATCTGCAAGGGGATCATTCTGAGGAGCTTTAGTCGGGTACAGGTAATAAGGTATTACAGGATTGGCTCCGTTCCCATATTGAGGATGAGAAAAGTTCTTGGGATCAGTGGGGACACCGATCGGCAGGCCAAAATTCTTAGCTTCCAGCCAGAGCATTTCACCGTATTCCTGGGTATTCAGCATATCATAAAATTTCCCCGGGTTAGTGATGCCCTGTCTGATATTCACATTCATAGAGATCTTTTGATTCCTCCTGCCGCCTTTTGTAGTTACAAGGATAACCCCGTTGGCAGCCCTGGCCCCATAGATTGATTGAGCAGCTGCGTCCTTAAGAATTGTAATATTCTCAACATCATTAGGTGAGAAGGATCCTCCCGGAACTCCATCCACAACATACAGAGGACTGGCATCGTTGATGGTAGTGATCCCGCGGACCCTGATGGTTGAACCTTCCCCTGGTGTGTGCTGGTTAAGTATTGTTACACCTGCCACCTTACCCTGCAGACGTGTTATCGGGTTTACTGCTGCACTTTCGGCAAGAACCGCAGCATCAACCGTCGATACTGAACCGGTAAGAGATTTCCTTGCCATTGTAGAATAACCTACGACCACAATTTCATCAAGCGCTGAAACCGCTTCTGCTAGTGTGACATTTATTGCAGTCTGGGCCCCTACAGTTATCTCCTGTGTTACATACCCGATAAAAGAAAAGGTCAGAACCGAGGATGCTGAAGCTACAGTCATTGTATATCTGCCATTTGCATCTGAAATAGCACCATTAAGTGTGCCCTTTTCAAGAATGTTCACTCCTGGAATAGGATTATCGCTTGCATCGACAACCCTTCCCGAGATTTGTTTTTGTTGCAGATTAATTGTTGTGCCGTTTCCGTCATCCGGCGTTAAGGCCAGTGTAAAGGGAATAAAAGTCACAACCATAATCAGCAAAAATACATTTCGCATGATTTTTTTTGTCATACTTCTAAGGTTAGAAAGTTAAGAGATAATAAATTGATAATAAATAATTTCTAAGATTTTTTAAATAGAGAGCAGTTGCAGCCCCCTAAAAAGGTTAGGTTGAATGTTCCATAGGCATTAGGAGTTAGTTAGGTACTACAATCAGAGCAGTAATTTAAGAAAAATTATGAAAATGGCAAATTTTCAGGAGAGATTTTATGTTCCGGAGGTAAAAATCCGGGTCTGGGATTGTAGTTCCCGGTCAACAGTTAGGATCAGAGGTGACCTGTAAAGGATTGTCAGATCAGAGATTGCCGACCAGAGATCAAAGGTCAGGATTCCGGATTCAGCTATGCAGATATTAAGGTTCCGGGTTCAGACTGTCCATGGCTCAACTCTGATAGGTTGGCAGTTGGCAAAAAAGTTGGCACTTAGCAGTTGGCAGTTGGCAACAACCCTACCTGAACCCGGAACCCGGAACCCTGAACAACTAAATCAGTATCTGTCTCGCGTACTCTACGCAGGTCTTTGTTTCCTTAACGGCATTCGACCAGGGTTTAATGTCGTATTCGAGTTCAATGTCGCAGAAGATGGGCCATTTCTGTTTTTTGATGAGCAGAAGAACATCAGCGATCGGTGCTTCCCCCTGTCCCCACACCTGGTTGGTATTGGCCGGATCTGTTTTCGGTCCGGTCTTATCTTTAAGATGAACAGTAAAGATCCGGTCATGGTATTTCTCAATTATCGTATTTGGGTGAATACCTGTTGATCCGAAGAAATGACCTGCATCGAAGTTCATCATAACGGCAGGAGATACTTGCAGGAATGGATCATAGCTGAATCCGGGAGTGGCAAACTGCATATGGTTGTGGAAAACTGCATACATTCCGTGTTTTTCTGCAAAGGGTGCCATTTTCTTTACGGCATCTTCGCCGATTTCGTCGCATACTGCTTTTGCACCCATGGCCTTAGCTGCCCGGAATGAATAGTCTATTTCTTCATCAGACCACCTGCCGGGGGAGAATTTGACAATATGGATCTTTATCCCTGCTGCATCAAATAATTTCTTTGCTTCTTCAACTTTCGACATTGGAAGGGAGATCCGCCATTGTTTAAGATCCTGATTATACTTAGCAATGGCAGCTTCCTGTTCGGGTGTTCTTTGGGGGCGCTGGCCACCTCCCTGGGGAGCTGCGCCAGGAGATGGTGGTGTACCGGGAGAAGGTGGTGTTCCGGCAGGCCTCTGGCCTCCTGCTGGAGGAGCAAACATCCTCGCCATAGGATTTGCTGGTGCACCCAGATAAGTTTCAAGGTCTCCGCTCATAAGCTCGATAGAATTCAAACCGGACTGACGGCAGTAATTTATAATGTTTTCAATGCCACCCGGCATACTTCGCCAGCTGTAAGTAATTGCGCCGATCTGTACACCCCCGAAATTTGAGTCTGGTCCCAAAGCGGAACGGGATTTTTTGGTTATTGTATCTATACCTGCCATATTAACAGGTACAACAGAGAATGCTGCAAATGCAGCACTGTTTTCAATGAATTTACGCCTTGATATTGTCATTTTTCTTGTTTATTAATGAATTAAAACTATTTATAATGTCCAACCTGAACGGTATTCGTAGTGGAAAAGATTATTGGCATCCGGAAGATTTGTAATTTTCATGTTAGCTGCATCATATTCAAGTGTTATGTTATCCCTCTGATGTTTAACCGCAATATTTGTCAGCAGCATTATTTCGGTAAGTTTTGATGAGATTGAAAAATCGTTGCATGATTTCTTGCCGTTTTTGATTGCATCGATCCAGTCTTCGAATATATTTCCTGATCTGGGCATCCATGGATCGGGTCCCTTGAAGCCGGGATCAGCCGGGATCAGTTCGGGCATAGCACCGTGACTTCCATGTGTGATTATTCCCTTATCTCCGTAATATGTTGCATCTCTCATGGCCCGGCCCGATTCGAGTCCCTCCGGTCTGGGCGGTCTTAATCCTCCGTCACACCACATAACCTTAACAGGAGGCAAATAACCTCTGGCCGGGAATTCATATGTCACAAGTTCACATAACGGCATATATTCACTGTTAAATGGTGCGCTTGTGGCCTGAATTTTTGTTGGCATTCCTAAGTTGAGAGCCCATATCGGGGCGTCGAAAATATGCGCTCCCATATCACCCATTGCGCCTGTCCCGTAATCCCATAATCCTCTCCAGTAAAAATGAACGGTCTCGGGATGATAAGGTTTCTGAGGAGCAGGGCCCAGCCATATATCATATTTGAGACTCTTCGGAGGGGTCATTCCATCGGGACGTTTAATATCACCCTGAGGCCAGAATCCCAACGGTCGGTTTGTGGACAGCTGAACCTCCCTTACAAGTCCGATTACACCTGACTGAATCCATTCAACTGTGCGGCGTGTGCCTTCAGTGGCATGTCCCTGGTTACCCATCTGGGTAACTACATTTGTCTCTTTTGCTATCTCGGCGAGTCTGCGGCATTCAAAAATTGTTTTTGCCATAGGCTTTTCAATGTACACATGTTTGCCTGCTCGCATAAAGGCAGCAGCTAAAGGAGCATGGTTGTGATCAGGTGTTCCTATTACAACGGCATCTATCGATTTTTCTTTGTCAAGCATTTCATGCCAGTCCTGGTAAAATTTTGCTTTTGGATAACCTTTTACAATATGTCCTGCATAATCAGTGTCAACATCACATAAAGCATAAATATTGGCAAGTTTAATTACATTTCCACTACCGGCCGCGCCCATCTGGACTGTTGCATTTGTATTGATACCGCCACCGCCGGGACCACCTCCCGGTCTGCCGCCAGGAGCCTGTCCCCTTTGCTTCATCATTTCAGCCCTCCTGGCTTCTGCCAAGGCGATCTGTTCTTTGGTCATGGGTGTGCCGTTTGAGTTTCTCTGTGGCCTGACTACCGGAACATCAGGAGTGCATATCTGCTGGATATCACCTCCTCCCTGACTTCCGATACCAATTCCGGCTACATTGATCAGGTCACTGGGAGAAGTATAACCATTACCGCCGATTACATGACGAGGGATAATTGTAAATGCAGCAGCAGCTGCAGTACTACCAAGGAAGGCACGTCTTGACACATTTTTCTTCCCCGGATTTTTTCTGTTCAAATCCAAATGATTCATGGTAACATAAATTAGAATTACTCTGAAGAATATTTTAACACAGGCTATGGTTACATAAAATTAAAATAAAACTTTGAAAAATAAACCTAAAAGAGCATTTTTATCAGGGGAAAGACTATTATTGATAATTTTACCAGCTTATTAACCGGGATTAGTTTAAGTGGTATTAAAAAAGATAAAGGCAAATCATAAAGTTAACCTTATTTAATGACTGAATTTTCCAGAACGATAATACTTGCCGACGGAAGCTTTCCTGAACATGAAATTCCTCTTGGATTACTGATGAATGCTGAAAGGATAATCTGTTGTGACGGCAGTGCGGATAATCTTGTTAAAGCCGGATTCATTCCTTATGCTATAGTCGGAGATCTTGATTCTGTTTCTGAGGAAGTAGCCGAAGCTTTTTCCGACAGGCTTTTTCGTGACAGTGACCAGGAAACCAATGATCTTACAAAAGCCGTCAGATGGTGTACCGAACGGGGTTATAAAGACCTTGTAATTCTCGGAGCAACTGGCAAGAGGGAAGACCACACTATCGGAAATATATCTCTTCTGGTTGAATATGCCGCTGAAGCTGAAGTAATGATGGTTACAGATACAGGGATCTTACGTCCTTTCCTCAGATCGTGTACCTTCCCATCAATTCCCGGCCAGCAGGTATCGGTTTTCTCGGTAAATCCGGAGACTGAAATAACTTCCCGGGGACTGGTTTATCCGCTTGTCCGGAAAAAGCTCCGGAACTGGTGGGAAGCCAGTCTGAATGAGGCAACAGGGGAGAAGATTGAACTGGTGTTTGAAGGCGGAGCATTGATAGTATTCCTCCAGTTCTATCCTTTTATGACCTTAACTGAATAACCTGACCGGTATCAGTTTCCTGAACCGGAAGAGACACTCAGGGATTGGGCCTGTTCCTTGTACGTTCCGCACGCTCCTTTTCCCTTTTTTTCAGGAAAGCATCCAGGTCCTGCCTCGGCATGGGCAGCTTTTGTTTGTCAAGCCATTCGTTGAATGCTTTTTCATAAACATCACGTTCTACAACAAAGGCTTCATTGACATACGGGAACCTGTTTGTACGGATGCACTCGAAGCTGAACTCATCACGTAATGTAATATATTCACTGTTTATAACACAATCGTTTAGCAGATGCGGTGGAATTACAGCGATCCCGATTTTTTTTGCAAGTATTGCATCACCAGGGAGTATTGTAACCCTGCCTATACGGATTGGTGCATTGACCCATGCTATCATCATTTGCTCAATAGCTGAGGGATCATATCCTCTTATCCAGCCATTGAATGTCTCTCCTATGGCTTCAAGTCCTTCATAATCCCTCAGGGAGCCATTGTAGATGACTCCTCTCTTGCTTGCTCTGGCAATAGCATTGCCCAGGTTTGAACCTATCAGGGTGCCCCCTTCCATTTTGCCATATGAATCAGCTACATAAATATCACCTTCCTGTAGCTTGATTATAGGTGCATAATTTGTTACCGGGACATGTGTGCCTTCAATTTTAGCCTGGGCCTGGATGTAATTGTTGAAATCGGGTCTCATAGGCATGAATTGTGCTGTAAGTGCACGGCCGGTCATAACCCTTTCAGGATGGATAATCTGCCAGCCGTTCTCATACAGGCTTACAAAATTCTCGAAAACATTCCTGTAACCATTTTGCCCCAGAAAAGCCTGGATCTCTTCAAAGGCACAGCTCTTAAGTCTTTCAAGGAGTGCATCAGGGACCTTTGGCCGGCCATCGGGGTACCGTTCCCCTGTCCACTCGGGAGTTAATGCTTTTATAACATCAGGCTGCCATACAACCTGCTGGGAAACTAAAGTTGCTGTAATCATTAAAAAGAACAGCATAGGGAAAATTCTTCTATTCATTTTTATGGAATTTATGTTAGGTCTTATTCATTTTCCGGTTTTTTCCTCTTTTACGAGATTGATCAGCTGAACCCTGCTCTTTACATTTGTTTTGATATAAATACGGTGAGTATGATCCTTAACGGTCTGAAGACTTATAAATAACTTCTCTGATATTTCCTTATTGCTTAGTCCGTTACAGATTTCCCTTATTATTTCGGATTCGCGGGGGGATACTTCATACTTCACACAGAAATCATCAAATGAATTATCTCCGCCGGTTTTTGTGTCCGGCTGAGGGAGGATTGTACAATAGCTAAGGTAAACAGGGAGAAAAGTGTTTCCTGCAAAAAAGATGAAAATAAATATCAGACCTGCGAGGGGCCGGGTAGAATAGAATGCAAGTGAAACACACTGAGCGACCGTTATCAAGGAAATTAACGGAGCTATCAGCCTTCTGTCGTGTTCATGGATTATTGCCCGCGACTTTCTTGATAAGTGGATCAGGTAGGAAGCAAGCAAGGCATAGGCCATGTTCATTGAAATGAAATAGTTCCTGATAAGGGTTGTGGGTTCAGTTGTGTTTTCCTTTGCTATATAATAACCCATAATGAACAGGAATGTGAAATTCAATCCCAGGAAAACGGGAACGAACCACCTGCTTTTCTCCCTTCCGGAGATGGCTGCAGTAAACTGGACAAGCATAAGCCACGCAAAAACGAGAAATGGCAATCCCAGTAAAAGTGCAATATTTGAGAAGCGGGTAAATAATTCCGGCGAAATATATGGAGCAAGGAAGGACTTAATCAGGACCTGTCCCCAGATGCCATAAAATCCGAATGTATAAATGAAAACCTCATAATACAGAAGCGAAGCGAAGATTTCGGTTTTGTAATTGTTCCTTAACCGTGAAGCAAGAGCAATTCCGGCTGAAGCAAGCGCAACTGAAAAAATAAAAACCAGGTAAAATAGAATTGTCAGCATAATAAGATAAAGGTATAAAATTCAAATTATCTGATGAAAATTTAAATCAATTAACCGCAAAGTTCGCAAAGATTACCGCAAAGTTCGCAAAGTAATATTCGGAATTTCCTGACTTTGTGCCCTTTGCGCAAGCTTAGCGCCCTTTGCGGTTAAATAATAAAAATAATAATCACTACTTAAGTATTGGCACCATACTAAAGTAGGAACCTTAAAAATCACTACAATAGTATTAAGTCCGGGATAAAAACCGGGTATACATTTGTTCCGTAATATAACCCCCATCCCGACCTTCCCCCTAGGGGGGAAAGGAGAACAGGACTCCGGGGATTAGTAATAACAAACATAAAAAACTATTTAAAAAATGGAAACGACTAGAGAATACAAACTGATCCCGACCTTCGGTGACAGTTATGGAACAGGATGGAAAGTGATGCTCGATAATTTTCTGAGATTATTACTTGTAGTATTTGTACTGGGGATCCTTACCGGTCCCATGAAAGGCATAAATTTCAATCTTGACAAAGGTGATTTTTCGCATTTCCCATGGCATTGGAACGGGAGCTGGGAACAGATCTTCGGACTTGCATCTCTGGGAGCATTCGCAGTATTTCTGGGTTTGCTTGCACTGGCTTATACATTCCTTGCCCTGCCGGTTGTAAGATACGGAGCCAAAATGATCTTCGTGGAATCTGTAAGGAGAAAAAAGCCCGATTTTGAATGGCTGATAAGGGGATTCTGGACAAACTACCTTAATATAATCCTTGCCAACCTGCTCGTTTTTGCTCTGGTTATGATAGGTTTATTTGCCCTTATTGTTCCCGGGATAATAATCGGATGCCGCCTGGCTTTTGTACCTTATATTATTATGGACAAAAAGCTTGATCCGATTGAGTCGGTGGAGCTGAGCTGGAAGCTTACCCGGGGTCATGGCTGGACAATTTTCCTGATGGCTTTTGTTTCATTCTTCATTTATATTTTCGGACTGATACTTATCATTGTAGGCCTATTTCCTGCAACAATATGGGTGAAAAGCAGTTTTGCTTCATTGTATCAGTCAGTACTGATCGAGAAGGAGAAACCGGTGGAAGAGAAAGTTGCGGCTTAATTCCGGCTACCGGCGTCCGGCATCCGGCTACCGGCGTCCGGCATCCGGCATGCGGCATGCGGCTGGCGGATTCCATTTGCCGCACACCGTACGCCGCACACCGGGCGCCGGGCGCCGCACGCCGCTTAAATTATTCCCTTCTCCATCGCAATCTTCACAAGTGCTGCCGTGTTCTTTGCGTCGCATTTAATGAGGAGATTTTTCCGGTGGCTGTCTACTGTGGAAGTGCTTATGAATAGCTTATCAGCGATCTCCTGGTTTGTGAATCCGTCGGCAATAAGTTTCAGTATCTCACATTCGCGGCGGGTAATCACAGGATCAATTTTTCCGCCTGAGGGACGGTTGCTGATCAGCTCACTTACACCTGAACCGAAATATTTCTTTCCTTCTGTCAGTTCTTTTATACCTGTAATTATATCTTTTATATCTGATGTTTTAAGCACAAACCCGTCGACTCCAGCCTGGATTGATTTTTCAACAACATGACGTTGTGCCATTGAGGTCACGGCAAGTATTTTCAACTCAGGGAATCTTGCTTTTGCAAGGGAGCAGAATTCAATGCCGGAAATGTCGGGAAGATTTATATCAAGGAGAACAAGATCAAAATGATTGCCATTGAGATATGCAAGCCCTTTTGATCCCGTTGATGCATGGATACAGATAACATTATCGAAAGATTCATTTACAAGACGGAACAGGCTGTCAGATACAATTGGATGATCCTCAACTATCAGGAATTTTCTGGAAGGCAGACTATCAGCTTTCATGATCATGAAATTTGAATTTCAGCGCTTATTTCAGTTCCCTGACCGGGTTTACTCCAGACATCAAATGTACCGTTCATTGCAACAACCCGGTCCCTTAAGTTCTCCAGACCTTTTCCTTTCCTTTCAGTATTTTTCCCGGAAACCTCAAATCCTTTTCCGTTATCAGTAACCCTTGCAAATAATCTCTTTGGTTCAGAGATTACTTCTACATTAATTTTTGTTGCGCCGGCATGTTTCAGAGCATTGTTAACGAGTTCCTGGATTATCCTGTAAATTGTAAGTTCAAGCTCTTTTGTGAATCTTATGTTTTCACCAAAGAATTGTAAACCGATTTCGGGGGGTCCGGCAGGAGCTACCTGGGTACAGAAATCCTCCACCGCTGTTCTAAGACCATAGTGATTCAACGTTTCGGGCATCAGATTATGTGCTATCCTCCTGAGTTCGGTTATCGAAGTATCAAGCAATGATATTGCATGGTTGAATGCGCTGATATTTTCGTGTGTGATCACAGCATTTTCTTTCATAGCCGACAGATTGATTTTAATTCCCGACAACAAACCTCCAAGACCATTATGCAGATCGCCTGCCAGTCTCGACCTTTCGGCCTCTTCACCCTCCATAACAGACCTGGCTGCAAGATACAGACGTTCTTTTTCAAGTTCTCTGATCTTTTCTTCCCTGATTTGAATGTCCTGATCAGATATTATTTTGTTCTTCTTTACAATCCTGAAAACATAAATAATTGAAAGTATGAGCAGTGCGGTTATTGCTGCAAGTGAATAAAGCAGACTGTTCTTTCGTTTTCTTTCTGCCGTCAGCCTCATTATTTCGTTCTGCTTTATCTCACTCTGGTATTTTGTCTCAAGCTCAATTATCTGTTTTGACTTTTCAGCGTTATAAACTGAGTCGCGTATGGTCATGTATTTTATATAGCCTTTATATGCATTTTCAAAGTCACCCATGTCATGGTAGGTCATTGCCATGGCTTCAAACAGGTATTGAATTCCTCCGGTGAGATTTCTCTCAGCACTTATCCTTTCCGACTCCCTGAAAGCATCGATGGATTTGTCGTATTCTCCAAGCCGGTAATATGTTTTGCCAAGGGTAAAGAGAGTACTCAACACCCCTTCAGGATCATTTACTTTCCTGCAATGTTCGACCGCCCTGAGGGCATAAGGGAGGGCAACCTGTGGCTTTTCCAGCTTATTGTAAACAGCCGCGATATTCTGGCTATTTTTTGCAACACCATCCAGGTCTCCTGTAAGTGAGTAAAGTTCAAGAGATTGTTCATAGTAGTGTATAGCAGTCTGAAAATCAAGTAGTTTTTCCTCCCTGCTTCTGTTTTCACAAAACTCCCTTGAACTGTGAAGCGAGCCAAGATGATCAAAAACTCTTGCAATACCGGACGTGTCGTTTTCAGCCTGAAATTTGCCAAGCGATTTAAGATAGTAATCAAGTGATTTGTCAAAGACCTCCAGATAATAATATACGCTGCCAAGCTTATCATTCAGATCAGCTATTCTCAATTCATCCTTTCCCTTTTCCTCAAGCCTGATACTTTTCAGGTAGCACGACATGGCTTCCTTGTACATTTCACGGCTTATGAAGTAGTCTCCCAGATACTGTACAGAAAGGGAAATCAACTCCGGTGATCTTTCCCTGAGGGCAATGTCAAGAGCCTTCAAAATAAAGGAAAGGGAGGAATCCGGATTTATTCCCTGCAGGGTTGATGCTTCCGAAAGATAATTTACGATCCTGATAGAATCAGAAGCAGCAACAGGGAAACCGGTAAAGTCTAAAATAGTATCGTCATTAAGAATTATATCTCTGACTCTCTCCAGGGGATCAGAACCCTGGGCTGATGATTTTCCGGCAAATATAAGGAGACATATATATAATAAGGTATACTGTATTTTGTCGGATATCTGCCGCATTTGAGAATAATATTTCACAAACCTAACCAATCCCGCCGGAATCTCAATCCCCTTTTTAAGGGATATTTGGCAGAGGTCGGAGTTTGGAGTTTGGAGTTCAAATGGAATCTCGAATCTGCCCCCAGTTGTTTAACGCACCTATATTTTTGACTAAAACATATTCCCATTTTATCAACGTATATCCGACATTGATTCATGGGTATTACCTTTAACAGACCGAAAATCCCCTAAAAAGGGGAGTATCATAAAAATACCTGTATGTAGATTTACTTTGTAAAATTTTATTCAATGTGCTAAACGAAAACAATTATGAATATGCTTAAAACAACTAAAATTATTATTGTGGTGTTTTTATTAAGCTTCACAATAAATGCTGAAGGTCAGATAAAGGTCGATCTTAAGAAGAAGTTAGAAAATGCTGTAAACCGGAGAGCAAATCAAAGAACTGATCAGGCAATTGACAAAGGGCTGGATGCTGTGGAAAATGCTGTTAAGGAAGATCTGAAGAAAGATGCAGGTCAGTCAACAGAAAATCAAGGGAATAAGGAAGGGCAGGCGGCTGGTAAAATGGAACAGGGTTCAGCTGATAAATCTTCCGGTCAGCAGCAGACTGCTCTCGAATCCTATTCCAAATATGATTTTGTTCCCGGTGAAAAAATAATATTCTATGACGATTTCAGCCAGGATGCCGTGGGTGATTTCCCGGCACTTTGGAATACAAACGGCTCAGCTGAGGTGGTTACAACCAACCTCTTCCCGGGTCACTGGATGAAGTATGTGATGAATGAGTGTGTATGGACCGATGGGTTGTTGAAGCTCCCTGAGAACTATACTATAGAATATGATGTAATTCCGATAGGCGGTCTTGAAGGAGACGGGATGTCAGGGTGGATTATGAAACTTATGCAGGCAAAGAACGCAAAAGCCTGGGATGGTGGTACCCAGCCGGGCAACGGCGGTTTCCAGTTCAGGGTGGAATATTTCGGCAGGCCGAGCTACACAACCTGGCTTTATGGTCAGGAGTGCTCTGCATCCAATCTGAGCGGATTCGTCCAGGAAGAGAAATTCAAGGAAAAGATGAACCAGAAATACCATATTGCAATCTGGGTTCAGAAGACGAGGGTAAGGGTTTACCAGAACGAGAACAAGATCATTGACCTCCCGAAAGCCCTGCCAACGGGGTGTGTAAAACCTGACAGGATACGCTTCGAGTATGGCGCTGCAATGTTAAGCAATGTACGCGTCGCCGTAGGCGCTCCTGACATGCGCAGCAAGCTCATTACCGAAGGCAAGCTGATCACTTATGGCATCTATTTCGATGTCAACAAGGATGTTGTCAAGCCGGAATCATACGGTACACTGAAGGAGATTGCAACAGTGCTTCAGGAAAACCCTGATGTAAAGGTTAAAATCGTGGGTCATACTGATTCTGACGGGGCTGATGCCTCCAACCTGGATCTGTCAAAGAGGCGCGGTGCCTCTGTGAAGAATGAACTGGTAAAGAGC
The DNA here is from genome assembly GCA_964410385.1 of uncultured Rikenellaceae bacterium. GTDB lineage: Bacteria > Bacteroidota > Bacteroidia > Bacteroidales > VadinHA17 > LD21. The sequence goes on along the minus strand of CAYPHL010000018.1, from coordinate 19,319 downwards.
TTCGGCATTGATGCCTCGCGGCTTGAGTCAGACGGCATGGGCGAGACCCAGCCTGTGGCCCCCAATGACACACCGGCAAACAAGGCTCTGAACAGAAGGGTTGAATTTATTAAACTGTAGCGATGGTTTAATCCTCAGCCAAGGTCCGTACAATTTTATCATATTTAAATCACACATAACAGAAACCAGATGAAGCGATTACTGTTGATTTTGCTGGCTTCGGGTATTGTCATTGCCGGAGCCGCCCAGACCCTGACACAGAATTATATGCAGCAACTGCCTGCCATGCCCAGGGATTCATGCAATATCTCAAGGAACTCTGCCCAGGCTTTTGAAAGCCGTGTGGATGCCCTGAAGGAGAAGCTTGACCAGGAAATAGGAAACATTAAGGAAGCTGTTGATACACACATGGAATCCAATGCCGGTAAGGCACAGGAAAACATGATGAAACAGATGTCTCAGATGTATGGTATATCACAGGAGGACATGGATAAAATGAAGAATGCAAAGAACATGTCCGCAGCTGACAAACAGGCAATGGCAAACAAAATGATGCAACAGCAGGCCAACATGTCAATGGACGAAGCCAAAAATCTTGCAAAGATGAGTGATGCGGGAAGGCAGGCATATGCCGAAGCCTATGCAACTGAAGCCATGGCGACAGCCAAAAATGATCCGGGCCAGGCAGCAAGAAACAATTATGCCAGCAACCTGTATCAGAACAATGTGGCCCAGCAGGAAGCATACTCAAAGATCAATGAGATAAACAACCGCATTGCAGCCCTTTACGCTCCAATTAAGAATGACCCTGAAAGGCAGAGGATTCTTAACCGGATAAATGAAATGAACAAGAAGCGTTACTCGATGATGGGAATTTTAAGTGATGGGGAAGCCCAGGTGATGGACTCACTGACTAACAGGATAAAGGACGAACAAATTGCATATTGCAATAAGTACACCCCCCTCTACCGTGCCGCCCTCCGCAAACATCTTCAGATAGTTAAGACATCTATGCCTGATTTTCAAAGCTTCGGTGAAATAAGTGCAGAGACAACAAAAGGACAGACAGGCATTGATCAGCCGGCAGCGGGCAAGGAACTTGCCTCCCTGGAGGCTGTTTCGGGTTATCTCGGAGCCCTGAAGGATGCATACAAATACAAGATCTATTACCCGGAAGACAACTGATTGCACCACCTGGCGGGAATCCGGCAGGGATATTTATAAATTAATGCTGTAACATGAGGTATATACTTGTGGTGTTGATGTTGTCCGTTTCTGTCCTGATGAACGGTCAGACCGGCCAGTCTCCGGAGCAGATCAGGCAGAGGATGGCTGAGATAAGGCGTTCCACCAACTGGGATGACCCGGCTGCAGCAGCAAAAGCCAATGCCGAGATAAAGAAGCTTGCCGCACAGATGGGAGGCGGCCAGTTGCCGGCAACCTTCGGCACCGGCCAGACTGCGAAGGAAACTGACAGTAAGCCCGTGACGACTGTTACTGTAAAATCCTCTGACATATCAACTTCAAATGTTGTTGCAATCGCCAACCGGTTTTACAACAGGTCATATAACACACTTAACGCAGTCAGCAAGTCACAGTTTGACCAGCATTTCAGGGAAGCTGCCTCCGAAGGCTTCAATCTTAAGTCAGTAAGAAAACTTACAAATATCGGGGGAGTAATGATCAGCATGGGTGATGATCATAACCTCGCCTGTGTCTACCTTGCATCAGCTCTTAAGGCAATGCCTGATGACACACTTAGTGTAAATAATTTTGGTGCTTACCTCAGGATCATCGATTCCATAAGGACTTCATTGCCTGTACTGCTCTATGCCGACAGACTCTACGGGGAGAGCCCGATAGTGCTGACACAGATCGGATGCAGCTATTTCGAACTGGGAATGGAAAAGGAGGCAGAAAGTTATCTTAAGGAGGCCCTTAAATATAATCCGGGATTTGGTCAGGCACACACAGCCCTGTGTGAATTGTATATCCGGCAGAACCGGCTGGAAGACGCACTGATGGAGCTTTTTGCAGGGGTAAAAGGGATGGGAGCCTCTTATTCAAAGGCATCGGGGAACTATGCCTACCTGCAGCAACAGGCAGACAAGGCAGGTGACAATGGCAATCAGGCTGCAAAGGATGCTTTCCGTGATCAGACCCGGAACCAGATCAGGCCGGAGGATGCACTTGCACCACTGACACCGGTTGTGGAAAGAATCAGCATGCCATCCTTCCCTAACTGTCATAAGGTAGCTGACTGGACAGAGGGGGGCGGGTATGCTGCTGCTGTACAGTCCTATAACAGGATGATCAATACGCTCAGGAAATTTGCCGGTGATCTTCAGCAGGTTCATAATGAGCTCCCGAACCTGCCACCGAATGCTGTCCTGAGAAACTATGGTAACGAAAGGTTTGCCCTTGATTGTATTACGGAGTTCTTTTTCAGGGAATCACAGGATGAAGCTGATAAGTTCCGGGACGCGGAAGAGGCAATCAGGGATGAGATCGCTGCAGAGGCTGAAGCATACCTTGAAAGGAAGGAAAGCTATACCCAGGAATTCATCAGCTGTGCTGAAGGATGCGGACCAGATGGACGTTGCGTCGAGGAGTGTCACAGGGTATATTGCACGAAGGAATGTCCGGCAGCCAATATTTTCAACGCCAGCCTTCAGGGTCACTGGGAAGATTACCTTGGTGAATTCAATGAAACAGTCTCCAGACAAAAGGAGATTCTTGATGACCTGTACGAGTTTTCGGAACAATGGTTTTCCAGATTGGAGAGTCCTTACTGGAGCAAAATTTATGCCTATGAAATACAGAGGGTTGCCTTGTCGATAATCGCAAATGCGTATGCAGCATACGCGGTGCCTGTAATCTTTCCGATGCATAATGACTGCGGGACAGACTGTTCTGTCTTTGCCAATCCGGCCCCCCCGCCGCCTGAGGAAAAGGAAGAGAAGGACCCCAAAGGCAATCAATGCCCGGAAGACAAAAAACTCAATATCGGGCTGCTTATCTGCAGCATAGCACTCGACTGTGAAAGTGCGGAGTTCGGATGTGCTGCCGGTGCCGCTGTATCAATCAAAAGGAATTTCAAGAATAAAAGCACTACATCATTTATTGGAGTAGGTGGTGAAGTCGGTCTTGGATTCGCCAAGGCTGAGGCCAACGCGGGGGTTACGATGACCAGGTATGACAATGGGGATCTTGATGTCGGAGTTAAGGGTGAACTCAGTGCCACAAGCGGAGTTGGCCCCGTATCGGGAGGAAAGAACTATGAAGTGAATGTTACCGTAATGGAGGGGGTCAAAACTGAAAGCAAAGACGTGATTGGCATTGGATTCTGATATTTATCCGAAACCGGATTACAACCGGCATCAATATGACTTACAATATGAAGAAAGTAATTACTCTTTGCACCCTCTTCCTGGCAATTGCAATAAACTGCGGTGCACAGGACAATAACGTGCTGGCTGACAGACCGGGCACGTTCGAAATTCTGAGCCGGACTGACTACGCTTCGCAGGAATGCGGATTCACAAAAGCTGAAATGACCGCCAACTTCGAAAGGATAAAGGAAATTATATCCGTTGTCAGGCAGAATCCCGTAATGAGTGATATCAAAGGCTTTATGGGCCGTGCAAGGCTGCACACAATGTCAATGACATGCCTGAGGGAGGTATGGTACGGCGTACCTGTACGTTTAGCCTTTGAGTTTTCCACTTTCTTTTATAATAAGGAAGGGAAGGTAGTATTCAATACAATTGAGCCTCCCTCATGGTCACTCTACACGAATGATCTTATACCGGGTTGGTCAGATGGCTTTGACGCGGCTCATTCATATTTCACTGTACCCCTTAGAAAAAAGACTGTGGAGCCGGGTATCGATGTGTATGACGGAGAATGCTGGGTGCTTTATAATCCTGACCGTCCCCCCTACTGGATCCCGGTAACTGTAGAGGAAGCTTTTAAGGCTGCCAGGGAGTTCGCCGCAAAGGAAACTAACGAGATCGCTGCATCTTACAACAAACAGTTCCTTGATGCGGAATGGGCAGCAATCCCGGAAGAAAACAGAAAGAAACCTGCCTATTTCGGGGGGGGGCTGTCACGCGTATCAGCTTCACCGGGTTATGACGGGCAGGACAGTATATTCCCGCAAATAATGAAAGTCAACCCGGCCTACCCTGACCGGGCACTTCCGCGTTCAGCAATTCAGTTCATGTGGTTCCAGTCGGTCCAGAACAAACAGTACATGAAGAAACAACTTGATGAATGCAGGGAATACTGGAAGAAAAAGAGCGGAAGCGGTTGTGACCTGGCTCGGTTTGAGCTTTCATTCGGAATGACAGATATCAGAAACCTGGCCGCGGAAATAGGGAAATAATTACATCAACAATCTGACTGTTTACATTTTAACAAAATTATCCATGAGGCACCTGACAGTTTTAACCATCCTTCTAGCGATGATTCTCCAGCCTGTCAAAGCCCAGGATCGCGGTCTGTGGCTTCTTACTGCAAAAGTCAGCGAAAACCGCACCCTGCGGCAGGATACAACAATTAGTTTCAAGGCAGAAGGTTACGTATCGAGGAAGGAAAAACACGTCACTTCTACGACAGTGACTCAGGGAGAAGTAACTGCTGTAATTGAAAACCAGGCAGAAGACCCTGCAAGTGAATTCTGGTTCAATACTGATATCGGAGAACCTGTAAGCATAACAGTTTCAGGTTCAGGCACTCACTCTGAATCTTCAAATTACGAGGAGACAGTAAATGGAACGCTTATATCAGCCGATAAACGAGATATTAATGTTTCAGGATCAGCTTACCCCGGGGCAAGCCTCATGTTCTATTATACCCCCGACAGCAAGGATGTCTCCGTCGGTATCAGCATCAACGCCAAGGGGACTGATAAGGGCCGGATGTTTTTTCATGAATGGAAAGATTATGGTCATGACCTTGACAAATACTCTCTTAACTGTTCGGGGGGCTGCTCCTTATCAGATGGCGGCAGTTGCAAAGTTACCAAAACATCAACCGGCTACCAGGCCTCATGGCGGAAATCCGAGAACAAACAGATACACACGGTTGACGGCACAGAATATATCACCAGTGAAAGAACCCTGGAGCTTACAATAAAACCGTATAAACCATCTGACAAGCCTGAAGTCACCCTATACGGTTGCTCAGAGCTTTGCACCGGAGAACAGGGAGAAGTAATGGCTTCCGGAAAACCGGAAGGCGGTAAGTTCCGCTTCTGGGTTGAGCCTGCCAATCTGATGAAGGTTGATCAGGACGGCGAGTCGTCAGCTGTCCTGACGGGGGCAACACCCGGAAGAGGAATGCTTTATGTCGAATACACAACCAAAGAAGGTAAAACCAACCGGGTCTCACAACCGGCATACTGCATTAAAATAGAAAATTATAACGGAGGCCAGCCAATTCCGCAGATCCCTCTCTACGATATTGACGGAAAGAAACTTCCGGGGATACTTAAAGTACCCGTCTCAGCTCGACCATCAAATATTGAAGAACTTGTCGATTTCGTTCCGGCCGACAAAACCATTATGTCGGCTGCCGGACTGCCTGGTGCTGTTGAATTAAGCGGTCTCCGCAAGGGAAAAACAACACTTCAGGCAAAAACAAACTGCGGTGAACCTGCGGGTCCGGCGGTTGAGGTGGAAGTTGTCAACTGCAATAAAGAGACTGTTGAGGCACTGGAGCGGATGCGGAAAGCTGCTGTGGAAAACATGCAGACCGCTGCTGATGCCCTGCAGAAACTGGCCGCCGACCCGGAATTTGAAAAGGCTATGAAGGACATCCCCGGGGCAGCCCAGAAGCTGGTGGCTAAAGCCGCATTGACAATAATTACAGGAGGCAAAGCCCCGACAAAGGTCATAAGCACTGCCGGTGAGCTTGCCGAGGCAGGCGCTGCAATATCAGAACTTATAGGAAGTGCAACCGGGGCTGAACTTGGCGGCAACGCATTTAAAAATGCCGTGGGTCAGCTTGGAGGTGAGCTTGTAAACACCCTTGTCGGAGTAGTTGAAGTTGGAGAAGCAGGATTAGAGTTCGGGGAAAAACTGGGAAAGTTAATTGGTCATGAGGGCACCATGAAGGAGGCGATGAAAAACTTTGATCAGGCAGACAAGAATTTCAAGGAGGTGGAGCGCCTGCAGCGAATATGCAAGGGGAACACGGAAGAGCCTAAAAAGCAGGAACCGCCAAAAACAGATAATCCGCCGAAACCGGATGAACCGACTCCGACAACGAAGGATCCTACTCCAACCACGAAGCCAAAGCCTAAGGAGGACAATCCTCCGGCTAAGGACCCAACCGGGGAAGAACCCACACCTGATCAACCAGGGCAGCCCGAACCGCCTGACAATCCTCCTCCGACAACCCCGCCAAGGCAGGTGGCCTTGCCATACCAGCCCTCAGACTGCGGATGCAGAAAGCAGAAAAGCATTGGCATAACCGCAAATGATGTGGAGAAAATTGAGACAGGCACAAAAAATCTTGGCGACTGTGTTGACAGGTTCACAAAAACAGCTGTGGCTGACTATTCAGATGCATTGACCCAAATGTCAGAGTTGACCAAATCACTGCAATCAGGGGCCAAAGACAAACCGGAACTTTTCCTGAAACAGGCAAAGGATGCAAAACCGCAGCTTGACTCACTCATATTAAGGGTAAGAGAGTATGATGAGGCAGGCAAGACCTTCCTCAGTGAATTTGAGAAATGCCCTGAGTCCGTCAAGGCAGGAATGGATGTACTGCAATCCGCACTTACCGTAACTATTGACTCAATTAAAACAAAGTATTGAAACAGGGCGCATACATAATAATACTCTCCTTGCCACATAACACATTGAAATGAAAAAGCTTTTCCTTTTTAACCTGGCTGTCATGATCCTTTTCACGTTTCAGACTGAGATGGCAGCCCAGAAGGTTGATTCCCTCTTTGCGAGGATGACTGTTTCAATAACCTCACTGGAACGGCAGCCTGACCGGGACGGTGTAATACGCATTTTTAAAAAGGTAACCACCGATTACTCCACAGAACTGATAATGCAGGTCGGCCTCCCGCTCAGCCAGATTGATGACGGATCAAGATATGAGGGAAACTGGAACAATATTTTTGTTGTGGGAGGTGAGTCATACAAACAGTACTATAATTATTCCAAAAGCACGAAGCCGGTTTATACAAGGCAGAACCCCCTGAAAATTCATAAGGTAATAAAGGAATACGGTTTCCGGCATTGTGATGACCCTGCCGGCCCTGATGAATGGGGGCTGATGCGTTATACGGAATTCTCAGATGTTATCCCGACACAGTATGCCGAAGTATATCTTAGACCTTATGACGACCCCGCACTGGCTTCGCTGACATCAAATAAACCGACACAGTATGTTATGGTGATAAGGGGGCCCACTGTCATTGCAGAAATGGTAAAGCGGTCGGAAATCCAATCGCAAAAAAATCAACTCTGGGACACGTACAAATGCAAAATGGAGGAACAACCTGCGGCATCAGTAACGTCAGCAATTCCTGTTGAAGACATTTTCAGCCGGAGCAGCCTTCCTGAGGACAAGGTCAGTCCTCCTCTCGTTTCAGCTGATTTAGTAGATAATTATCTGGATGAACCTAAAGGGATTCTGAGTCTCAGCCTGTCAGGAAGTGCATCGCGGATGAGTGATGACGGTCAGTATGTCAGGAGAGAGGAGACTGCTGCCGTATCTTATTACATGTCACCCGAACCCTTTGCCCCTGCCGAGGTTAAGATAGACGGGTGCACCGAACTCGCCACCGGTGAATTCGGAACAGTAACAGCCACCGGCAAGCCGGAAGGGGGTCAAACCCGTTTCTGGTGCGAACCGGATGATATGTTTGATATAAAATCCGACGGTGCATCATCAGTGGTCATTAAAGGTGTAAAACCGGGCCACGGAACATTTTATGCTGAATACACCGACCCGGACGGCAATACAGCAAAAGCCTCACAGCAGGCCATCTGTTCAAGTATCGAGAATTACAACGGCGGTGCACCAGTCCCCCCGATACCTCTGTTCGACATAAACGGCAAAAGACTTCCGGGGGTGCTGAAGGTCCCTGTAACCGGGGAGCCTTCAAAAATTGAAGAACTGGTCGATTTTGTCCCGGACAATAACGAAGTCCTGACAGCAAATGGTTCAGAAAACTCTGTGGAACTTCATGGTCTGAAGCAGGGGAAGACAATCGTTCAGGCAAAAACGAGCTGCGGCAACCCTGTTGGTCCGGCCATTGATGTTGAGGTTGTCAACTGTGACAAAGAGACTGTTGAGGCGCTTGAGCGGATGAGGAAGGCAGCGGTTGAGAACCTGCAGGATGCTGCCAGCGAGTTGCAAAAGCTTTCCGGCTCAAAGGAGTTTGAAAAAGCAAGGGATGACCTTGTAAGTTCAACAGTCGAGTTGCTTGCCAAAGCAGGATTGACAATAATCTCGAGCGGTGAAAACCTCACCAGGACAGTTAAAACCGCTTCTGAACTTGCTGAAGCCGGCGCCGCTATTTCTGAGCTTATTGGTAGCGGAACCGCTTCAGAACTTGGCATGAATGCACTCAAAAATGCAGCGGGTCAGCTTGGTGGTGACCTTGTAAACTCACTTGTCGGAGTTGTTGAGGTAGGTGAGGCAGGATATAAGTTTGGCCAGAATGTTGGACAGATTCTGCGCCATGAGAGTGCAATGAAAGGTGCCATGGAGAATTTTGAGCAGGCAATGAAGAACCTCAGGGAGGTGGAACGCCTTCAGCGGATCTGCAAAGGGGATAAGACCGGGCCAAAGAAACAGGATCCGCCAAAAGCTGATCCCCAGCCTCAACCCGATGATCCGAAGCCGACACCCTCGGAACCGCCTGTAACAAAGAAACCAAAACCGACTGAAGATACCCCGCCGGTTCAGGAGCCAACAGGTCAGGATCCGACACCTGGTGAGCCCGGGGAGAAGGTACCTCCTGATGAGCCCCCTACAACACCACTGCCACCTACACCTCTGGGACTCCCGTCAAACCTGTCAGATTGCGGTTGCGAAAAGAAACAGAACGTCGGAATTACTGCCAAAGACATTTCGGTTATCCAGGAAGGCACCAGGCTTCTTGGCGACTGTGCCGAAAGGTTTAACAAAACCTCTGTTATTGATTATACAAACGCACTAAATGAGTATTCAGAGCTGACAAAATCACTGCAATCGGGGGCCAAAGACAAACCGGAACTTTTCCTGAAACAGGCAAAGGATGCGAAACCACAGCTTGACTCACTCATATTAAGGGTAAGAGAGTATGATGAGGCAGGCAAGACCTTCCTTAGTGAATTTGAGAAATGCCCTGAATCCGTCAAGGCAGGAATGGATGTTCTTGAGTCGGCACTGAAAGTGACAATCGATTCGATAAAGACGAAATACTAGTATTCCTCAGGTCAGGGTAGAAAAATAAATGCCGGAAAGTCAGTCCACCTTCCGGCATTTCTCTTTCATATTAAACGATTACTTGTGATAATTGTAGAGCTGATCAACTTCAGACTGTGACAGTACTTTGTTATATATGAACAGATCATCAACAGCCCCGCTCCAGTATTCATTGGAAAACATTCCTACTTTCAGGTTCTCATCAACACCGGAAATTGTACCGGGCCATGGTTTGGTCTCCTTCAGAACTCCGTTGATATATGTCCTGATATTTGTACCATCATAAGTCCCGGCAAGATGAGTCCATTCATTCTTGTTTATGGTTCCATGTGCATTTTGTGTATCAGGCACAGAAATAGCCATGCCTGCATAACCGTCAGCATGAGTGAAAGCGCCAAAATCATTACACATTATAAAGTATAAGCCTGCACTTCCTGTTCTTTTAAACCACACGGAAACACTTATATTATTGCCGCTCCTGAAGGTTTTTCTCGGGAATTCAATATACTGACCTGAGCCGCTCAACGATATTGCTTTCTCAGCCTTACCCTCAATGAATGCTGCACTGCCGTTATTCGTACCGTTGGGTGTGGTGCCAACCTGATCGGTCAGGTTATCATCAAAATTAAAATAAGATACAAGTCCGTCTGTCGGGTAGGTATTTTCTTCAGCCGGATCTTTCTTACATGAACCATTCATGACTAATGCCATAACAATAATAAACAGGAGCTTGTTTTTCATAAGTTTTTTTGATTAATTAATTGATTGTTGTTTGTAAATCTGATTACAGGCAGATTATACGTCAAAATAAACCGGAAGTTTCAGGATAATTATCCCTGAAAAAAGGGATTTTATATCGGGGTAGCCCTGCTTTCAGTTTTAACAGGGAAGGGGGTCTTAAAGATACCTGCGTCCCGGTAAAGGAGCCGGGGTAAGCACTGAGCTATATTTTCTTTAGCTTGGCAAACCTGAGAAGTAGTTTTTTCTTTCCATGGTTGTCAAATTCTACCGATGCCGTATTATTCGGGGTTTCACCTTCAATAGATACAATTACACCCTGGCCGAACCTCTCATGTATTACTATATCCCCTTCGGCAAAGTCCGAAAAGCCGGCAACTGATGAGGTGCCTGCTGATGGCGCCCGGGTTACAGCCTCTGTCCTGAATTTCCTCAGACGTGGAGGTGGAGCAAAAGGAACAGCTTCCTCCTTTACCCGGAAAGGTTCTTCTTCTTCTCCGGGCCTGGTATTGAATGGCTTCCCTCCGGTCTGGGGATAATAAAGATATTGCTTGTCAACTTCCCGGAGAAATCTGCTCGGGTTGCTCCTTTCAAGATTCCCCCATTTATACCTGTTCAGGGCATAACTGAATACAGCCTGTTTTTTTGCCCTTGTCAGAGCAACATAGAACAACCGTCTTTCCTCCTCAAGCTCCTTTGAACTGCCTGTCGACATGGGAGAAGGGAACAGCGTATCTTCCATCCCGACGAGGTAAACATATTTAAACTCCAGTCCTTTCGCAGAATGCATGGTCATCAGTGTAACCTTGTCGCGATCTTCATCCTTTTCGTTATCCTGGTCGGTCAGCAGGGCAACATTGGCGAGATATGCTTCAAGGGTGGATGGTTCACCGTTGGTTTCTGCAGCTTCTGTAAAGGCCTTGATACCGTTGAGAAGCTCCTCCATATTCTCATAGCGGCTTATCTCATCAGGTAGCTTACCATCACGCAGCTCCTTCATTATACCCGATCCGAATGCTATCTCGCGGGCCTTTGTATAAGCGTCTGTTTCTTCCTTCCCGGATGAAATAGCACTTATAAGATCAACATAGGATAACAGCTTTTTTATTGTTCCGCCATTGAAATGAGCAGAATATTTATCAGCCTCCTTAATAATATTCCAGGCCGGAACATTATTTTCAGAAGCCAGGTCCAGGATTTTTTGTACAGTCGTATCTCCAATGCCTCTTTTTGGATAATTGACAGATCTCTTGAATGCCTCTTCATCGCCCGGATTTATTACCATTCTGAAATACGCAAGAATATCTTTTATCTCCTTCCTCTCATAAAATGACAGGCCTCCGTAAATCTTGTAAGGTATGTTCTTCCTTCTTAGCGTTTCTTCGAATATACGGCTCTGGGCATTGGTCCGGTAGAGAACCGCGAAATCCTCCCATTTCATCTGGTGGGTCAATCGTTTGTCAAAAATATCTGAAGCTATATTGAAACCCTCTTCCATGTCGGTCATCGCCTGCATGACCATTATTTTTTCTCCGGGTTCATTTTTTGAGAATACTGTTTTCTGTATCTGGCCTTCGTTATTTGAAATGATGCCGTTGGCAGCATTGACGATTGTCTGGGTTGACCTGTAATTCTGTTCCAGCTTGAAAAGGCGGTATTCAGGATAATCATTCCTGAATTCAAGGATGTTCTCTATCCGTGCTCCCCTGAAGGAATATATGCTCTGGGCATCATCGCCCACAACACAGATATTCCTGTGAGCGGCTGCAAGTTTTTTGACTATAAGGTACTGGGCAAGATTAGTGTCCTGATATTCATCAACCAGGATATACCTGAACCTTTCCTGGTATTGTGCAAGTACATCCGGGAAATCCCTGAAAAGAACATTCGTATTGAGCAGCAGGTCGTCAAAATCCATCGCATTTGCCCTGAAGCAGCGGGTGGCATATATCTTATAAATATCGGCCATCAGAGGAATTCTGGATGTTTTGTCATATTCCTGCATTATATTGTCCGCAGCATACATTCCCGAGGTGACAAGATTATTTTTGGCAGCCGATATTCTTGAAGCTATAGCTCCCGGTTTGTAGATATTATCATCGAGATTAAGTTCTTTGATTATTGTACGTATCAGGCTTTTTGAGTCGGATGAATCATAAATTGTAAAATTCGGTTTATAGCCCAGCCTGTCTCCTTCCATTCTCAGGATCTTTGCGAAGATTGAATGGAAAGTGCCCATCCACAGGAACCTTGCAATTTCAGGACCGGCGATCCCGGCTATTCTTTCCTTCATCTCACCAGCAGCTTTATTTGTAAAAGTAAGAGCGAGAATTTTCCCGGCTCTGATACCCTGATGTAACAGATATGCAATGCGGTAGGTAAGTACCCTTGTCTTTCCGGAGCCTGCTCCCGCAATAACAAGAGAAGGACCTTCAGTATTAATAACTGCCTGCTGCTGAGCTTCGTTGAGTTCGTTGAGAAAATTGCTGGTCATTATGTTTAGGGGTTACAGTCTCCCGGACGGGGCAAATTTAAAGAAAAATATTTCGTATACTTGCAGTTAATTATACGAATAAAGTCAATGTATCCGTTTATTAAAGAAATTTGATTCTGCCTGTGCGTTTCAGTATTTCAATAGCCCTGATCCTGATACCGTATTATGTTTCGGCCCAGCTGACTGCACCTGGTGCAACGTCATCCCGGCCAACTTCATATCCTTCTGCTCCTTCAGTTAAGGATTCAATTTTTGTTTTTTGCAATGAAACAGGAACTCAGAAGGGTACACTTAATGCAGCCAGCCCCCGGGGAAATGCACCATTCAGCTTCTCATGGTACAGGTGGAACACTTCAACAAAGAGCTTCAGCATATTTATTAAGAACGAAACTGGTGTTTCAGGTTCAGCGATAAGTAATCTCGATGAAGGCGGGTACAGGGTGACAGTATCCGGAGGTTTTGATACAACAATGACCTGCTGGATCGTTTTTGACAAGCCTCCGGTGGTCGAAGCAAAGCTGAGGAATCCGATGAAGCATTGTAATTATGTTGCCCTGGACGGAACTGCAGCTCCCTCTGTTGCATCTTTACCGTATTATGATCCGGGAACCGGCAACCTGCTGAGTCTGAAAAATGAGCTAACTTTCCTCTGGTCATCAAACCCTCCCTCGGCTATCCCGTATGCCTCGCTTGATCTGGATCCGATTACTTATGATCCGCCTCTTGTGGATGTCGTTTATAAATTCGAAGTATTTACTCTCGGATGCAGTAGTTTTGATACAATTGATTATAAATCCATCCATGTTAATGCAGATTTTACTGTCGATCCGATGGAAGGAGAAGCTCCTCTCGAAATTACAATTACAGATAAATCAACAAGGGGGTACATTTATGAATGGGATTTCGGGGATGATACCGTATCAAATCTTAAAGATCCCCTGCCTCATAAATATTATAAACCGGGAGAATATACAGTATTACTTACAATAGAAAGTGAGCGTCATTGCATCGATTCGCTCCGCTCAGCAATAATCAAAGTAGAACCTTCAGCCCTAGCGATCCCTAATGTATTCACACCCGATGGCGATGGCTATAATGACCTCTTCATGGTGGAGTCAAAATCACTCCGGTATCTGAGTGTCGAAGTTTTCAGCCGCTCAGGACTTAAGGTTTATGGCTTCTCGGGTGAGGACGAAAGACTTAAGGATTGGACCGGCTGGGATGGAAATATTAACAATTCCTCAATAAAAGCTGCCCCGGGTGTTTATTTTTATATTATCCGGGCTTTCGGGTGGGATGATATAAGATACGATAGCAAGGAGTATCGAGGGGTAGTATATTT
>CAYPHL010000018.1:0-5204 GCA_964410385.1 uncultured Rikenellaceae bacterium | reverse complement strand
CCTCCATTCACCGGTAAAAAGCCTCCATTCACAGATTTTTCTGAAAATTTACGGATGAAAACTTTGTAAACTAAAAAAGTTTTCACATTTTTGCCGCGTTTTTCAAATAAGATATGGATAACAGGCAAAGAATTACTGAAGAGGCCGCAAATATGTTCCGTACCTACGGGATCAGAGCTGTTACTATGGACATGCTTGCCAGTCAGCTTGGGATTTCGAAAAGGACAATTTATGAGATCTTCCGCGACAAGGATGAGCTTCTGCTTGGGGTTCTGGAATATATGGGGGAGAGGCAGCAGGAACTTATAAAAAGAGTCTTTGGTGAATCGGAGAATGTAGTAGAAGCGATCTTTACCTTACTGGATCTTATGAGCGCACATATCAGAAAAATGAGCCCTGCCTTTAAACTCGATATGGAAAAGTATCATAATGATATCCTTAAGGTGCTCAGGGAAAATGACAGGATGCCATATTATTTCGACAATGCCGAGATGCTGAAGAGAGGAATAAGTGAAGGCATTTTTCGAGATGATATTGATATTGAAGTGACAAATAATTGCATCTATGAAGTATTGAAGATGTCGGTTGACAAGGACAAGATCGGAACAGGGAAACTTGAAAAGGAAGTACTGATAAGAAATTTCTACCTGAATTATCTGAGGGGAATCTGTACTTCGAAGGGTCTTGGTTTAATAGAATTCTATGAAAAGAAACAGAAAATAAACAATCAGACGGATTTTATAAAGGAAAAATTTTTTTAAGATGAAAAGGATTTTAATTACAGCGGCTGCATTGATGATATTAGTCCCGTCGGGGATTGATGCTCAGGGGAATGCAGGTGAGCTTAAGCTTTCTGTGAAGGAAGCCCAGGAGTATGCATTGATGAACAACAAGATTGTACTTGCTGCTCGTTCGGATGTACAGGCTTCAAAGGCAGCATTATGGGAAACAATATCGGCAGCATTGCCCCAGGTAAGTGCAAGCGGTTCAATAATGGATAATCTGAAACTGATGACAACCTTGCTGCCTGGTGATTTTTTCGGAAAACCCGGAGAAAAAGTCCCGGTCACTTTTGGCTCCCAGTTCAATTCCAGCGGCTCCATAGAAGCCAGTATGCTTCTGTTCAATGCACCGTTGTACATTGGTATTGAGACTACAAAACTGGCACAGAAATTAAGTGAAGAGAGTCTTACAAAGTCAGAGCTCGATATAAAAGAATCTGTCGCCTCGGCATATTTTCTTATACTGGTTTCGGAGAAGTCACTTGAGTTGCTTAACGGCAATATTGAGAATCTCAATGAAACCCTTAAATCGACAAGGGCAATGTACCAGGTAGGTATGGCTGAAGCAACAGATGTCGACCAGATGGTTTCGAATGTGACAATGGTTGAGAACAACAGGAGTTCACTCGAACGGACCATAGAACTCAATTATAATCTTTTACGTTTTCAGCTTGGTGTTCCTCCGGTCACTGTTATCACTCTGACCGAAACTCTCGAAAGTCTGACCGATCAGGTAAATGTGGAAGCGCTGTTATCACAGGAATTCGATCACACAAGAAATGTCGATTACAGACTGGTGGAAGGACAGGAAATGATTTCCTCACTTGCCCTGAGGTCACAGAAAGCATCAGTTCTTCCCACACTGGCAGGGTTCTATAATTATGGTACGAATGGAATGGGAGATAAATTATCCGAGCTGAGGTGGTTCCCGAATTCTGTTGTCGGCGTTCAGCTGTCAGTCCCGATTTTTGCAAGCGGACAGAGATACGCCCAGATAAAGAAAGCTCAGATAAATCTTGAAAAGGCAAAAACTACAAAGGAAATGGTTGCTGAGCAGTTGCTGATCCAGGAAAAGCAGCTGAGGTACAATCTTGTCAACGCAAATCTGCAGTATCAAAGTCAGCTTCAGAACATAGATGTTTCAAAGAGGGTGTATACCAGTGTCGAGAACAAGTACAGGCAGGGAATAGCCTCGAGCCTTGAACTGACACAGGCAAACAGCCAGTATCTGCAGGCAGAAAACAATTATGTATCAGCGCTGATGAACCTGCTCCAGACAAAGGTCGCACTTGATAAACTTTTAAATAACTTATAATCAGTCAGAATATTTTAATACAAAACATAATGAAGCACACAAAATTAATGTCGGTAATAATGATAAGCGGCCTGATCCTTTCAGCCTGTTCATCAAAGAAAGCAAATGATGCAGCAACCGCAGCTCCAGGAGCGGCTGGTGCTGAAAAAGCTGCAATTCCCGTGAAGGTAATTTCACTTGAAAAAACAAAGATCGCGAGGACAATAGATTATACTGCGACTGTATTGCCTTTTGAAGAAGTCAATATGGCCCCTTCGACGCCCGGAAGGATAGACATAATATATGTTGAAACCGGCGACAGGGTAACAAAAGGACAGGAGCTTTTCCTTATGGACCGGACCCAGCTTTATCAGCAGAAAGTTCAGCTTGCGAGTGTCAGCAAGGACCTGTCAAGGCTCGATACACTTCTCAGTATGGGAAGCGTCACACAGCAGCAATATGATCAGATGAAAACACAATATGATGTCCTCAAAACCAACGTCGATTTCATGGAGCAGAATACCCTTCTCAGGGCGCCATTTAACGGGATTGTGACAGGGAAATACTTTGAAAACGGCGAGATGTATTCAGGCACACCCACTACACAATCGGGAAGATCGGCTATTGTAACTGTAATGCAGGTTAATCCTCTTAAAGTGAATGTTGCAATCTCTGAACAATATTATCCGCTGATAAAGAACGGTATGAAAGCTATTGTGACTGCCGATGTTTATCAGGGAGAGGTCTTTACCGGAAGAGTCTTCAGGAAAGCTCCGACGGTTAATTCTGTCACAAGGTCATTCATCGCCGAAATAGAACTTCCAAACAGGAATGATATGTTAAAACCGGGGATGTTCGTAAGAGTTTCCATGGACCTGGGCGAGGTTGAGACTTTTGTTGTGCCTGCTGCAACAGTCCTCCTTCAGGAGGGTACAAATATAAGGTTTGTATATGTTGAAGACAATGAGGTGGCTAAACGTGTTGAAGTCACTATCGGAAAGAGGTTCGACGACCATCTCGAAATTATATCGGATAACCTCAGGGAAGGCGAAAAGCTTGTTACAGAAGGACAGGCACGGCTTATCCCGGGGGATAAAATTTATATCGTCAAGTAGATTTAATATTTTTCAATTTTAATAAAATGAGTATATACAGTTCTTCCGTAAAACGGCCTGTAACGACTATCCTGATATTTGTGGCACTTATGGTAATAGGGCTTTATTCCCTTACGAGGCTGCCGGTGGACCTCTATCCGGAAATAGAACTTCCTTTTGTAACAGTTCTGACAACTTACCCGGGAGCAAGTGCTTCAGATATTGAAAGCAATGTAACCCGTCCGCTTGAGGATGCCCTTAATTCGGTCAGTAACCTGAAGGAGCTTACATCGACATCGAGTGACGGATTATCGGTAATATTCCTGAATTTCGAGTATGGTTCAAATCTCGATGAAGCAATGAACGATATCCGCAGTAACCTGAATTTTGCCTCAAGGCTGCTGCCTGATGGATCAGAAGATCCTACAATCATAAAGTTCAATTCGAGCATGATGCCGATAATCTTTTATGCAATTACTGCTAATGAAAGTTATTCAGGACTTGAAAAGATACTTGATGAAAAGATCGTTAATCCACTCAACAGGATTGATGGTGTGGGTAATGTTTCTCTCACAGGTGTTCCGGGCAGAAAGATCTATGTGGATATCGATCCCAGAAAAATGGAAGCATACAATCTTACAATCGAACAGATCGGAGGTATTCTCCGGGCCGAAAACATGAATATGCCTGCCGGTTCTCTGGAAATGGGTCAGACAGATTATCCTCTGAGGATACAGGGAGAGTTTCCCGAAAGCGATGTCCTGATGAATCTGGTGGTTAGTAACTTTAATGGAAATACAGTCTACCTCAGAGATATAGCTGAAGTACGCGATACAATCAGGGAATCGAAACTGGATACAAAGATCAATGGTGCAAAGGGAATGGGCCTGTTTGTTCAGAAACAGTCGGGGGGCAATACTGTTAAAGTTACCCGCGAAGTGGAGAAAACCCTTGCAGATCTGGTGAAAGAACTTCCGCCGGATGTGAAGATTGAACAACTTTTCTCAAGCGCTTCCTTCATCAAGGATTCTATAAACAATCTTACGGAAACACTGCTGTATGCTGCAATATTTGTCATACTGGTGGTGCTTTTCTTTCTCGGCAGATGGCGGGCGACATTTATAATAATCCTTACAATTCCAGTCTCACTTATTGTTGCATTTATTTATCTGTTCATATCGGATGCCTCAATCAATATCATTTCCCTTGTGTCGTTGTCCATTGCCATTGGTATGGTGGTTGATGATGCAATCGTTGTTCTTGAGAATATCACTAAACATATCGAGAGGGGAAGTCGTCCGAGGGAAGCTGCCATTTATGCAACCAATGAGGTATGGCTGGCAGTTATAGTCACCACTCTCACTGTAGTTGCTGTTTTCTTCCCTCTTACATTTGTGGAAGGACTTACGGGTGTACTCTTCAAACAGCTTGGACTGAGCGTTACCGTGACAATCATTACTTCAACAGTTGCCGCATTGACACTAACCCCGTCCTTAAGCGCCCTGCTGCTGAAATATAAACCAATCAGGAAAGATGCACCATTCTTTTCCTATGACGGCAGCATAAGAAAAGGACTTGATAAATTCGATATATTCTATGAAAAGACTCTCGGATGGGCTCTTCATCATAAAACGTTTGTAACAGTTTTCGCTGTCATCGTCTTTGCCTTATCTATGGGGCTTTTCACAATGATCGACACGGAATTCTTCCCTCAGGCTGATGAATCGGCAGTATATGCAAATATTGAACTTCAGACAGGTACAAGGGTTGAAAACACAATAAGAATTGCAGATATGCTCGACAGTCTGGTCAAAGCAAAATACCCTGAAATTGATATTATTTCAACTTCAACAGGTTATGATGACCAGGGAGGGTGGGCCTCAATGTTCAATGCAGGAGGAACACATACCATTGATTATACATTCAGTCTGGTACCTATTGAGGAGCGAACCAGAAGTGTTTGGGATATCTCTGAAGAAATGAGGGCCGATTTTGCGAAGTTTCCTGAAATAATTGATTTTCAGGTTACTACTA
>CAYPHL010000017.1:42297-48690 GCA_964410385.1 uncultured Rikenellaceae bacterium | reverse complement strand
CTGTTTTCGGTATTGGTTGTGTTGAAAACACTGAAATACAAACCTTTATAAGAGAAAATTATTTTGAAAACACGTATAGTTGCATTATTTTTTACAGTTCTGTTACTCGGGATCTCACCTGGTATAGTTTCAGGTCAGCATGAACCTCAAACCCACGAACCGGAAACATCCGCTGAAGCATCCGGGGTCTTCGATGCCAGTGAATTCATTCTTGATCATATTGCCGATTCGCACGAATGGCACATTCTTACCCTTGGAGAAGGAGAACATGCAAAACATATTTCAATCTATCTGCCCGTTATCCTCTATAGCAGGGAAAGCGGACTTCACTTCTTCTCCTCACGGAGATTTGCTCATGGGCAGGATTATAAAGGTTTTAAACTTATGGAGGAAGGTGAGCTCAAGGGAAAGATCGTTGCAGTAAAACCTGATGGCACTGTTAATGAAGAAAACCTGCCTCTCGATTTTTCCATGACTAAAACGGTCATCGGAATGCTGGCTGCTGCAATAATCGGACTATGGATATTTCTTGCACTCTCAAGGTCATACAGAAGAACAGGTATAAGTCATCCAAAGGGAATTCAAAGCCTTCTTGAACCAGTTATCTGCTTTGTCCGCGATGATATTGCAATCCCCAATATTGGACATGAGAAGTATGCGAAATTCATGCCCTATCTGTTATCAGTATTCTTCTTTATACTGATCAATAATCTTATGGGCCTGATACCTTTTCCCCCACCTTTCGGGGCAAATGTTACAGGAAATATTGCAGTGACTTTTACACTGGCATTTTTTTCGTTCGTTATAATTCAGATAAACGGAAGTAAGACTTACTGGAAGCATATTTTTGCTACACCGGGTCTGCCTGTATGGCTTCTTCCGATAATGATACCGGTTGAGATCATCGGGGTCATTGCAAAACCGTTTGCTCTGATGATCCGTCTTTTTGCAAATATTACTGCAGGTCACATAATTGTTATGAGCCTTCTGGCGCTGATATTTATATTCGATTCTCTTGCAGTTGCCCCGGTATCGATATTCTTTGTGATTTTTATGGACTGCCTTGAATTACTTGTGGCATTCCTACAGGCATATGTTTTTACGCTCCTGTCGGCATTGTTCATCAGTCTGGCAGTTGTGGAAGAACATCATTAATTTTTATGTTTAATTAATAACAAATGTCATGACAGGTACATTAGCAGCAGTTGGAGCAGGTTTAGCAGTTATAGGTGCAGGTGTCGGGATCGGAAGGATAGGTGGTTCAGCTATGGAAGCCATAGCCCGACAGCCTGAAGCTGCAAACAAAGTTCAGACAGCAATGATCATCTCGGCAGCCCTTATCGAAGGTGTTGCTCTTTTCGCTGTTGTAGTTGCTCTTATTGCAAAATGAGTAATTGAGATCCTTCAACGGTTGGTTGAAGGATCTCTTTATTATGAATTCTAATTGAGTTTATTATGATATTATTAGCAGGTAATAGTCTGACAAGCCCGGCAATAGGTACAATTTTCTGGGCAGTCCTTATATTTTCGATCTTTTTTCTGGTGCTCACGAAATTTGCATGGAAACCAATTCTTGGTGCACTCAGGCAGAGAGATGAGATGATAAAGGGTTCCCTTGAAGCTGCGGAAAAAGCACGTAAGGATATGATCCAGCTCCAGAGCGATAATGAAGCTATTTTAAGGAAAGCAAGGGAGGAAAGGGAAGATATCCTGAGAGAGGCCAGAGATGTAAGAGATAAACTTATTGCCGAAGCAAAGGGCAGGGCCACTCAGGAAGCTTCAAAAATTGTTGAAAATGCAAAAGCAGGGATTGAAAGGGAAAAAGCAAAAGCTCTTGCCGAAATTCATGATCAGCTTGCTACCCTTTCAGTGGAAATAGCATCCAAGCTGCTTGGCGAGAAGCTGAGCCGCACCGGAGAGCAGGAAAAACTGATAAACAAATATCTCGAAGATATTAATCTGAACAAAAACTAGACTTTCAAATCTTAATGAACGACGGTAAAATTTCTGTCAGATACGCCCACGCACTCTTCCAGTCAGCCCTTGAAAACAACTTGCTGGACAAAGTTTACAGGGATATGACCCTGATTCTTGAAGTGAGCTCTGTCCCTGAATTCAGGGAACTGCTTGAAAGCCCGATAATCAGACCATCAAAAAAAAGGGAGGTCATTCAAAATACGATAGGAGGCAGTATTGATAAACTTACTGCATCACTGATCGATCTGATAGTTAAGAACGGCAGAGAAAATTTCCTTCCCGGAATCGCAAGAGAATTTATCCGTGCCTCGAAGGAAAATAACGGCATAACTGAACTGGTGCTGACAACAGCTGTAAAAGTCAATGAGGATGTAAAGAAACAGATAGCAGATCTGATTGCCGGGATTTTTAAAACCAAAGTAGAACTGAACGAAGTTATCGACAGGAATATTATCGGAGGATTTATACTGAAAGTCGAGGATAATTATATTGACGCAAGCGTCAGAAATAAACTTCGTAAAATTGAAAAGGAACTTAAATCAGGGACATTAAATATTTAAAGTTCAAGGTTCCGGGTTCCAGGTTTGAACAATCCTGAAACTTGAACCTGAAACTTGAAATTTGAAACTCTGAAACCCTGAGACATAAACTAAAGTAAACTAAGTAATCAATAGAAAAACATGGCAAGTATAAAACCTGCAGAAGTATCAAGTATTCTGCGTCAGCAACTGGAGGGGATCCAGACGGGAGCGGATCTTGAAGAAGTAGGGACCGTTCTCACTGTTGGTGACGGGATAGCACGTATTTATGGACTTTCAAACGCACAATCAAATGAACTTATTCAGTTTGAGAATGGGATTGAGGCTATCGTCCTGAACCTTGAGGAGGATAATATTGGTGCAGTGCTCCTTGGTCCTACAGAAGAGATCAATGAAGGTGATATTGTGAAAAGAACAGGTCGGATCGCCTCTATCG
The DNA here is from genome assembly GCA_964410385.1 of uncultured Rikenellaceae bacterium. Lineage (GTDB taxonomy): Bacteria > Bacteroidota > Bacteroidia > Bacteroidales > VadinHA17 > LD21. The sequence continues at coordinate 45,738 of CAYPHL010000017.1, read as the reverse complement.
GAGTGGGTGAGGGTTTGCTCGGAAGGGTAATTTCTCCGACAGGTCAGCCTCTTGACGGGAAAGGCCCGGTTGAAGGTAAACTGTACGATATGCCTTTCGAAAGGAAAGCACCCGGAGTTATCTTCCGTCAGCCTGTAAAACAACCGCTTCAGACAGGTATCAAACCTATTGATGCGATGATTCCTATCGGAAGGGGACAGAGGGAACTTATAATTGGTGACAGGCAAACAGGTAAGACAGCTATCGCGATCGATACAATAATAAACCAGCGCAGTAATTTTGAGAAGGGCAAACCTGTCTTTTGTATCTATGTTGCTGTTGGTCAGAAAGGTTCAACAGTTGCCAACATAGCAAAGATCCTTGAAGAACATGGAGCTCTTGAATATACTGTTATAGTTCTCGCTACCGCATCTGATCCGGCTGCATCACAGTTCTATGCACCTTTTGCCGGAGCTGCCATCGGAGAATTCTTCCGTGATACAGGCAGAGATGCCCTTGTGATCTATGACGACTTGTCAAAACAGGCTGTATCCTACAGGGAAGTATCTCTGTTACTCCGCCGGCCTCCGGGGCGTGAAGCATACCCGGGTGATGTTTTTTACCTGCACTCAAGACTCCTCGAGAGAGCCGCAAAAATAATTGAATCGGATGAAGTTGCCAGAAATATGAACGACCTTCCGGAATCATTACGGCCCATGGTAAAAGGAGGCGGTTCCCTTACAGCTCTGCCCATAATTGAAACACAGGCAGGTGATGTCGCAGCCTATATACCCACAAACGTTATTTCTATTACAGACGGACAGATATTCCTTGAATCAAACCTTTTCAATGCCGGCGTCAGACCCGCTATTAACGTGGGAATATCAGTGTCAAGGGTGGGAGGTAACGCCCAGATCAAAGCAATGAAGAAAATTGCAGGAACACTTAAAGTCGACCAGGCTCAGTATCGTGAACTTGAAGCCTTTTCAAAGTTCGGATCCGACCTCGACGCCGCAACACTGGCAATACTTAACAAAGGATCAAAGAACGTTGAAATCCTTAAACAGGGACAATATTCTCCGATGCCGGTTGAAAAGCAGATTGCTATAATTTATTGTGGAACAATGGCACTTCTGAAGGACGTTCCTGTCACTAAAGTAAGGGAATTCGAAAAGGAATATCTCGAACTTCTTGATCTCAAATACAGGGATACTCTGGATCAACTTCGCGATGGTATCCTCAATAATGATATTACAGGTGTTCTTGAAAAGGTCGCCGGAGAGATTGTTCAGAAATATAAAGCCAGATAATCTCCGGGAACCGTCTAATTAATGAATTCCACATGGCGAATTTAAAAATAATCAGGGTAAGGATAGCTTCTGTAAAATCAACAAGGCAGATAACCTCTGCCATGAAAATGGTATCTGCTGCCAAGCTGAGAAAAGCACAGGATAAAATACTGAGGCTCAGACCATATGCACAAAAGCTTCATGAAATCCTGGTTGGCCTCTCTCAAAGCCTGGCAGAAACACGGGTTGATAATGTCTACGGAAGAATAACTTCTCCCGAAAAAATTCTACTGGTTGTCATTACTTCCAACAAAGGTCTTTGCGGTGCATTTAATTCAAATGTCATTAAGGAGGCCAGACGGGTTGTGTCTGAGAAATATTTTGATCAGTTCAGTAAAGGGAATGTTACAATTCTTCCCGTTGGTAAAAAAGGTTATGACTTTTTCAGAAAGCAGAACATAAATATGCTTCCTGACTGTAATCATCTTCTGAATGACCTTACTTTTGAAAATGTGGTTGTTGTTGCTGAATCAATAATGAACAGATTTGTTGCCGGGGAGTACGACAAGGTTGAAATAATTTATAACCAGTTCAAAAATGCTGCGGTTCAGAACCTGACGGATGAAGTATTCCTGCCGGTTGAGACCGTCCGCGATGGCAACACTAAGGGATCTGTTCCGGCTGATTATATCTATGAACCCTCCCGGGAGGAAATTGTAAAGGAACTGATCCCCAAATCTCTTAAGATTCAATTTTATAAAGCAGTTCTGGATTCTTTTGTAGCCGAACACGGAGCCCGTATGACCGCTATGCATAAGGCAACCGATAATGCGACTGAAATGATCCGTGATCTGACACTTCAGTACAACAAGGCAAGGCAGGCTTCAATCACAAATCAGATACTGGAGGTTGTCAGCGGAGCAGAAGCGCTCAAAGGTTAAGCATACAACTTTCAACGGAAATGTACAATCATTCGGAACTTAAAGTATTGGTCGATAAGGCTTTGATGAACCTTTCGTATAACACGGAGGCTCCCCGGCTTATCGATCCCGTCAGATACATCCTTTCAATCGGGGGGAAAAGATTACGACCTGTTCTGACGCTGATGGCCTGTAATCTCTTTAATGACAGGATAAATGATGCAGTAATGCCTGCAGCCGGCATTGAAGTATTCCATAACTTCACCCTTGTGCATGATGACATAATGGATCAGGCGTCACTCAGACGGGGACTGGCTACTATTCACGGTAAATGGAATGTCAACCAGGCCATACTCTCCGGCGATGTAATGGCATTTATTTCAAATGAATGTTTTCTTCAGGCTCCTGCGGAAACTTTGATAAAGGTTTTCAGGGTGTTCAATAAGGCTGCTGTGGAAGTATGTGTCGGCCAGCAGCTCGATATGGATTATGAAAAAGCAGTTATCGTCACACAGGATGAATACCTTAGGATGATCGAACTTAAAACTGCCGTTCTTATTGCCGCTTCCCTGAAGATTGGTGCTATAATCGGAGGAAGCGATGATAAAGATGCCGATCTGCTTTTTGATTTTGGAAGAAATCTCGGACTGGCCTTCCAGATCCAGGACGATATGCTGGATGTCTGGGGTGATACAAAGATATTTGGCAAAAAGCAGGGCGGAGACATAACTGCAAATAAGAAAACCCTCCCCCTGGTGAAAGCAATGGAAAAGGCCTCCACAGCACAGAGGAAAGAATTACAGGAACTGTTTTCCGGTAACGAAACAGATCCCGAAATCAAGATAAAAAAGACAATAAGTCTGTTTGATGAGCTTGGCGTAAAGAGTACAACAGAATCACTGATCAGAGATTATATAAATAAAGCTTTCGTGCTGTTCCAGAAGGTATCGGTTGATGAGAAGAGGAAAAGCGAACTGGCAACTCTCGCCGGTTCACTAATCGGCAGGGAATACTGATTCAATTTCCGGATTTGCCACCACCGGACAAACTGGTGATATTAAGAAGGATTCCGGCATTTATTATCAACTGATCATACTTGCTTATAACATATTTGATTTCGGTAAAGAGATCCAGCCGGTCAGATAAACTCATACTTATTCCTGCACCTGCATTGAGACCCAATGCATTGTCACTCTCCTTAAAAGTATCAGAATCCTCATATTCATCTTTTTTCGAGGTAAGAAGTATATCAA
>CAYPHL010000017.1:35865-42197 GCA_964410385.1 uncultured Rikenellaceae bacterium | reverse complement strand
TTAAAAGTATCAGAATCCTCATATTCATCTTTTTTCGAGGTAAGAAGTATATCAAGCCCTGCAAGACCATAAAAACTGAACGACCCGGCTGTTCTGAAAATGTACTGCCCGTTAATATCGAACATCATGGAAGAAACAACAGTTCTTATGTTGACATCATCATTAATACCCGGATAAAAAGCTGTAAAGGACGGAGAAATACTCAATTCCGGCGAAATAATATAGATACCCTTTACGAATGCTGCATAATTTCCGCTGCGGCCTGATCCTTCGCCGGTATTGTGAAACTTAAAACCGCTGCTGAAAGCCAAACCGCCACCAGCTTTGGTTAATTGTGCATTTATTACCTCCAAAGCAACAGTGGTAATTATTAGACAGATTATCAGTTTTTTCATTGATTATATAGAATCATAAGTTCAAATCAGCATTAAAGATAAATCATATTATTTATACTTCTCAAAAGTGTTCATCTTCAAATTTTATTAAATTTGTAGCTTCCGAAAAAATAATTAAAAATCAAATTTTCAATATGCCAAAGAATATCGGGAAAATCAGCCAAATCATTGGAGCAGTGGTTGATGTAACATTTAGCAAACAAGGGACTGAGATGCCCGACATCTATGATGCCCTTGAAATCAGGCGGGATGACGGAACAACATTGGTTGTGGAGTGTCAGCAGCACATAGGAGAAAATACTGTAAGGGCTATTGCCATGGATTCGACCGATGGATTACGCAGGGGGATGGAGGTTGTTGCCACGGGCGCACCAATCGTGATGCCCATTGGTGACCAGATCAAAGGCCGGCTGATGAACGTTACGGGTGAGTCGATTGACGGGATCGGCCCCCTCGATAAGACAGGTGGTTATCCTATCCACCGGAAACCTCCCAAATATGATGATCTTTCTACGGAAAAGGAGGTTCTGTATACCGGGATCAAGGTAATAGATCTTATAGAACCCTATTCAAAGGGCGGTAAAATTGGTCTGTTCGGCGGTGCCGGTGTAGGTAAGACTGTAGTGATCCTTGAACTGATAAACAATATTGCAAAAGCATATTCCGGACTATCGGTATTTGCAGGTGTTGGTGAAAGAACAAGAGAGGGGAACGATCTTCTCCGTGAAATGATTGAAGCCGGAGTTATTTCCTACGGGAATGACTTTCTTGAAAATATGAAAGCGGGAGGCTGGGATCTTTCGAAAGTGGATAGGGACTCACTTAAAGAATCGAAACTGGCACTGGTTTTCGGTCAGATGAACGAACCTCCCGGAGCAAGGGCAAGAGTAGCTCTTTCCGGATTATCGGTCGCCGAACATTTCAGGGATGGTGACGAGAAAAGCGGAGGAAGGGATATTCTGTTTTTCATGGACAATGTTTTCCGTTTTACTCAGGCGGGATCCGAAGTATCTGCCCTTCTTGGAAGAATGCCCTCCGCAGTAGGATACCAGCCTACCCTTGCAACAGAAATGGGCATAATGCAGGAAAGGATCACATCAACCAGGCACGGATCAATTACATCTGTCCAGGCTGTATATGTACCCGCCGACGACCTTACCGATCCCGCTCCTGCCACTACCTTCGCACACCTTGATGCTACTACGGTACTAAGCCGTAAAATATCGGAACTTGGCATTTATCCGGCTGTTGATCCGCTCGATTCAACTTCAAGGATCCTGACACCTGAAATAGTCGGGGAAGCACACTATAATTGTGCCCAGAAAATTAAAGAGCTGCTGCAGAGATATAATGAATTACAGGATATAATTGCGATCCTCGGAATGGATGAACTTTCGGAAGAAGATAAACTGGTCGTTCACCGGGCTAGAAGAGTTCAGAGATTCCTTTCACAACCTTTCCATGTTGCAGAACAATTCACCGGTATTAAAGGTGCCTTCGTTACTATTGAAGATACAATAAAGGGCTTCAATATGATAATGGACGGGAAAGTAGACAAATACCCTGAATCCGCATTCATGCTCGTCGGCACTATTGAAGATGCAATTGAAAAGGGTGAGAAAATTCTTGCACAGTCTAAATAATTATCAGGATGAAAGCAGAGATCATCACTCCTGACTATAAAGTGTTTGAGGGGGAAATTAAATCAATAAGGGTCCCTGGCAAAAAGGGATCCTTCCAGGTCCTTAAGGACCACGCCCCTATTATCTCCACCCTCGAGAACGGACCTGTTATAATTGTAGATATGACGGGAAAGGAAACGGTCTATGAGATTAACGGAGGAGTGATCGAAGTCAGGATGAATAAAATAATCCTTCTTGCCGAATCGGTGAAGTAAATAATCCTGCATGACAACCGATGAATTCAGAAAATATGCCCATGATCTGGTTGAATGGATTGCAGGCTATTTTGAGAATGTCGAAAATTATCCTGTTAAATCCCAGGTAAAACCGGGAGAGATATTTGACCGGATTCCAGGTAAGGCTCCCTTGTTGCCGGAACCTTTTGAAAATCTGATAAGAGATCTGGATGAGATAATAATGCCGGGGATCACCCACTGGCAAAGTCCGGATTTCTTTGCCTATTTTCCATCAAACAGCAGTCCCCCTTCTGTCCTTGCCGAAATGATCACAGCAGCACTCGGAGCCCAGTGCATGAACTGGGAAACATCTCCTGCTGCTGCCGAACTCGAGGAAAAAATGATGATATGGCTCCGGGACCTGACAGGACTTCCTGAAAATTTTGAAGGAGTCATTCAGGACAGCGCTTCTTCAGCAACGCTTGCAGCCATCCTCACCGCCAGGGAAAAATCGACTGATTACCTTATAAATAATACCGGATTCAAAAATGCACCTCAGCTTCGTGTTTATTGTTCCGAACAGGCTCATTCATCGGTTGAGAAAGCAGTAAAAATAAGCGGAATCGGAAGGTCGAACCTGGTGCGGATACCTGTGAGGAATGATCTTTCAATGGATCCTGCGAAGCTTGAAACAGCTGTTTCGGAAGATATCAGGTATGGTTACCTTCCATGTTGTGTTGTTGCCACAATCGGGACAACAGGCACTACAGCTGTTGACCCTTTACGGCCCGTAGGAGAGATCTGCCGTAAAAATAATATCTGGCTCCATGTTGACGCCGCGATGGCTGGTACAGCCCTCCTGCTGCCGGAATTTCACTGGATGACTGATGGGAAAGAAGACATCGACAGCTTCCTGTTCAATCCACATAAATGGATGTTTACAAATTTCGACTGTACTGCCTATTTTGTTAAAGATGCTGCAAGGCTGATAAAGACATTCGAAATTCTTCCCGAATATCTTAAAACAAGAACCAGGGGTCGTGTGAACGATTACCGCGACTGGGGGATACCTCTCGGAAGGCGCTTCAGGGCGCTCAAGCTCTGGAGTGTGATCAGATCTTACGGCGTTGAAGGGCTTCAGGATAAAATCAGACAACATATCAGATTTGCATCTGAGCTTGAAGGAATGATACGTGAGGAGAAAGATTTTGAGATACTTGCACCTGTTGTTATTAATGTTGTCTGCTTCAGATATAAGCCGGGGGGAATGGATGAAGATTCCCTTAACAGATTAAATGAAAAGCTCAACCATGCCCTGAATGATTCAGGGAAAATATATCTTTCACATACTGTTACTGCTGGCAGATATACCCTCAGAATGGTCACAGGCCAGACTAACGTTACTCTTGCTCACGTTCAGAAAGCATGGGAACTTATCAGGAATACAGCCAGGAACATTACAGTCTGATCCGGTTCAACCCTGATCTTCCTATACTCATTCCATAAATATCAATACTGAAGATTGTCTCAATAAAAGGAGATTGAAAATCTTTCGACCAGGATGCCTGAACTCCTGCGGAGATCATGTATGGTATCCTTAGAACATGAAAATCTGCAATGATCTCTCCTCCCCAGGAGCTGAATGATTCACCATATTTATGGACGTAGTCCACCGCCAGACCTCCGGAAGGCGTCCTTCGCAGGTAATAATTGTTTCTTCCCCTTGCAAAGTCATAGAAAATTCCTGCACGTAACCTTTTAAGATAAAGGAGGCTGGCAATATTAAAATCGGGATATAATAACGGGGCTTTGTAATCGCATGATATAAAGCTGACCTCTTCTGAAATTATGTTCTTATATCCCCGTGGGAAATGTATCCTGTTTGGCATCAGAAACTTGGCAGTAGTCAGGAACTCGTTTTCATACCTTAACCTCAGAACATTATTTGCAAATATGCCCGGGAAGAAAAAGGAAGTCTGAAGGGAAGTAACCGATCCGTAGAAATCCTTATCCCACGGATATATTGAAAAGTTCAGATCAACTACCTGAGCCAGCCTCGGATAAATATCCCGCATGGATGAATTACGGGAATTATAAAAGTATATCCTGCCGGTAAGCTGCGTCTGGCCGTAATCATATCTCGATTCCTCCTTGATATGTATATAATTGTTCTGATATAATGATGAGAAGGAGGGCTGAAGGAACTGGTGAAACTTTCCTGTTGAAAAACGAAGTGGAATTGAAAGTGTATTCGTAAAATTAATTCCAGGTTCAACCTCTGACGGATCAGCGATGTTATTGTCCTGTTTGAAAATTGCCGGCCGGTCACCGTAATTTATTTTGGCTTCGTAGACAGGGTACCAGCCTTCCCATTTAACCGTGGAATGGATCTTATGAAGTCCGTCATAATATTCATATCCTGTGGAAGTTGTAAGTGTGCTTAACTGATTCTGGCTGAAAAGTGTAAATCCGGGCCTTACAGCTGTCGGATCTGCTTTAATTTCTTCAATGTCTGCATAAAAAGGCATCCAGCTGTGAAACCCAAGAAGATGTTGCCATTTTTTGTATCTGACAGGTACATAAGTACCTGATGGTAACGGCTCATCAATCATCCTTCCCTGCGGTCTGATCCGGTCTAATATAAAAGCTGTTTCAAGTCTTTCAGGCAATAAATCGTCTTTTAAACGCTTGATCTCCGTATAGCATAAATTATTGCCCGATGATGAATAATCAGTGAAAATGATCCTGTTGCCAACAGGAAGCGGATCAGTTGCACCAAAGGAGGAATTTGTTATCATCCGGATTTTTTTATCGGGCGGAAGGACATATATATTTTCAGTTCCTGAAGCGGAACTTACAAAGAACAGGGAATCATGTCTTATCACTGCCGACTGATAATCAGTTGGACTTTCATTAATGAGCTTTTGCCACGACCAGTCAGCAGGCCTGAACGATATGATTCCTTCTCCGGTGCCTGTAAGTGTGATCATACAGATCTTTGAACCGTCATCCGACCATTGTGGCTTCTGTAGATAAGCATTTTCAGGCACAGGGATTGTCTTGATGATCCTTCCTGTAGCGGCGCTTAAAAGCACCAGATTATTCCTGTTTTCAATAGTGTTTTCTGTAGCTGCAATCATTTTTGCATCGGGTGAAATAGCCGCTGACATATATCTCGATTTCCATGACAGCTGCTTAATCACCCTGTCCCTGGTATCCATTAGTTTAATAACTGAATAATTTCTGTTATCCCATCTCGGATCAGTCTGGGTTTCAACCCATACCAGGGTTTTTCTTCCGCATGATATAACAAATGGATAAAGATTTCCAGGCGACTGAATAACTTTTTCTGTACTGTCTGAAGTATTGATCAGGACAAAGACAGGGGGATTGGAAAGAGATGTTCTTATTGCTGCATACGTATTATTGTCAATTTTAACCGGGCTGTAATAATTAATATATTTTTTTGCCTTTGAAGGGTTAAGGATGTTGTAATTCAGGGGTTTATTTACTGCTTTCTCATCCTCCCATATCTTTGCCAGAGTATCAAATGTCTCACGTGCAAGAGTTCTTTCAACCTTCCTGGCGTTATGCCAGAGGCTTAGGGTAAGGGGATCGGCGAGAAAAGGTGCGTTTGCAGTAAACCTGAGTGCTTTATTCCAGAGCTGTGAATCATATTTTAATCGTGACCATGCTACCATCTGATAACCGCTCTGGTAATGGTCGGGAACGAAATGCCTGTAAGAGCCGTTGAGCAGTTTATCGTATTTATACATTTTCCCTTTTTCTATCGAAATAGCCTTAAGGTATTTTTGAAATGCAGCGCTTCTGCCTCTGCCTGAGGCGGAAAAGACAGATTCATTATAAACCGCATCTCCTTCCATAAACCACAGGGGGACAAGGGCTGACACCACCCCGGGGAACTGCTGACCAGCCAGAACAGACATAGCCCCGGAAAACCCGTTGTTAAGTGTTTCCATCTGGAATACGTGAGTCAGCTCATGGAATGCCAGTTGTGTATTGTTGTCCAACGGTATTGAATTCTGCTCGGGTGTCGGATAGATCTCCATTCTTTTCGG
>CAYPHL010000017.1:26786-35765 GCA_964410385.1 uncultured Rikenellaceae bacterium | reverse complement strand
TGTCCAACGGTATTGAATTCTGCTCGGGTGTCGGATAGATCTCCATTCTTTTCGGGGCCCATGCTACATAACCGTTCGACTGAGTTGTATAATTATGGATAATTACAGGTATCCTGAATTTTCCGGCCCTGTACTCCGGCGACATATTTAAGTATGCCCTGTCGAGGGCACGGGCAAATTCTATTCCCTGCTGACCATACCTCTCCGGATATATGATCTTAAACCGCTCTGTCTTTATTTGCATCCACTTTAATCCAGCAGGATCCTGACCGGTATTATAATACTGGGCAGATAGCGTAACTGTAATCAGAAAAAATGCAGGTATTATGAATCCGGGTTTTGATTTCATCAGATCAAATATTGTTCAAAAATAGCAAATTAAGCGAGTTTGGGGCTAATGCCCTTGATAAACAAAAAAATCAGTACTTTCGTCTGCAAATCCTGTAAGCATGGTTTTCAAAAATGCTGAATAATGAAACAGTACAGACTTATAAATAACATAACGGGCTGGATTGTGTTTGCGATCGCAGCGGTAACATACCTTCTTACTATTGAGCCGACAGCAAGCCTATGGGATTGCGGCGAGTTTATAGCATCATCATATAAACTTGAGATAGGCCATCCTCCGGGAAGCCAGGTTTTCATGATCCTGGCCAGGTTCTTTACACTTTTTGCTAGCGGAAATGTCTCAAATGTTGCTGCAATGGTGAATGCAATGTCAGCTCTGGCAAGCGCATTCACAATACTGTTTCTTTTCTGGACAATAACTCACCTTGCCCGGAGAATAATTGTCAGGAATGAAGCTGATGTAAGTCTGACGGACATAATTTCAATTATGGCAGCAGGAGTTGTCGGAAGCCTTGCATATACATTTTCTGATTCATTCTGGTTCTCAGCTGTGGAAGGTGAGGTATATGCAACATCATCTCTCTTTACAGCTGCTGTATTCTGGGCTATCCTGAAGTGGGAAGATGTAGCCGATGAAAAATATGCCGACAGGTGGATCATACTGATCGCTTATCTCATGGGACTCTCCATCGGCGTTCACCTTCTGAACCTCCTGGCCCTGCCGGCTATTGTGCTGGTTTACTATTTCAGGAAATCTGAATTTCACTGGAAAGGCCTCGTTGTTTCGCTTGCAGTATCATTCGTCATTCTTGCACTGCTTATGTGGGGAATAATTCCCGGAATGGTTAAAATAGCATCGAAATTTGACCTTTTCTTCGTAAACACACTGAAACTGCCAGCCAACACCGGAATGCTGGTTCACTTCATAATCCTGATCGTTCTGTTTATCCTTGCCATCAGAATGACTCTTGATTCTGATAACAGCATGAAGAACACTGTCTTTGCGATTGCTGCGATCTTCTTTACCGGAGTCTGGGTGGTTTCCGGATCTGCAGTTTTAAATGTACTTGTTCTGGCAATTATCGCAGCTATTATCTGGTTTTTTGCAGGTAAGAACAGGGTGACATTAAATACAATGATGACTGCTGTTGCTGTAGTGCTTATCGGATATTCATCAGCAGCTATAATTGTAATCAGATCATCAGCAGGGCCACCTTTGAACGAGAATAATCCTTCAAATCCCTTCAACCTGTTATATTATTTCAACAGGGAGCAGTACGGTCAAAGACCACTTATAAGAGGGCCGTATTATAATGCACCGGTACTTGATTATAAAGAAGGAAAGCCTGTCTATGCACTTGAAGATGATAAGTATATTGTCACCCACAGGAATCTTGAAAGGGTATATGATGAAAGGTTCTTTACCCTTTTCCCGCGAATGTGGAGTGATCAGCAGGAAGACCATGCTGAGGTATACAGGGAATGGGGTGGAAATAACGGTATTCCCCTTCAGGTTAATGATCAGTCGGGGGAGAAGACTATCGTTAAAAAGCCACGCTACAGTGAGAACCTGAAATTCATGTTCTCATACCAGTTCGGATATATGTACTTCAGATATTTCATGTGGAACTTCTCTGGCAGGCAAAATGATACACAGGGTACAGGAGGGGCAATAAACGGAAACTGGATCACGGGTATAAAATTCCTCGACGAACCCCGGGTCGGTACTTATGATCTTCCTGCTGAACAGAAAAATGACACTTCAAGAAATAAATATTATCTTCTTCCTTTCCTTCTCGGCCTTGCCGGACTTTTCTACCATCTTAACAGGGATAACAAAAACTGGTGGATAATAATGCTTCTGTTCATTATGACAGGTATTGCGATCGTTTTCTACCTTAATCAATATCCTAATCAGCCACGGGAAAGGGATTATGCCTATGCCGGATCATTTTATTTCTTTTCGGTCTGGATAGGCCTGGGTGTCCTTGCCTTATATGAAGGCCTGGCAAAGCTTACCGGTAAGAAAATAGCTGCACCTTTAGCCGGATTGCTCTGCCTGCTTTGTGTTCCGGTGATCATGGCCAGGGAGAACTGGGATGATCATGACCGGTCGGGGCGATATCTCGCAAGGGATGTTGCGTTTAATTACCTCGAATCGTGTGCTCCGAATTCAATACTTTTTACCAATGGTGATAATGATACCTTCCCGTTATGGTACGCACAGGAGGTGGAAGGGAAAAGGACCGACGTCAGGGTGTGTAACCTGATGTTGCTTAATACTGACTGGTATATCGACCAGATGAAGACTAAAGTATACGAATCGGACCCTCTGCCGGTTACCCTCCCGGTTAAAAAGTATTATGACGGAATTAATAACCAGGTATTCATAATAGAAAAAACAAAAGACCCGGTTGATATTTCAACAATCATTGACTGGGTGAACAGTGACAATCCCGCAACCAAGGTACAGGTATCTGCAACTGAAATACTTGATATAATTCCCTCAAGGACCATCAGGATCCCGGTTGATGCGCAAAAGGTTCTTGCTTCTGGTACGGTAAGCCGGGAAGACTCGGCAAAAATTGTCCCTTATATCGACATTAGGCTTAAAGGGAGTTCAATCCTGAAAAGCCAGCTTATTGTACTCGACATCCTGGCGCACAATGACTGGAAGCGGCCAATATATTATGTTACGGGCTATCATAATGATGCACTTGGTCTTGAGGAATATTTCCAGCTTGAGGGTTTGGCTTACAGACTTGTACCGGTTAAATCTGAGAACAAAAGCTGGGTCGATTACGGACGGATTGAAACCGACATCCTTTATGAAAATATGATGAACAAATTTGTATGGGGCGGCGCAAATGATCCGAAGGTTAACATTGATTATAACCATAAACGCACAATTACGGTTATAAGGGCAAGACTAAGTTATGCAAGACTGGCAAAGGAACTGGCGGCTGAGGGCAAAAATGAAAAAGCTGTTCAGGTGCTCGACCATTGCATGGAAGCGCTTCCTCTTTCAAATATCCCGTATGATCCTTACTTCCCTGATCTTATAGAAGGTTATTTTATCGCCGGAAATACTGATAAAGCTGTAGCCCTTACAAATGATTTCTGCAATCATTACTATGAACAGCTTGATTATTATCTGAAACAGGATCCTTATATTGTCAGTTCTGCTTTGTATGAGATACAAATAGCAATTCAGTTTACCTCAAGGATCGCAGATGCCTGCAGCAATGCCGGCAAGACTGAACTGGCCGAATCAATAAACAATAAAATTACAGGATATTATACTACTTACATGAATATGCAGGTTCCTGCTGCACAGTAAAGACAGGAATTAATCAATATATGACTCCTGCCAGACCTTTTCAAACAGATATTTTTCGAGAAGGTTGTAGATAAATTCGGGATAGATCGGCTTCAGAACATATTCATTACAACCGGCCAGGAAAGCTTCTTTTTTACTCTGTTCGGATGCATATCCTGTTACCATTATAACAGGTACATTCTTCCTGGATTTGCGTAACATCCTTGTGCATTCAATTCCGTTTACAAGGGGAACAAGAAAATCCATAAAGACCAGATCGATCTTCTCCCTGAACATTGTAATAAAATCGACGAATTCTTTTCCGTTACGGAATACCCTTATTGTTGCACCTGTATTTTTCAGAAGGGTCTCATAATACATTACCGATGGAAGATCATCTTCCACCACAATGATAGTTTTGTCTACTAAATTCAGACCGTTAGTTTTCAACCCTTTTTCAGACTTTGTATTGCACTGGTAAAATTACGACAAGTATAAGAGAATGAATAAGAGGGCAGATGCTTTTATAAACATTTTTTCAACACGATTCAAACACTGACGAAATGGTCGGATCCATTAATATTTGCATTACTTGTTATATTTATCTATTTTCATCATGCAAATTCCTTTAAGCATGTTCAGATATACAGGTTTTATCAGGGCAGGAATCCTTGTTCTGGCTTTTTTGATCATACACCAGAGCCTCTTTTGCCAGAGGGAATTCGATAATCCTACACGGGCATTATATATTTTTGATCTTTCAAAATATATCGACTATGGGCCTGGATTTGCCGATACGGCTAGCTTCAGGATTGGTGTCCTGCTCGGTGATTATGATCTTATCTATGAGATGGGAAACCTTGCCAGGACACGGAAACAGATACAGCAAAAGCCTGTCGTGATTGTCGGATTTAAGAATATAGAAAGCATTACCCATACCCAGGTTCTCTACATGAACAGGAATTCGGGCCATGATCTGGATCTTGTAAAATCAAAGATTGCAGGGCACCAGACAATGCTGATAACTGAAGGTTATGAATTCAGGGAATCGATGATAAATTTCATCGTTGTTGACGGGAAACCGCAATACGATATAAATGAGGAAAAAGTAAGGGAAGCCGGTATGGCCGTTCCACAGGAAGTTCTTTTTATGGCTGTCAAAACGAAGGAAGACTGGGAGAAACTATTCGAAACAGCAAGCAGGGAAATTGAAGCTCAGAAAGTGACAATAAGTGAACAGGCTGACACAATTAAAATCCAAAAAATTAAAATTCAGGATCAGACTAAGCTGCTTGACAGTCTTGATAATGAAATAATCATTAAAGAAAAAATCCTGGAAGAAAAACAAAGACTTCTCGATTATCAGGCGGCACAGATCAGAAAGCAGCTTGAAGAAATGGAATCACAGAAAAAAACAATATCCGGCCACCGGGAGGAGATTCAGATCCAGAAGGATACGCTTGAGAATCAAAAAGCTAAAATAAAGGATCAGCTGAACAGGATTAGCGATCAGGATTTCAGGATTTCAGAGCAGGAAAAGAAAATTTCACTTCAGGTCGAAGCAATTGAAAAACAAAAGATTATCCTCTTTTCAGCCCTCATTGCACTACTGCTTGTAAGTACTCTGGGATATTTCATTTACAGAAGCTACATGATAAAGAAAGAAGCCAATGCTGAGCTTGAGGAAAAGAACCGGACTATATCAGTGCAGAGGGATGAAATAGCGCAGCAACGTGATCTGGCTTCGGCTCAGAGAGACCAGATAGCCTACCAGAAAAAACATATTACCGACAGCATTGAATATGCAAAGAGGATACAGACAGCACTCATGCCTTCACTTGAACTTTTCAGCGACAGACTTGAACATTTTGTACTTTATAAACCTCTGGCAATTGTCAGCGGCGATTTTTACTGGGTAAGTACACAGGGTGACAAACAGGTCATTATTTCTGCCGATTGCACCGGTCATGGAGTCCCCGGAGCATTTATGAGCATGCTCGGAGTTTCACTGCTGAATGAGATTGTTAACGGAAAACATGTAATTATGCCCGATGAGATAATAAATAATCTGCGGCAGGGTGTGATTAAAGCATTGAACCAGGATGCGGATGACGGATCTGTCAAAGATGGTCTGGATATCTCCGTCTGCACTGTCGATTTTGAAGAGAACATCCTTTGGTATGCCGGAGCATACAGCCCACTGTACCTTATAAGGGGAAACGAGCTCAGACATTACCGGGCTGATAAAATGCCTGCTTCCATCCATTATAAAATGCATCCTTTCACACTCCATAAAATAGAGCTTCGCAAAGGGGATGCATTTTATTTATTCTCCGATGGATTTGCCGACCAGTTCGGGGGAGACCAGAAAAGAAAGTTCATGTCTGTCCAGCTGAAAGAAACATTGATGTCAATTGCCTCAATGCCTATGCTCCGGCAGGGAGAAAAGCTGAATGAAGTATTTGAGAACTGGAGAGGCTCAAATCCACAGGTGGATGATGTGACTGTTATCGGGGTGAGATATTAACGGCAAACATACTCAGTCGTAACCGTTCCGACAGTTTTGGGCTTTGTAGCTTCAATCGCAATCAGACTGGCACCGCAATACTCAGTCTCATTCGGATCTTCTATAACTTCCCCGGTTGATGAATCAGTTGAAACAAGTCTGCACTTTTTGCATTGCATAAGATCTTCACATGATGACGCCGCCCAGGCAAGTAAAATGAATAAAACAGCAAAAAGTATCTTTCTTTTCATAAAGGTTTTATTTCTGTCCAAATTTATTCACTATTCTTCAATAGAACGAAGAACAATTAAAAAGGTTGCATTTGCATTATTTTAAAAAAAACATGCATCAATTCGTTAAATTGCAAGTCATTTAATCAGGAATGAAAACATTAATTAAAGGAATAAATACTAAATGTCATGGAAGATTCTAAAATGAGAAAGCATGTAGTCGTAGTGGGGGCAATACATATAGGGTTTGGTTTTATCGGCCTTATAGCAGCTGTTGCCGTTTTTGTTGCCCTCAATTTTGCAAAGGGATTTGTGGGAGGTGAAGATATACCGGAGATGATACTGGGATTCCTCTCGGTAAGCCTGCCTCTCCTTGTCGGATTTATGGCCACATTAGGACTTGTGGGAGGAATAGGATTACTTTCCTTCCAGTCCTGGGCACGTTACCTGATTATTGTCGTTGCAGCACTGGGCTGCCTTAACATCCCGATAGGTACACTGAAGGGTGTCTATTCCCTGTGGGTACTTCTTCAGGATGAGACAATAAAACTGTTCGGAAAGAAATAGACCGTTGTAAATACGAACTATTTCAAATAATTTCTAAATCATTGGATCAGGGAGGAGGGGCGTTATTTTAACGCCCCTCCGTTTTTCCGGGATTTAATTTTTTTTACCGGGAGGGCGTTGCATACAACGTCCTTACTATTATATTTATCGGAGATTTTAAAGCTGATAATATGGCTGAAGACAACAAGATAATATTCAGTATGCACCGGGTAGGGAAAACCTATCCGCCTCACCGGCAGGTTCTTAAGGACATTTCGCTTTCATTTTTTCTGGGAGCCAAGATCGGGATCATCGGACTGAACGGATCAGGTAAATCCACACTTCTGAAAATTATTGCCGGACTTGAAAAAGAATACCAGGGCCAGGTAACATTCCTGCCGGGCTATTCAGTCGGACATCTGGCACAGGATCCACTTCTCGATGAAACGGGGACTGTTAAAGAAATCGTTTCTGAAGGTGTAAAGGAAGTAATGGACCTGATGCAGGAGTTCGAGAAAATAAACAACAGTTTCGGTGATCCGCAGGTTTTTGAAGATCCTGAGAAGATGCAGCAGCTGATGGACAGGCAGGCTGTTCTGCAGGAAAAGATAGAATATCATGACGGGTGGAATATCGAGCACAGGATTGAGAGAGCAATGGATGCCCTCAGGTGCCCTGATAGTGAAGCAAAAGTGAATGTACTTTCCGGAGGTGAACGCCGCAGGGTCGCATTATGCCGCCTTCTTCTGAGTCAGCCGGATGTTCTGCTTCTTGATGAACCAACAAATCATCTGGATGCTGAATCGGTACAATGGCTGGAAACAACGCTGAAACAATATAAAGGAACTGTAATCTGTATAACTCACGACAGATATTTTCTCGATAATGTTGCAGGATGGATACTTGAGCTCGACCGGGGAGAAGGAATTCCCTGGAAAGGTAATTATTCTTCATGGCTTGAGCAGAAGGCAAAACGCCTCGAAATTGAAGAAAAAGGAAATGTCAGACGAAGAAAGATACTGGAAAGAGAGCTTGAGTGGGTCAGGATGTCTCCAAAAGCCCGTCATGCCAAATCAAAAGCCCGTCTGGGTGCATATGAAAATCTTCTTAATCAGGATGTTAAACAGAAAGAGGAAAAGCTTGAGATCTTCATTCCCAACGGTCCCAGACTGGGAGATAAGGTTATCAGAGCAACTCATGTTGCCAAATCATTCGGTGATAAGCTGCTTTTTGAAGATCTGGATTTCAATCTTCCTCCTAACGGGATAGTTGGTGTAATTGGTCCGAACGGAGCAGGAAAGACCACTCTCTTCAGGATGATTATGGGACAGGAGGAGGCTACAAAAGGATCATTCGAGGTGGGCCCTACAGTTTCCCTGGGCTATGTCGATCAGTCTCATTCAGCCATTGATCCTGCAAAAAGTGTTTATGAGGTAATTTCCGGAGGACAGAATGATGTGATGGTCGGTAACAGGCTCGTTAATGCACGGGCATATGTGGCAAGATTCAATTTCACGGGTGCCGACCAGGAAAAGAAATGCGGTGTTCTCTCGGGAGGGGAAAGAAACAGGCTGCACCTTGCCCTTACACTTAAATCGGGCGCAAACGTACTGCTTCTGGACGAGCCGACAAACGACATTGATGTGAATACCCTGCGGGCACTTGAAGAGGGACTGGAGAACTTTGCAGGATGTGCCGTAATTATATCTCACGACAGATGGTTCCTCGACCGGGTATCAACCCATATGCTCGCTTTTGAGGGCAACTCGAAAGTGGTCTGGTTCGAAGGGACATATTCAGACTATGAGGAGAATTATAAGAAAAGGGTTGCAGATACTACACCGGTAAGGATTAAGTATAAGAAACTGGTGTAGGGGCGCAACGGCACAGGGGCACAATGGTGCAACGGTACAACGGTGCAACGGCTCAGGACGAAGGGCGAAGAGTGGAGGAACAAAGGGACGAAGAGACGGAGGGACGAAGGGATGGAGGGCTTAGCCGTCAGCCTGAGGAGTTTTGGGGATAAAAGT
>CAYPHL010000017.1:14576-26686 GCA_964410385.1 uncultured Rikenellaceae bacterium | reverse complement strand
GGACGAAGGGATGGAGGGCTTAGCCGTCAGCCTGAGGAGTTTTGGGGATAAAAGTTTCCCCTCCTTTTTTTAAGGAGGGGTGGCCAGACCGCAAAATCAGCTGACGTGCAGAAATGTCAATGTTCTGGCCGGGGTGGTGTTTATTAAATGAATTTGTAAATTATACTCTGAATAAATCAACAAATTATAATGAGATTACCCTTTTCAAAATCAGTATTTACACTTGCAATTTTCATATTGCAAATTCATTATTCATCAGCCCAGATCGGTACAAGATTTCCATCGGAAAAAAAGGAGATCACCGACCCGGTAACCGGTGCCAGACTCACATTTCTTACAAGCACGCCTGCAGGCGATTCTAAGATATACCAAACACATAACCAGTGGACAGCCGATGGCAAATGGGTTATATTCAGGTCCAACAGGGTGAAAGGGGAAGCAATGGCTGTCAACGAAAAAACAGGTGTGATCGTTCAGGTAAGTGAGGGAGGATATATGGGGATGCTGAATGTGGCACGAAAATCAATGAAGCTTTATTTTATGAGAACAGCACAACGCCAACCGGGAGCAGGAGGATTCGGAGGCCCTGTTCAGGTAGTGGAGGTGGATCTGGCAATGCTTTTCAGCGACAGTGAATCCGGGAAACTGAAAGAGGCATCTGCTTATCAGCGTATTTGCGGTACCACACCTGCAGAAATGGGCGCAGGAGGTGATATGGCACTTGACGGGGATGAGGAATGGGTATATTTCAGGGTAGGAAGGGATGAAGCTGCAAAACATCTGCCTGAAGGGACTAAAATAGAACAGAACTTCGGCCCCAGAAAAATGGGTGCCGGACCTTCCGGAATAGGTAAAATGAATTTAAAAACCGGAGAATACGGATATGTTGTTTCAGTTCCTTTCCAGGTTGGTCACATACAAACAAATCCATGGGTGCCTGGAGAAATCGTGTTCTGCTGGGAAACCGGAGGTAAAGCACCTCAGCGTACCTGGACAGTAAAGTCAGACGGAACAGGTCTGAGACCACTTTATCCGGAAGCGGAGTATGAATGGATCACTCATGAGGCAATAATCACAAAAGATGAGGTTGCAATTGCAATAATGGGTCACAGGAAGGTTGGAATACCCGAACAACAGGCAGATCCTAAAAATCCGGGACAGGAAATTGACTGGGGCCCTTCAGGTACAAGAGAAAAGCCTACAGGACTTGGAATAGTCAATTTCCGGACACGGGAGATGCTGATAGCCGGACAAACAAAGTCTGGTAGCGGATTGTGGCATGTACACGGTTCCCCTGATGGCCGCTTTGCTGTTGGTGATGATTTCTTAAGGGGAATTTATCTGATTGACCGCAGGAACAGTGAGATTATTTTATTATCGGCAGGTCATAAGATGACTGCAGCCGATCATCCTCACCCCACTTTCAGCGACGACGGAACCAAAATAGAGATTCAGTCAGCAATGCTGTCCGAAGACAACAAATCAATGAATATTTGTATAATTCATGTGCCTGAAGCCTGGCTTAAACGTTAGCTTAATTTCAAAGCCGGTCTTCCAGGGATTTTCTGATCACAGCCGGAGTTGTTAGTCCTCTGTCCCCTTCGGTCAGCCAGTTCCGCTCTTCAAAACGGCGGACAATTTTATCGATTGTTTCCCGCGGGACACCATAATCACTTAACCGTGTTTTTACACCAAGTGATTCAAAGAAATCGACAGTTTTCTGAATGGCTGCATTAACTCTTTCATCATCAGTGCCTTCGGTTATATTCCATACCCGTGCCCCATACTGAAGGAGTTTATCTTTTTTCTCTTCTTTCAGTACTTTCCATAATCCGGGCAAGACAATTGCCAGTGTTCTTGCATGATCTATACCATGAAAGGCAGTAAGCTCATGGCCGATGCTGTGAACCGACCAGTCACCCGGCACACCGCAGGAAATCAATCCATTAAGCGCCATTGTAGCACTCCACATAAGATTTGACATGGCTTCATAATCAGCCGGATTGGCATATGCTTTTGGACCTTCTTCAATAAGTGTCGTAAGTATTGATTCAGCAAAACGATCCTGTATCTGTGCATTTACCGGATATGTAAGATATTGTTCAATAACATGTACGAATGCATCGACAATGCCGTTGGCAACCTGGTTCTGCGGAAGATAACCGGCAGCTTCAGGCAGAAGTACTGAAAAACGGGGTAAGGAATATTGTGATGAAAATGCAAGTTTTTCCGATGTCGATTTGCGGCTTATTACTGCATTCCTGTTCATCTCAGTACCGGTTGCGGGAAGAGTAAGGATAACGCCGATCGGTAATGAAGCGGTAACCGGTACTTCTTTTTCAAGGATATCCCAGGGATCTCCGGAAGAATAAAGAGCTGCAGCTCCGATGAATTTGGTGGCATCAATAACTGATCCCCCTCCTGCTGCCAGAAGAAAATTTATATTATTTGCTTTTATTATTTCAACAGCCTTCATGCATGTCTCATAAGATGGATTGGGTTCAATCCCCCCAAATTCAGTAATATCATAGCCTTTAAGCGCTTCTTTTACCTGATTGTAAACATTGTTCCTGAAAATGCTTCCTCCTCCGTATAACAGCATTATTTTACTGTAAGAAGGGATTTGAGAGGCGATCTTTTCAATCTGGTTTTTCCCGAAAAAGATCCTTACGGGATTATAAAATTCGAAATCTGTCATTTTTTACTTTTTTTTATATAATTACTGATTTTCTGAAGTAACCATTTTTTATCCGAAAGGTTCATTAATATCCCAGGGTGAAATCCTTTTCAGTTGCAGGGATACCCTCTTTCATCCATTGAGGCATCGGTTCTCCTTTAAGATAATGAGCAAAGAACTGTGACATTCGTTTCTGGAAATCCACTTTATTCGGATGTTTCAGCGGCCAGTGAGGCTCTCCGTTGTAATTAAGCAGCCATGACGGCTTCCCAAGTCTGCGCATAGCAATAAAAAACTCAATTCCCTGCCACCAGGGCACATGTCCGTCCTTATCATTTGACATTATTAATATTGGCGTGTTTATTTTATCAATGGCGAACAATGGTGAATTTTCCCAGTAAAGATGTGGAGCTTCCCATATTGTTGCTCCGATCCGGCTCTGTTGATGTTCGTACTGGAATGATCTGTTCAGTCCGGTTTCCCATCTTATGCCCCCATAGGCACTGTACATATTCACTACCGGAGCCCCCGATTCTATAGCAGCAAACAGATCTGTCCGGGTTGCAAGATAAGCGACCTGATAACCACCCCATGAATGGCCCTGTGCGCCAATTCGCTTCTCATCAACAAATCCTTTTTCTATCAGCGACATTATCCCCGGGATGACACAGTTGAAAGCGCTCTGGCCGGGATATCCGTCCTTATAGTATACATCCGGATTGAAGATAAGATATCCGTTACTTGTGTAATAATGATAATCAATCGTCGATCGTCCCGGTTCAGGAATATGATGGCTATAAAGCCCTGAAGAGCTTTTCTCATAAAAATTGACTATCATCGGATATTTCAGAGAGGGATTAAATCCTTCAGGTTTGTAAAGCAATCCTTCAATTTCTTTTCCGTCAAGGGATGTCCACCTGACAAGTTCAACAGTGCCCCTGTAATAGTCCTTATGCTGAGGATTGGCAGTGGTGATCTGCTTCCTGTCCTTAAATGAGAGATCGGTAATAAAATAATCGGGGAACATATCAAATGTTTCCATTGTACAGATCACAGATGAAGAGTTCCTTGCTTTTGCCGGTCTTCCAAGACGGAAATCCCCGCCCATGATTTCAGAAGGAGGGTTCTTTTTCCTGAGATCCAATGACCAGAAAGAATTTCCTTTTGTTTTCTCATTGAAAGCCATAAGATATTGTAAAACAGATGGATCAATATAGTCATTTTCAGTATCAAAGTCGATGAGGCCGTATGTAGTGACTGTCTGCCGTCCGTTCATTGTAATGTTTACGGGAGGTTTTTCTGCTTTAGGATCGAGCGACCACAGATCATACCTGTCGGAAATAATGAAGGCTTTATCATCCTTTAGCCAGCCGGCCGGAGGGTATGATGATGCAACATCAGGAACATCATTAAGTTCATCATGACAGGGCAGGGTTTCAGGTGTGGTGAGCCTGTATTCCTTCCCTGAGGCAATATCATATGTATACCATGAACTGTCGGCGCTGTGATACCAGTACAGGTATTTACCCGCGGGTGAGGACCGGATTCTTGCCTTATAATTTTCTTTGATCTTCTGTGGCGTTCCTGTCAGAAGATCAATCAGCCAGACATCGTTAGGTCCGGGGCTGCCTTCCCACATCGATTGAAGCTGATAAGGTAAATCCGACCAGGCAAGAACCTTGGGAGCATCTCCTTTATCAATTAACTGAACTTCGGGAATCTCCCTTGTTGCAAGCTGAACGATCTTTTTCCTGTCACTGTGGAATACGGCCAAATAGGATTTGTCCAGATCCCGTGACTTATCAGCTAACTGGACAGTATGAAGCTTGCCTTCATCATAATGCCACACATCAACATTCGGGCGATCTTCTTCGAGAACAGTTGTGTCCTTGATCTTATATTCTGGAGAAGTGCCGAAAAAGAGCCTGCCACTTTTCTCACCAAAAATCAATCGAGCATTTTCGTTGACTATCCAGTTTGCAGGTATTCCCGGTGTACCCCTGTTTGCTGCCAGAAGTGCTCTTTCCGATCCATCCCACCAGAACAACGAAAATGAATTTCCTGTCTTATCCTTTATGTCGGATGAAACAAGAAATGCCGCCCTTTTACCATCTTTCGAAATGGTTAATTGTCTGAATTTTCCTTTATCACTGAATATATATGAACGTTTGTTCTTTTCAAGATTCATAACAATTACTCCGGGTTCAAGGCTCTTTTCATCACCGGTTGTCGAACAAATGATCACCGGAACTTCTTCTGCGAGGACATACCCCGTAACAAATTTTATAGTGTCTGATGATCCGTCGGTCAGATTCTTTATTACAAGATGGTACCCGTTATCTTCCGATTCGGTCTTTGGTTTTGTCTTCTTAACAGAGCTCGTATCGGCAACCTGTTTGCCATTCGGTTTGACTGCTCCCTTTGAGGGTTCACACTGATATGCGATCCAGCCTGACCATTTCACCGGTACTTTATAAGTTTTAATACGATTAATTGTGTCTGTTGTATTTTTAGCCACATCAAATATACCAAGCCCGTTGACAGGCATATCTTCCTTTTTTGTCTTCTTAAGCTTTAGTTCAGTAAGAGTTGATTTCGGAGTTGCGATTGTAAAGATCATAAACCTGGAATCGGAAGTAAGCTTTATACCTGAAGCATATGGGAATGATTTTTTTTCAATGCCCTCTCTGTCATACAGTTTAACTGCAGGATCACCGTCCCATGGTTCAAAGACAAATCCGCAAATTGATCCATCATCGGAAATTACACTTTCGGTTATCCTGTTCCATAACGACAGATCGTCAATCGTTAATGCTTTTTTTGTTTGCGATGATACTGACAAACAGATAGTCAGAGAAATTAATGTAAGGATATGGTTTTTCATATATGTACAGGTGATTATTTGACAATCAGTAGTTTTTTTAGATTCAGAATAGTTTTCTTATCAGATAAAGGACCAGTGATAAGACAACACTTATCAATATCATTGTCGTTACAGGGAAATAAAATCTCACATTTTCTTTTTCAATTCTGATATCTCCCGGCAAATGTCCCAGCCAGTTCAGTTTATTCCCTGCGAAATATATAACCAGCCCGGCGATTACAAGAATTAAGCCTGCAATTATTAAGATTTTACCCGTCTGCTGCATTTTTAAAGTGGGTTATGAAAGCTGTGAATTTACAAAAAAATGTATTGCTTTGCCAGCTGCAACACCATAACACCGTAACACTGCAATACCGTAACACCGTAACACCGCAACACCGCAACACCATAACACCGTCACTCCGTAACGCCATAACGCCGCAAAACCGTAACACCGTTGCGCCGTTGTGCCTCTGCGCCCTTTGATTTTATTATTACATTTACCGCCACGTATATCACATGGAAACCCGTATAATTATTTCCCAGATCTTCATGCTGGCGGTGGTAGTGATGATCGGTGCAATAACTGCCCGATTTAGAGTTATTACACCGGAAATAAAAGATATGTTGTCGAAACTGATATTCAACATATCTCTTCCGCTGATGTTATTCACGAATTTTCTTAAGATCGGAGCAACACCCCGTCTGATAGCAAACAGCCTTACAGTCTTGTCAGTAGCCGGATTTGTAATTCTGTTTCTTCTGTTATTTGGTTGGATATCAACAGGATTATTTAATATTAAAGACCGGGAAGCTGCTGTGTTCAAAGCACATTCAATGTTCGGGAATACAATATTCCTTGGTTTTCCTCTTATAAGAGCATTGTATGGGGCAGAGGGACTACTTTATGCCACAATGTTCCAGCTTATTTCAAATATACTGATGTGGACTGTTGGTGTGGTTGTCCTTTCACACGGAAACGGCGTTTCATGGAAAAAAAGCATTCTCAGAGTGTTAAATCCGAATACAATTGCAACGTTAATAGGTCTGGTTTTCTTCCTGTTTTCATTTAAACTGCCTGATATACTTATTAAGCCCTTGTCAGAACTGGGTTCGGCAAATACATGGTTATCAATGCTATATATTGGAGCAATGCTTGTATTTGCAAACGTAGGTGATCTTTTAAGAAGAAAAAGCATCTATATATTGAGTTTTAACAGACTTATTCTGGCGCCTGCAATTCTTATTTCAGTTTTTTATATTTTTAGCGCAGTTGCCGGTCTTGCTCCTGACAAACTGGTTTCTTCAGTAATAATCCTGGAGGCATCAATGCCTTGCATGGCAACTGTCGTGATAATGGCAAAAGAGTTTGGGGCAGACGATCACCTTGCAGTTGGAAATGTTTTTATCTCTACTATTGTAAGTATACTAACATTACCGATTGTAGTGATGGCGATAAACAGGTTTTTGTAACAGGTAACCAGGATCCTGTAATTATTAACCATTATACATTAACCCAAAGCAGTTGCATTAATAATTTATATCAATGCGCAGTATAATATTAATAAGTTTGTTATGTTTTCTCCCCGCTTATGTGGCCGGGAATAACCCGGATTCTCTTCAGGTTCAGGATACGGTTCTTTCAAAGACTCTCTCTGAGATCGTTATTACAGCCAACAGGTTCGGTTCTGTCGGGATAAATACTCCGGAAGCAATTAAAGTTGCTGATGAATTATCTATAAGAGAAAGTCAGCTAAGGACAGCTCCTGAGGCACTAAGCCTTACTCCCGGGGTTTTTGTCCAGAAAACCAACCATGGAGGAGGATCTCCTTTTGTCCGTGGGCTGACCGGTAATCAGACACTTCTGCTTCTTGACGGAGTGAGGCTGAGTAACTCAACTACCCGTTATGGTCCAAACCAGTATTTCAACACTATAGATGTTTTCAGCATAGAAAAAATGGAGGTGCTCAGAGGCAGCGGATCAGTTCAGTACGGATCAGATGCCATCGGTGGTACCATCCAGGCCTTCAGCCACCGGCTCAGAACAACAGATGAATCGCTCTGGGGTTCATCACTGCTTACAAGATTTGCCACTCACGGGATGGAACATAGCATTAGGGGAGGAGTAAGCTATAGCAACAACAGGATAGCATTACGGTCAGGTATTACCAGGCGGAACTTCGGTGATATCATAGGAGGAGATACTACCGGAAAACAATCTCCGACAGGATACAGGGAATTTGATTATGATCTCAAAGGGAAAATTAACCTTACGGAGAAAACAAGTGCAACCGTACTTTATCAGGATGTAAATCAAATGAATGTCCCCGTATATCATAAAGTGGCTCTTGAGGATTATAAGATTAATAAGATGGATCCGCAAAAAAGAAACCTTGCTTATCTAAGAATCGATCATGAAATGGGTCCCGGTTTATTTAAGTCAATTTCGGCGACTGCCTCTTATCAGAACACCAGGGAAACCAGGGAAATGCAAAAGAACGGATCATCAACCTTGCGTATTGAAAATGATAAGGTCCGTTCACTCGGAATTTCTGCAGAAGCTGTTCTGGAAACACCTGAAATATGGTCAGGTATAATAGGTGTTGAGGTCTATAATGATCTTGTTAACAGCACAAGGACAGATATTACTGCCGGAACTTCAACAGAAAAGAGGGGCTTATATCCTGACGGTTCATCAATGACAAGTATGGCAGGATTCACCATAAATTCGTTTGACCTCGGGAACTGGATTGTTACTGCCGGTGCCAGGTTTAATACTTATCTAATTAAAGTGGATGATGAAGCCCTTGGTCTGACAAAACTCACACCTTCCGCAATTGTTGGAAATCTTGCCCTTCTCAAAAAGCTAAGCAGCTCATCAAATATATTCGCATCACTGAATACCGGTTTCAGGGCGCCTAATATTGATGATCTCGGTACTCTCGGGATAGTCGATTTCAGATACGAGACCCCGAATTTCGACCTTAAACCGGAAAGCTCCATCCAGTACCAGATCGGATACAAATACCTTGACAGGAAGGTGAGGGGTGAGTTTTATATTTACCGTAATCAGTTGTACAATCTGATAACAAGAAGCAGGGTTGGCGAACGATATATTGAGGAGTATCCTGTATATCAGAAAGAAAACAGTGATAAATCATATATACAGGGTGTTGAGACATCCTGGGATTATGATTTCAGCGATTCATGGAGTTTTCATGGCGATATAACCTTTACTTATGGGCAGAATATAACAAAGAATGAACCTGTAAGGCGGATTCCCCCTTTGTTTGGAAGAATTGCGGCAGAATATAGCCAGGAGAGCTGGCTGTTGAATGTTGAATGGCTTGCTGCAGCAAAGCAGAGCCGTCTGGCACAGGGAGATAAAGATGATAACCGCATTCCCCATGGGGGAACCCCCGGATGGAGTGTTTTCAATATCAGCGGCAGTTACAACTGGAAATTCATTACAGTTGATCTGAGCTTAAGGAATGTTCTGAATGCTGATTACCGTTACCATGGTTCAGGAGTTAACGGTTGTGGCCGATCGCTCTTTCTGACAGTGGGGATAGAGATCTGATTAATCTGCTAATTATCCTCTTATTAAAATCGCTCTGATTTGGATTTTTTTATCATTTAAGAGATTGGACACCTTGTTGGTGGAGTAAAAACAGACCTTCATGCCGGGAAGGGTTCTTCGCTTCCCTCCCCCGCTTAACACATATTGAATTGTCATTTCAAATTAAGCCAAAACTGAGCTTGCGAAGGTTTGGCGTAATGAGAAATCTTTCTGATTTAAGAAAATTGTCCAATGAAAAGATACCCTGAAAAAGTTCCTTTCATTAAAGTATGCAGATGAAATTGTGATCTGGAATTTAGTTCGGAGCCACTATAATATTTAATATAATATGTATTAAAATACGTATTAAAATACGTATTTTAATACGTAGATATTGTTGATAGTATTAGTTCATTTGATCAGCGTATTTAACTTTAGAATAAGTAAATATACAATGTAGGTTATTTATAATGGTCTATCCCATATTTCGTCCAGCCTGATCTGATTTCCGGCAACTGTAATCCGTTGACCAGATGATGCGGACCTATTTAGATCTTTAATTTCCTTTATTCTGTAATTGTCAAGGTAATGGGTAGCATACGCTTTTTTTGATAAATATCCCATCTCAGTTAATATATCAACAGGACACATATATCCTTTTTCCCCGATCAGATGCCTGGAAATACTATAGTTTTTTTCTCCAGGTCTTTGTTATTCATTATCATATTTTGTATCTGATAAGGAAGATAATTCCGGAAGATAAATAAAAATTCTTGCCTCATCAGAAAATTTGAGGATATTTTTCCCATATTGATAGAATATTATACATTTGTGTATAATACAATAATGTATAATACATGTAGGTATAAAATTATATTGAAATGAAAACATCACCATTCATTTATGGAACGACAGTGATAGATGAAGCATTCATCAACCGTAAAGATGAAATAAAGAAACTATCAGCTAACCTGACAGGTGGGATTAATACAACCCTGATCTCTCCAAGGCGATGGGGAAAATCTTCACTTGTAGAAAAGACTATTGATGGTATGGCCAAAGACAATAAAGATATCAGGGTAGCAATGATCGATCTTTTCACAACAGGTTCATCAGAGCAGTTCATGGAAAAGTTTACCCGGGAACTGATAAAAACTTCTTCTTCAAAATGGCAGGAATGGGTAAAAAATACGCGTTTGTTTTTTAAAATGTTAATACCCAAAATCAACATTGGTGTTGATCCTGTTAATGATTTCAGCATCAGCTTTGACTGGAGGGAAATGAAAAAGAATGAAGAGGAGATATTGAATCTTCCGGAAACAATAGCACAGCAAAAAAAGATAAAAATAATAGTATGTATTGATGAATTCCAGAATATTGCTTCGTTCAGTGATTTTGAAGTGTTTGAAAAGAAACTCAGGGCAGTATGGCAGAGACAGCATAATGTCACTTATTGTATTTATGGAAGCAGAAGGCATATGATGAAGGATATTTTCAACAATCCGTCCAAACCATTCTACAGATTTGGTGATATAATATTGCTTGAGAAAATTCATAAAGATGAGTGGGTAAGATTCATATCCGGAAGCTTTAAAAAGACTAAAAAACAGATAAATATGGATGATGCTGCATTAATTGCTGATTTGATGCAATGCCACCCCTGGTATGTTCAGCAACTTGCCCATTATACATGGAATCTTACTACAGAAAAAACAACAAAAAACACAATAGAAAAAGCCCTTTCAGAGCTGCTAAATGCCAATACACCATTTTATCAGGCAGAAACAGAAATATTGAGTTCCACGCAACTCAATCTATTAATTGCTATATTAAGCGGAGTAAAGCAACTCACTTCGGTTTCGGCTATGAATACATACCGTCTAAGTACTCCCCGAAACGTAAGCAGAAATAAAATGCAGCTTATCAATAATGATATAATTCAGGCAACTAAAGATGGATTTGAATTTGTTGATCCTGCATTTGAATTATGGTTCAGACAGACTTTTCTCAACCAACCAATTCAAAAGCATTTTAATACTAAGGGTTAATAATGCTAAATGATTGATCGTATCAACGGACAGGTTATTTATCACACGGAAAGGAAATACTGTTGACTTTATTCTTAATTCTTTGCTATTCATTGTCATATTTTATGTTCAGGGCATCAAGTTGGTCATTGACCCACTGGATAAGTCATTGATTCTTAAAATCAAACCATTGTTGCCGTTACGGACCTGAATTATCAATGATCCATTTGAAATTTCTGAACCGGTCAGTTCAGCTTTAATTATCAGAGTTAATTTTACCCCTGCTGGTATGATTCGGGATTAAATACGGCAGGAAAAATCCGGAATCAGGAATAATCAGCTCCCTGCAGAGCGGGGCAGGCTCTTCAGAGCTTTCTGGGTAATATAGTTATCAGGCAAATCATATGAAAATTTTTCCAGAAGGAAAATAAAATTGTTGAGTTCATTCAGGGATAAACTTGACTTCTTTCTCAATTCGATGTAAATTTGATATTATACTGATATTGTAAAGAAGTACATTATTATCATTTTCCTGAATACCAGAAATTTCAGAATCTATAAATACAAAAATCAAATGAGCACACAATTAAGAAGATCATTTAATTTTTTCTTTGCATTATGTATTATTTGTTATTGCGGTATAAGATGTTCCCAAAAGCCGGAATGGGTTCATTTCACTTCCAGTGCAAATATATGGGCTTTAACCGATGACGGTGAAAACATATGGATTGGAGGTTCAGCCCTCACAAAAGTGAATAAGAAAACGGGAGAAGCTACAATTAAACGGTATAGGGCATGACTGGTTACTGAAGCAACCGAACCTTTGTAACCATAAAAGAATTTTGTATACCTTGACAAGAAGATACCCTTTACCCGCCACGCCCCATACCGCCAAACGTTAAGTATATCTAGATGATCCCTGACCCGCCGAATAAGTCTTTGATTCATAAAATCAAACCACTTTTGCCGGAACGGACCGGAATT
>CAYPHL010000017.1:0-14476 GCA_964410385.1 uncultured Rikenellaceae bacterium | reverse complement strand
CCTCCCGGTTATTGAGTGCCGCAGGCACGATATGATAAAAGTAATCTACCTATGATATTTGATCGGAGCATTTTACAATCATAGATATTGTTCTGAACCATTATTTAATTGATCCTCATTATTATAATTATTAATGACAGGCAAACCACCATCCTCATGATAGTATCATTAAGTTATTTTAGAACGGCTATTGACATTAATAATAATAGGGCGTAAATTTGGTATACTGATAATATTCCTGATTCTAAAACATTTAAAACAAGGAGGAAGAAATGCCAAAATTCGACTTTAAAAAACTGGATGCAAACCTTGAAGTTCAGGGTTTCAATGATCCTCAGACCAGGGAAAAAATAATAAATACTATTAAAACGGTGCCTGAGAAGACATATGACAAGGCTGTGATTTTTCTTGGATTTGCCACCCTGGTTGTTGCTATAGGGGGTATCTTACTGGCGGCAATCGATAAAACCGTCCCCGACGCTTTATGGACAGCTTTAGGGGCCGGTATCGGCGGTCTGGCAGGGATATTTACAGGTAAGGATTAAGCTGGGTATAATAATCATTTTCATCTTCTCTTAAGAAATTATAATTTGTCTGATTGATATGTAATCAATGACCAGGCAAGGGGAAATCATTATATTTAACGAATCAAAGGCTAAATCGTACCTCTTATGAAAAACAAATCAAAATATCCTGTTTTTTTACCTGTTTTATTTCTGTTATTTCTTACCATAACATAATGTTCTGATACTTTAAACTGGCCTCAGTTCAGGGGCCCGGAAACGGAATATGGAAGAAAGTGGCATATCAGGGAAGCCCGAAGACAGGAAAAAATCCTGGTAGTACCTATGCCTGTGAAACATCGGTAACTGACAAGGAAAGGTCTATGCATATTTTGGCACCCATGGTCATTATTGCAATGATATGGACGGGAGATTATTATGGGGTAGAAACCTGGGAATTTCAGGCAGGAGGGGAAAAGGTTATTCACAGTCCGTTCGGTAAGGATGAGCTCCTTGCTGGGTTATTTTTCAATAATTCTATTCTTCAGATCCATTTGTTCATGAAGAATCCTTATTATTTCAATTTTTGAGCCTTCCATTTTTCGAAAGAAAACAATATGCCGGCCAACTTTAAATCCTCTTAACCTTTCTACTATCTCGCTATAATTCTTACCAATTCGTGGATTATCTGCTATTTCCTTAAAACTCTCTACAAGTAACTGATAATATTTGTCAGCCTGGCGTTCTGACCAATTTTCATAAGTATAATTCCAGATATCTGCCAGATCTTCAACAGCTTTTTTAGTCAGCTCAAGTTTTGCCATTCTTTTCTGCTTTCAGGATTTGTAAATGTTTTTCGGGATTGAAATCATGAGCAATTCCACTATCAATACCTTCCTGAATAGCATCCCTTAAGGCAATCATCCTGTTTTCCTCTTCTTCCAGAAGCCTTAATCCCGCACGAATTACTTCACTCGCATTCTTGTATCGTCCGGCAGAAATACGTCCCCGGACAAACTTATCAAAATAACTCCCCAACGATACCGATGTGTTCCTATTCATAATTACAAGTTTGCAGTAAAAGTACCAATTTTTGGTATATTTTCAAAAAGGTTTTCATCTGTAATAATTTCACAAAACGAATTATGAGTTTAGCTTAATTTATACTTTATTTTCTGATGTCGGGTGATTAAATTTGTAAACTAAACATTTCAAATTCAGAATGAATAAAAGGACCTTTTTCAAATCAGGGCTTCTTGGCATGATTGCTTTGTTTCTGCCGAAGAAAGCACATCCCCTTGAGTATTATCCTATGCCATCGGACAAAAAATGGGCAATCCTGTATGGTACATGGTGCGGATCGGCCCGGGATGCTGCAGTATGGATATCCGAAGGAATGGACGGTATAGCCAATGTGTTTGATGTAAGGGAGAATCCCGATCTTTCACAATTTGATCATATAATTGTGGGTGGATCTATCCGCGCCGGCAAAACATCAGCAGAATTGCAAAAATATCTTTCCGGAAATAAAGAAATGCTTAAAAACAGGATCAGAGGATATTTTGCAGTATGTGGAAATATGATGCAACCCGTTGGTCCAGATCAGAAAACAGGATTCATTGATAACCACCTGGCACAGATATGCGGAACCGGCAAACTGCCTTCAAAGGTTTTCCTTGGAAGAATAACATTCGGCCTTATGGAACCCGATGTCAGAAAACAAATGCAGCAGATGCCCGGTATTAAGGAATACGATAACCTGCAAAGACCTGAATGTATGACGTTCGGCAAGGAAGTCCTCGGAACCGTTATCTGACAACTCAGCAACAACCAGCAACCAGCATCAAGTAACCAGCAACAAGTAACCAGCAATCAGCAACATAAATTAAACATTAATCTTTCCCGGATCAGCTCTGAATTTCCTTCTATCCTCTTTGCAGATGGATTTCAGCAGCCGGCGGCCCGACATAACTCCTGTAGGCAATCCTCCTCCCGGTTCAACCCATTGCCCGCTCATATAGAAATTCTTTAAACCAGGTAAGGTCTGCGACATCGGTTTCATTATTACATGGGCATTATCAGGTGTAATGAGCCAGCCTTCGAAGCTGCCCTTCCAGTTGCCTGTATATCTTTCGAATGTCATCGGCGTGGCAATATTTATCATTTCAACCTGCGATGAAATTCCCGGGAACCTTTGTTCAAGCAATCCGGTAATTTTACCCGAAATTTCTTCTTTCTTCTGTTCATATGCAGTTTTATCCTCTGCCAGTTTTTTCCAGTAATCATAATCGCTGTTCAGCATAATGGTAAGGACTGTTTTACCGGATGGAGCCAATGAGGGATCATGATTATAGATATGTATCCATAGCCTGTCGCGTTCCGATTCACCTATCATAACGGGTTCCTTAAGCTGATAACTGAATCCTGAGACTGACAGAGGTACTTCATCAAAAGTTCTGTTCACGCCAACCCCGATAAATATCAAACATGGAAATGTAGGCCACTTTTCATAGGATGTCTTTATTTCTTCATCTGTATATTTCCCATCCAGCATTTTAAAAATTGTCGAATATCCGTCAGCTGCCGATACGATTCTGCCTGCAAAATATTCTGTTCCGTCCTGAAGTCTGATGCCTGTTGCTTTATCACCCTCTGTGATTATCTTTTCGACACGGCTGTTATAGGAGATAGTTCCCCCAAGGGATTTGTATTTTTCCTCCAGGGCTTTTGACATCGGTGTTGAACCACCAGCGGGGTAACCGGCATTCCTGTGATGGGAATAAGCAAAGGTGAACAACATAAAAAGCATCGAGAATTCAGGCAACCACATCTCCTGGAAGGCTTTTTGCAAAATCGGGTCTTTAAACCGGTCAGCAAATTCAGCACCGGTGATCTTCATCCACTTCTGCATTTTTTTCCCGTTCTTAATGAAGCCGGATATCATTCTTACCTGTTTGTCAATTCTTTTGAAGAATGGCAAATGTTTTGAGGGCTGGTCGAAAGAGAAGCACATCCTTATACCATCTATGAATTCTTTTATTGGGACACTGTCCTGAGGTGAGAATTCAAGAAGATGTTTTTCGAGGCGGTTTACATCTGTATAAAAAGTAAGTACACGGTCGTCAGGACTTTCAAGATGCATGAATTCGTCCATGTTGACGATCTCAGTGTCCTTGATCAGACCTACCTCTTCGTACATATCATGCATTCTGCTGGCTTTTGATGAGCCTACCAGCCAATGTATACAACCATCGATCGTATAGCCTTTGCGTTTCCATGAAGTGCACAGGCCTCCCGGAAGATTATGCATTTCGAATATCCTGGTCTTATATCCGTTCAGCTGGCCGTATATTCCGGTTGCAAGTCCGGCAAATCCGGCACCGATGATTATGATTGAATTGTTATTGTTCATTGTCGGAATATTTTTGGAAATCAAAGGTAATTATCAAAGAAAGTAAAAGCTAAATAAATAAGATATTTTTCAGGGATTTACCGGTGAAAACCGGTATTATTTCGGTAAATTTGGTTAATAAAAAGAATGTAAAGTCATGGAAGAAACAAAATCACCTGAAATAAAATATGATGATAACCAGATCCGGACATTAATGGAGAATAAACTGCCGGAAATGGCAAAATATATGAAATTCATCGGGACATTTACATTAATTATTGGAATTGTCTATTGTGTTACAATTATTGGCGCCCTTTTCGGGATCCCAATGTATTTCATGGGCAGAAGATTAAGGGAATCAGCAGATTCTTTCCTGAAGTATCGCAGATCCAGTTCAGGGCAGGACCTTTATGATGCAATTGAAAAACAATCCCGGGCCTTTTTTATACAGTACGTATTTACTATAATTGGTCTTGTTTTTATGAGTTTATATTTAATTATAATAATTGTACTGTTAGTTTCAGGTGTATTCTGAAAATGAATTTTATTTTCCCCTGAAAACCATCGATTCAAAATTGCCATATCCTTCCAGCAATTTATTTTGTATTGCAAACCGGACTTTGCAAAAGATACCGTAATAGACAGGCTTTGCAATCAGTTTTTTGATTAAAAATCTCAGAACAGTATTGACTCCCTCCAGGAGATCTTTCTTATCAAGGATCTTTTCAAACTCAAATTCCGCTTTAAATGGAAAATACTCATCAAGCGATGAGATAATCAGGGATTTTGGGTACCCGGTCCGCAAGGTTTGGTCGTAAGCGCTTTCTTTGACTGAACATTCAGCCAGGGAATATAAACATTTGGTTATGTTATTATTTTCTGCAACCATAATAGCCCTGGACCGGCTATTCTTAAAATATACATCCGTAAAGATCATTGTGTATCTTCCTGCATGGCACTTACCCCAGTACCATTTGTCGGCAAGGGCATCAAGATATAACGGATCCTTCCTGTCAACTTTCAGATAATTATGATCATGATAACCAATCGCTCCGGTTACTGGACAGGTTTTATTCTTAAATATAAATTCACCTTCCACAATGGCTTTAGGCTGCGGGACTACCCAGTAAAACACACATTTCTTTTTCCCAGATTGATGCAGTGTTTTATAACCTTCGGATTTCCAGCCTGGGAGTTCTGGTTTAAATCTGAAATTGCACTTAAAATGAGGGATATCAATCTGTATATAGTACTGGGGCAATTCATTAATATCTGACCATATCTTTATCTTATTTCCAACTGAGATAGTACATCGCATTGTATCAGCCTGTAATTCACTGAGATTGAATTGCCAGGCATAACTTTCATTACTTTCAGGGGTATTGATCGATAAAGCAAGCTGAGGAAATACCTTTCTTCTGAGAGGATCAGTGCCAATATGGAGGACAATCTTTAGAAAACAACCAGACTCCTGGTCATGTACATCAAAGTACCACCATTCAAAATCACCCTTTCTGAAATCGGTAATCTGAAGTCCGTCATCTTCCGGCATGATATTCAGATCATATCTATCACTTATATCCATGAACCAGTTAAATAGCCTTTTTGACTGCTTCGAGAACTTTAAAATGTTCATGATCATACCAGGCTTTCAGATCCCAGGATTTTTTAAGAAATTCCAATGCCTTACCTGGTTTTCCCTGTTTTAGCAAACCCCAGCCATAGATAAATAAATAATCAGGTTTATCAGCTTCTTCTTCAACTAATTTTCCTGCAAGTTCAGTACCTTCATTTATATTTAAATCATTTTTGATCAGCAGACAGGCCAGATTATATTTTAAGGTGTTATTCTGAGGATCCAGGGCAAGGGCAGCACGGTTTAATTTCTCTCCTTCAGATATTAACCCTGCCTGTTCATATACACCTGCAACCGTAGACAGGATTTCTGATTCAGGCCATCCTTTCTCATGACCGATTGTTTTAATTTTATTCAAATACCTGCCAGCCGTCACTGTATCTCCGCGGGAAAGATAACAGACAGCTTGCGAATACCTTAATGTTGATTCTTCATTGGGCCAGAGCTTAAGACCCTCTTCAAAGATTTTCATCTCCTTATTATGTTTCCCGGTTCTGTGATATGCATTTCCCAGTAAATAATAATTCCACACCCATAATTTGTACTTGTTCCCAAATTTCTTATTCAGTTTAATGGCCTCTTCAAATGCATTAATCGCTGACTCCCACTGTTCAGTATTAAAATATGCCCAGCCCATTGCATAAAGACTTCTGGTTGAATACGGATTGATTTCAAGATATTGTCTGATATTGTTTATTAGCTCCATTGGATCTTTATCTACCGCACTTTTTACTTCCCGTATTTGCAACTGGATATCCTGAGGCACCCTGTAGATCCTTTCATAAGCTTTATAAGCCCATTTCCTGCTTTCCGGGGAATTACCCAGATCTCCATAAACATATGCCAGCATTAACATCGGGCTGACGAAATTTGTATCAGCAGAGATCGATTTTAAATA
Source organism: uncultured Rikenellaceae bacterium (assembly GCA_964410385.1). Lineage (GTDB taxonomy): Bacteria > Bacteroidota > Bacteroidia > Bacteroidales > VadinHA17 > LD21. Next base: position 8,048 of record CAYPHL010000017.1, on the reverse strand, counting down.
CAGATCGATTGCCAGTTCATATTTCAGCTGACCATGATTTCTTCTTGCCTGAATATAATATTTCAGGGCATCGGCAGATGAGGTATAAATGTTTTTGAGATCAGCGCCATCGTTTTTTTCCTCAAGCCTTTTTATTTCAAGACCATTCCTGATCAGCTTTGACAATGAATCTGATATTGTGAAGAAGTCATCCTCGTTTTTCCCGTCTACATTATATGATTTATAGATTTCTTCTGTTCTGGAATTCATAAGATTTACAGTAATTCGGATCCTTTCCCCGGCCTTGTATAAACTTCCGAGTATGACGGTTTTTGCATCCAGCCTGGATGCAATATCTGCCGCAAACGAGGGTGTTAGGGAGGCATTATCAACATTCTTCGGATTGCCCAGTATGTTATCTATTGTCTCATATTGTCTTACAGATAATTCTTCCGAATTCGAAAGGGATGTTATAAGAAGGCTTTGCAGACCAGGTTGCCATATATTAAGCAAAGTATCTGTTGTAAGATTTTTAAATGGCATTATTGCTAAAGAAATCTTCCCGCCGGTCGATCTCAGCCTGCCAGGAGAATCCGGTCCGAAAATCTTAAAATAGATCAATAATGCAATTAAAGCTCCGGTCAGGATCAGTACACCTGTCAGTAACTTTCGTATGGATGAAACAGAAGGCTTTTCTGAAATCTGGTCAGAACCGGTTTTAAAAATCCCCACAGGAGCTTTAAAGGATTCCTGTTGTTTTTTTTCAGCACCTGATTCACTGGAAATCCTGGTTATATATTGAATATACCACTTCAGAATAATGTTTAGATGGCTTAAGACTGGCCTTACCTGTTCCGGATCAAAATCTTTCGGGTGTGCCCCGTAGGCAGAAAGATCATTGATTCCATGCATTGATGTTATAATATGTGAAGGTAGTTTATCCTCCTTATTCAGTTTATCAATGATCCCCTTAAGCGGCTCTGTTTTTCTTGGCCTTTTCAGTTCATTTTCGCAAAGCTTTGTTATAATTACTTCCAGGCATCTTCTTGAATAAAGCAAAATAACTATCGGATCTTCTGTTCTGATGAGTTTCTCCAGCTCTTTACCGGATTCCGGGCAATGAATCCTGAGAGGTTCATACAGCAGTTTCAGCTCTTTAATTTCAGAGGTAAAATCTGTCATGATTCATAGAATCTGATGAATAATGAGATACCATGCACTTTAAACGACATTATCTGTAAAATTAATCTTTAACGATGCAAAAATCAAGCAGAATGCAGGTTATCAGGAGAAACATTCTGAAATAATATTTCTTCAGAAAAAAATTTTAACCACAAAGTCGCTCATTCTGATCTATTCGGGATCGCAAAGGATACACAAAGGGAATGGATAGATAAGCTTGAATAATAATAAGCAATCTTGTTAAATTCATTATCAATACCGGAAGCCTATTCTGCCTGTATTGGAAATAGTGCATTGAACAGAAGCTTGTATGTTGCCTGGGTGGAGGCTCTGAACTGAGGATTAAAGGAATACAGAATAAGTTCTCCTTTCCCCTTTTTCAGCCATATCATTGCAGGTTTTTCAGATAGTTTTTCTTCTTTTTCACAATATCCGCTTGCGAGGATCTCTTTTTCAGGGAATACACCGATTACCCTGCGGTCCATATCAAACCTCGGGATACTTGTATTGAACAGGGGATTCCCCCGGTAAAATATATAGGTTTCAGCCGGCATACCCAGGGTGAGTGGATGATCATTTTTCAGCTTCAGATTGAAAAGTGAACCGGGAACATTCAATCCTTCTTTACGTGCCTGATCGGCAATATTTGTAAACGGGAGTATAAACTCTTCCTTCGTTTCACCCCGGGTAATCTCAAGCGATCCTGCGAAAAGATCTGTTGACTGGCCCCACGAAATTACTTTTCCTCCGTCGCTGATAAAAAGCATCAGTTTATCCAGGCCTTTTTTCCCAATACCCTTCTGATAATCAGGATGATAATTGGTCATGGACGGACTTGTTTCAGTACCCGGCTTTCCATTTAACAGGAGGTTCTTACCTGTTGAAGGGAAAATTATAACATCGAAAGTAGCTAAAAGGTCTGTTTTCTCAAATTCATCAGGATGCAGGATTGTGTATTGAATTTTATAGGAATCGAAAAGATACCGTGTCCATCCGGCATCCATATCACTGAACCATGTCTCAACAAGAGCTATCCGGGGTAATTTAACATCAGTGGCAGCTATCTTTTCAGGATTGAGTATCAGACCGGGTTCAGTCAGTGATTCTTTTACTATTTTATTTAACGCTTCCTGATTATTACCCTGTATAAGAAAACTACCTCTGCCATATGTCTTTCCGTCAATTTTTATTTCTTCTTTGAGGCGGCTGACCGGCATTCCGTTCTGCATGGCCATAAATGCTGCCTTAAAACTGCCGTTGGATGAAGCAGGAAATATTGCAGGGAATTTATAGCCCTGTTTCAAAGGATTATAGTTTCCTGTGATCTGTTTCAGCTTTGTCTCAAATACTTCATCCCGTATTTTTATTTCATGTGATACCAGTCCCCTGTGAAGAGGTAAAGACCAGCTTGTTACATCATAGGGGCGAATTATCTCTCCTCCCGGAGTGTAATGTCTTATGGGATAATCCTGTTTCTCCATTACCTCTTTCAGGAAAGCCCTGAATGGTTGGGCCATCGGGAAAACAATATCACCTTCCTTGAGGTTAATGCCATTAAGTAAATAATTTACATTGAGGCGGAATGTGTTAATTCCGTGTTCCTGCATTAAGCCGACAAGTGCAATCAATTCACTCTGATCGTGCTGATCCGCCGGTAAAACATAATAATACGGAGCCTGGGTCTTTCCTTTTTTGACTTCTCTTTTGCAAAGTTCGTTCCTGAATTTAAGGATATCATTTTTAAGGAGGGAAGAAGTTTTAATTATGGATAATGTTGATTGAATTTCAAGTTTTACTATATCACCAAGTCGCCACCAGCCACCGGGCCATGGAAGGGGGAAGTTGATGCCTTTTTCATATTCCGACAGTCCTTTGCCGCCCGCCTGCAGCTCATTTGGTTCTATATATACCGGTGATGCATCGCGGACACTTGCAGCCTCGGTGAGCATACCAATTACGTTCTTCCAGATACATGTTTCGGTTGACCCGGGCCAGTAATCATCAAACAACATTTTCTGGCCCACACCTGAAAGACCTGCATTTGTAAGATCATGTAACATGTTGGTGCCGAAGACTCCCGTCCAGGTCCATAATTCGGCATCAATGTTTTCTGCTATCGGATCATTGTAAGGGGGGACAAAATAACGTATTCCTGTCGATCCCATCTGATGTTTGTCTATCATGATCTGCGGAAACCAGTCAAGATTATAAATTCGTGCAACAGCCTTTGTTTCTTCCTGGGTCAGTGAAACGAAATCACGGTTATTGTCATGCCCGACATATTTATGGTATACCCCTGGTAATGATGCCCCTTCATATTGTGTGCCCTTATATTTGTTGTAATTTTCCACAACCATATCCATCCCGTCCGGATTGTGATTGGGGACCATCATATAAACCACATCGTCAAGATAATTTTTAATAAGCGGATCTCGTGAAGTGATCAGTTGATATGCAATTAATGGTGCGGCCTGTGTCGGAGCAACTTCTGTTGAATGCATCGACAATGTGGCCAGAAAGAACACCTTCCCATCTCTGATCAATTCTGTCTGCTTTTTGTCTGAAAGATCAGGATTGAGGGCAAGTTCTTTGTTTATTTCGCCGAGTTTTTCGAGATTGTTTATATTTTTTTCTGAAGAAATAAAAGCAATGTACATTTTCCTGCCCATTGAACTCTGCCCGTTTTCAACAAGCTTAAGCATGGGGGAGGCCTTGTCAAGTTTCTGCAGATATTCAATCAGCTGTTCATAATTAAAAAGCATATAATCGGAACCCGGAACGAATCCGAAATGGGAAACAGGATCAGGAATTGAAGACTGTGCCGGAGCTTTTTCAGGAAAAATAAAACTGACAGACAATAAGAGCAGGACGCTTATTATCAATGAATAAATCCTTTGCATAATACTAAAATGGGTATAAAAGTGATCAATAAAAATATTAATAAAAATTACATGCCGCCTCCAGGAAATCTGAATTTTATAATAATACATACATCCAATCATATCGCCGCTACGCGGAAGGTTGTTAGTAATAATTAGCAGCCTCAAGAGGAAATCTCTAAAATTCAGACGATAGTGTTAAATAGTTAACAGCAAAGTGGCATTCCTGAGAAATACGGCAGGAAGTTATAATAATCTATAATTATACTTCTAAACAGCTGACGGGGGTCTCATACGATAGTCTATTTGATACTAACAAAATAGCGATGTGAGCCAGGCAATATTTTGCTGGCAGAAATATGAATGAGATGATAATCAATACATAGCCGGACCGCTAACTTTTCCCCCTGAAATATGTTAATACTACCAAATCCGTAAGGATCTCATTAAAACGAATCCTGATAACTTATCAGAACTTCCAGATTACTGGCTAAATATTATCTGCTTTAACGGAGTATGATCTTTTTTACGGCAGTGACTATATTGGCTGCATTATAGACTTGTAAAACATATATCCCTTTACCGGACCATAATGACAAATTAATCTCATAGAGCGGCTGTGATATTTTTGTTTCAAAAACTGTAATCCCGACGGAATTAATGATTTTCATTGAATAATTGTCTAAATCAGTATAGTTACCTGTGTTAATTATCAGAAAATCATTGGCCGGATTGGGATATATTTTGATAGTATTAATATTTTCAGGTATTATTGGATCTGCGGAAACCATTAAATCAATGAATAAAGTATCTGTTACTGAAATCAATACAGTATCATATTTAACAAATGGTAAATCTGGCTCATAAGTAAATATCCCTGTAATTTTGTCTCCTTTACCAATTGAATACCAATTCCTGGAGTCAGGTGATCCAAGGAAATTAAAACACTGATCCCAACTATCGTAGCCTTTTATATTTAATCTTATACTATCTATTTCATAATTTTGAAGAAGATCAATTACAATAAAATGTGGATTAAGTGTATCAGGCCCGGGGTCATTCCTGTTACTGGACCATCGGGAGTAATCTGAATTGTCAACGGCAGAAATTCCATTATTTGAGTAATCTCCCCACTCATAACTGTTTGCATATCCGGGCTTTTGATATGCCACATTAACACCTTTAGTGAATGCCTGAATTTCATATACATTAACCTGACCATAATCTTCAGAATAATATGATTCAAATTTCAGGTACCTGAGTATATTATTATATTTAAAAACAGTATCATAAACCCTAATTGTATCATAAACTATCTGATGGCAAACATTTATATCAGCCATATCAGTGATCTCACTCTGACTCAAAACGCGATTATATATTGCAACCTCATCCATTGTTCCCTTATAAAACATAAAATCATTCAGGTGATTAGGATTACAGGCCATTGATTTACCTATCCAGGATTCCATGGATGCAGCATTACTTCCTTGTACCGGGAACTGAATGGTTTTTACCAGCTGTCCATCAAAATATAATCTCATCTCTCCTAGCAACGCATCACGAACAGCAGTTATGGAATGATATGTTTTATATAAAGTCTGGCATTTATAACTTAAATTGGCATTGTTGCCTAAAGGTGTCTCTCTTATTCCAAAATTAACTGTAGAATCATTACCATAATTAAGTGAAATAACATCCGGTCCGGCATATTGAGGACATCCGTAACGGGTAAAAATTGCAGCACCATAATATACTCCGATAGATCCGTCATTGTTAATAAAATTGCCGCTTGTAGCATCGAATTTTACAATAGCATGCACAGAAAAAGAAACTCCCTGAGCGAAAGCTATGCTATTTGGAGTTATGATCTTTATAAAATCGTTAATCCCGTCAAAAAGATATGCTGAATTAGGATTATTATAACGATCGGAAGTAAGCGTTGCGCCTACAACAGTTCCGTGATTATTATTCCCGCTTTCATCATTGGCATTCCCGTTGAAGGGGTAAAAAGCAACCAGACCATCAGTCGGGATCTGGGCATGAGTATTCAGACTGGTTAAGGTAAAGATGAGAAGTAAAAATCTTTTCATAGTTGTATAAGTTAATTATCAAACATTTATAATTAATACTTTATCAGCAGAATTTCTGACTGTTAAATTTATCCGGCCAGGTAAATCATCACTCTTTCACCCATCGTATTGCAGTGGGCTAAAATTACTTAGAATAACAGGCTGGTAATGATTCACTTATTAACAAAGTGGTCTCCTTTATAAACAGATTCCGGCATCATGGATTAGCACTTCCTTTTTAGTAAATTTACAACCAAATTAAATTCTTATAAGGTCTTGGGACATTACCATCATCATACAGGACAAAGAAAAAGCCTCAGTAATGCTTTCATTATTGGCATTACCCTGAATGTGATATTTATTATCCTTGAGATAATATTTGGATTTCTCTCAAACTCCATGGCACTTGTAGCTGATGCAGGCCATAATTTCAGCGATGTACTGGCTCTCGTATTTTCATGGATCGCTGTAAGATTATCCGAACGAAAACCAACCCTCAGGTTTACATATGGCTTCCGACGCTCTACTGTTCTGATCACTATTTTGAATACAGTTTTACTGTTTGCAGCTGTTGTATTTTTGTTTCTGGAAACAATACAGAGAATTAAAGAGCCTCCACCTGTAGATTCAAGAACAGTTATGGTCATAGCCGGAATCGGTATTGTGATAAATGGTTTCACCGCCTGGCTGTTTTATGAAGGTAAGAAACATGATCTGAATATTAAAAGTGCTTTTCTTCATTTTCTTGCAGATGCACTTGTTTCTGCAGGAGTGGTAATTGCCGGACTGATAATAACCCTTACCGGCATAATCTGGGTTGATTCTCTGATGTCATTTATAATTATCGCAGTTATAATTTACAGTGCCTGGCACTTACTTGTCGAATCCATAAGCCTGGCGCTTGATGCAGTTCCGGGGAATATAGATATTGCAGAGATACGTGACTATTTGTCCGGCCTTCCGGAAGTTTCCGGTATTCACGATCTTCATATATGGGCAATGAGTACCAGTTCAGCCGCCCTGACTGTTCATCTTCAAACGAAGGTCGTAACAGATGTTGATTTCCTCGGCCGGATACAGTCACATTTAAAAGAAAATTATGGTATAAAACATACTACAATACAAGTTGAGTATGGCAGCCAGTCGGAACAATGTAATGATTGTAACTGAGGGTAGGATGCTGGGCATATTATAGTCCCTTCAGATCAATTTTAAATAAAGGCTTACCTAGAAACCGCTTACTGGTCCGGGATTTCTACAATTTTATTTATGGCTACTGGAAGAGCCTGAAAGAATTGGACTTACAATTCATAAACAGGTTATTGTCGTCAGATAAATAGCTTTTGATCAGCCACCGGCTTGGAAAATGTTATTATATTTACGCTGCAATACTCTACATCCTGATGAGATACTTTTTCCCCGGAAGTCTTTTAAGTGACCATTTCTGTAATTTCCTGTTCCGTAAGGTATTAATTGCTTTCCTGCTCATTCTTACAACAGTCCGGTCCCATTCCCAGGAATATATTTTACAGGGGACAATATCTGACCGGGGCACAGGTAGGTTCCTGATAAATGCTTCAGTCCTTGAAAGATCGTCACAAAGAGGTACGATCGCAGATAATGCAGGGGTATTCAGGATCGTACTCAGGGAAGGGAAACAGGAACTTGTCTTTTCTCATCTTGGGTATCATGTACTTGATACAGTAATTTTCATTTCAGGAAATTCTGAAATTTCAGTTACGCTTATGCCGGCTGAGGTTTCTCTGGGTGAGGTTATGATATCTTCAAATAGTATTGATGACCGCGTGACCTCAAACCGGATGGGGGTTTTCCATCTTACAAATAAAGAAATTATGAAAATGCCCGCTTTGATGGGCGAAACCGATCCTCTGGGATTGATACGTCTGACACCCGGCGTACAGTCAGGATCGGAGGG
>CAYPHL010000016.1:36506-48966 GCA_964410385.1 uncultured Rikenellaceae bacterium | reverse complement strand
CCGATTATGTCGTCAAGCTTCCTGAAGCCGAGTTCCGCAATATATTCTCTTACATCTTCCGCAAGGAATCTGAAGAAGTTCACCAGATAATCGGCTTTACCCATGAACCTTTTTCTCAGTTCCGGGTTTTGTGTTGCTACTCCGGCAGGACATGTATTCAGATGGCATTTTCTCATCATAATACATCCCAGAACTACAAGTGCACTGGTTGAAAATCCGTATTCCTCAGCGCCCATAAGAGCTGCCATTATAATATCGCGGCCTGTTTTTAACTGTCCGTCGGTCTGTAACATGACTTTCCGCCTCAGGTTATTCATCACAAGGGTCTGTTGTGTTTCAATGAGGCCCAGTTCAAGAGGCAGACCTGCATGTTGAATGGATGAGGTAGGACTGGCCCCCGTACCTCCTTCAAATCCGCTTATGGTTATAAGATCGGCTCCGGCTTTTGTAACACCGGCAGCTATGGTCCCGACACCAGCTTCGGAAACAAGCTTGACACTGATCTTTGCATCGGGATTGACATTTTTAAGATCGAATATCAGCTGTGCAAGGTCTTCAATGGAATAAATATCGTGATGAGGCGGAGGGGAGATAAGCGTTATTCCCGGTATCGAATACCTGGTTTTAGCAATTATCTTATCTATTTTGTGCCCGGGCAGCTGTCCTCCTTCACCCGGTTTTGCACCCTGTGCGATCTTGATCTGTATCTCGTCGGCATTGACAAGATATTCCGTGGTCACACCGAACCTTCCGCTGGCAACCTGTTTGATTGCACTCCGGGTACTTGAGCCGTCTTCCTTCGGTTTGAAACGGAGAGGGTCTTCACCTCCTTCTCCGGTGTTACTCCTTCCTCCGATACGGTTCATTGCAAGCGCAAGCGTCTCATGGGCTTCCAGACTTATTGCACCGTACGACATAGCGCCGGTTACAAAGCGTTTCATTATGTTTTCTGCAGGTTCAACTTCCTCTACAGGGATCGGATTCTTTTTCCATTTTAACATTCCGCGTATGAACCCGGGTTTCATTGTATCTGCATCTGCAAGACCGGCATATTTCCTGAATATTGACCTGTCCCCGTTCCTTGTGCTCCATTGCAGTAGCGATACGGTTTCCGGATTCCATCCGTGATGTTCTCCATGCTTTCTCCATGAATAAACACCTTCAACAAGAAGCCGGGGCCCTTCCTCATCAGAAAATGCTTTCCTGTGAGGGATGAGGACTTCCTCCGTGATTTCTTCCAAACCTATACCGCCTATCCTGGAGGTTGTACCTGCGAAATATCTGTCGATCACATCCCTGTGTATACCCACAGCTTCAAATATCTGTGATGACCGGTAGCTTCTCAGAGTACTAATCCCCATTTTCGACATAATCTTGAGGAGACCCTTGTTTATCGAATTTATATAATTTGCTTCGGCTTTCTGATAATCGAGCTGGATGGCTTTGTTCTTTACGAGTTTGTCTATTATTGCAAAGCTCATATACGGATTTATAATGCTTGCTCCGTACCCGAACAGGAGTGCAAAATGCATCACTTCGCGCGGCTCGGCGCTTTCGACAACAATATCGATCTGCATACGTTTGCGCTTTTCGATAAGATAGTGATGTACAGCGGAGACTGCCAGAAGTGACGGAATAGGGGCAGTATCCCTGTTTATACCCCGGTCAGACAGGATAATATAATTCTTTCCCTCATCAACAGCCTTTTCAGCATCGTGACAAAGACGGGAAACAGCTCTTTCAAGTCCTTCAGCCCCCTCTGAGGGATTGAAGTGCATATGCAGATCGGCTGATGAAAATCCCTTATACCGGAGGTTCTTTACCACCTGGAAATATGTATTTGATATTACAGGATTTCTGAATCTGACCATTTTGACCTTATCGGGAGATTCATCCAGCAGGTTTTGCTGAAGCGAACCCAGATAGCCCGATAATGTCATAACAAGCTCCTCCCTTATAGGATCAATAGGTGGGTTTGTGACCTGGGCAAAAAGCTGCTTGAAATAGTTGAAGAGCCGGCAGGGTTTCTCGGAAAGTACGACCAGCGGGATGTCGTTACCCATCGATCCGATAGGTTCCTTCCCCGATGCTGCCATTTCCTTGATGATCTTCTCGGTATCCTCCACCGAATAATTGAATACAGTTGAATAGTTGTCATAATCTGCACCCATGTCTGCGGGAACAGTATGTCCTGTTTCAATTTCATCGAGAGTCACCATATTCTCCCGTATCCATTTTCCATAGGGAAATTCGGCCGCAAGCTTATTTTTAAGCTCCGCATCGTAATAGATCTTTCCTTCTTCAGTATCAACAAGTAGCATTTTGCCGGCTTTTAGACGCCCTTTTTCCTTTATTTCCCCGGGAGGAAATGTCAGGACTCCGGATTCAGATCCCATAACAATAAGATCACTGTCTGTTATAAGGTAACGTGATGGCCGGAGGCCGTTCCTGTCGAGCATACCGCCTATATATCTTCCGTCAGAAAATATAAGTGATGCCGGTCCGTCCCATGGTTCCATGAAGGTGGAGTGATAATGAAAGAAATCGCGCAGCTCCGGGGAAATTGGATTTTTTGCATTTATCGATTCGGGGATCAAAACAGACATTGCATATGGTAGTGATTTGCCGCTCATTACCAGAAATTCGAGAACATTATCAAGTGATGCCGAATCGCTCATTTCGGGCTCGATGACAGGATAAATCCTGGAAAGATCGCCAAGCTTGTCAGAACGGAGAATAGATTCCCTTGCTTCCATCCACAGCCTGTTGCCTTTAATTGTATTGATCTCACCGTTATGACCAAGCATACGGAAGGGCTGGGCAAGGTCCCAGCTTGGAAAAGTATTCGTACTGAACCTCGAATGAACAAGAGCTATTGCACTCTGCAATCTTTTATCTGTGAGATCACAAAAGTATTCCCCCAGTTGGATCGATGTCAGCATCCCCTTGTAAACAAGGACTTTTGTAGACAGGCTCGGAATATAAAAGGATTTTTTCTGACTGATTCCGGATTCACGGATAGCTCTTTCAGCTCTTTTTCTGATAACATATAACCTGCGTTCCAGTTCATCCTGACTTATATCGGCTTCGAGAAGTATCTGTCTGATAAATGGTTCTGCAGCCAGAGATATTTCACCAAGAACTGAGTTATTGACCGGGACATCGCGGAATCCTATCAGGCTCACACCCTCTTCCTCTATGATACCGAGAAGTATCCTTTCACATTCTGCGGCATCTTCTTTATTGCGCGGAAGAAAAAGCAGACCGGTACCGAACTGACCCTGTGGTGGTAATTCATACCCCTGTATAAGATAAAAATCACGTGGTATCTGGATCAGGACACCTGCTCCGTCACCCGTTTTACTGTCGGCCCCTTCCGCACCCCTGTGGGTCATGTTCCTTAAGATGTCAAGGCCCTGAGTTATGATATTATGGGATTTTCTGCCCTTCAGATGGGCAACAAAGCCTATCCCGCAACTGTCATGTTCAAACTCGCTCCTGTACAGGCTATTGATTCCGGACTGTTCAATTTCTTTTTTCATCTGTTCGTTATTAAACTCAAAAAAACCGTTCTCTGCTTTTGAGAGAACGGTTTTTCCTGATTTTCTGACCACATACCATTCTCAGTAACAGTTAGTGTTCACGTTAATGTTCCTTATAGATACTGATAGTGTGGCTTTCATTCAGGTACATTTTTAAATTCTGATGCAAATATATAATAAAAACTATCAAAATGTTTTAAAATGATATAAAATAATTAATAAAATATTGAAAATATATCAAAAACATGTTAAATATATAATAAAGGTATGGACTTGCAGGAAATACCCTGCAAATTTAATACTTTAAAATCAGGTTTGATTTTTAATTATCTTACCGCATTTATTTGAATAATATGGAACAAACCGGCAGCCTTACACTTGTGATCTTTGGTGCATCCGGCGACCTTACTTCCCGGAAACTCATACCGGCATTATTTTCAATGAAGGGACAGAAACTTCTGCCACAGAAGTTTGCGATCCTGGGAACCGGACGTACTCATTTTACTGAGGATAATTTCAGGGAAAAAATGAAGGAGAGCATTTTTGCTTTCTCAGAAGAGAAGAACCCTGATCGTCGTCTGGCTGAAGGTTTTACAAATAATATATTTTATCTTCCGATGGACAGTTCTGCAGAGGAGGAATACAGCAAGCTCAGGGGAAAGCTTGATAAGCTTAATTCAACCTTTGATACAGGAGGGAACTATATTTTCTATTTTGCCACACCTCCGGCAATGTATGAAATAATTGCCCGGAACCTGGCAAAAGCCGGACTGGCTGATCAGACAAACGGGTTCAGAAGATTTATTATAGAAAAGCCTTTCGGTTATGATTACAGGTCGGCTGTGGAGCTGAACAGAAAGCTTCATGAGCTTGTTGAAGAGGACCAGATTTACAGGATTGATCATTATCTTGGAAAGGAAACAGTTCAGAATGTGCTTGTTTCCAGGTTTGCAAATGGTATATTCGAGCCTTTGTGGAACCGGAATTATATTCACAGGGTTGAAATTACAGCAGCAGAGAGTATAGGAGTGGAGGACAGGGGAGGTTATTATGATTCATCAGGAGCGCTGAGGGATATGGTACAGAACCATCTTCTTCAGATGGTCGGGCTTACAGCTATGGAACCTCCTTCATCCCTCAGTCCGGATGCAATCCGGAACGAAATTCTCAAGGTCTTTCAGTCTCTCCAGCCCCTGCATGAAGCTGAGGTGCCGGAAAATGTCATCAGGGGACAGTATACAGGATCAAAGATACGGGGAGATGTTGTCACTGGATACAGATCGGAAAAAGGAGTGCCTGGAGATTCCAGGACCGAGACTTTTATAGCAATGAAGTTCTTTATAAATAACTGGCGATGGGGAGGAGTGCCTTTTTATATGCGTACAGGTAAGAGACTCCCGACAAGGGTTACAGAGATAGTTATCCACTTTAAAAGAACCCCGCATCACCTCTTTCAGAGGCATGACGGCATCACGACATCAAATCAGCTCATAATCCGTATACAGCCCGATGAAGGTATTCTTCTTAAATTTGATATGAAGGAGCCCGGATCCGGATTTAATGTTAAAAATGTAAATATGGATTTTCGTTACAGTCAGCTTGCAAATATCAGGGTACCTTCGGCATATGAAAGATTGCTGTATGATGTGATGACAGGCGATCCAACACTCTTTTCACGTAATGATGAAGTTGAGACAGCATGGAAATTCCTGGAACCTGTGCAGAATGTCTGGGGAAACAACCCCGGGATAAAGGTCTACGGATACCCGGCAGGAACCTGGGGCCCGGAAATATCAGACAACCTTATGGGAGGATGCGGCCTGACCTGGAGATACCCATGCAGGAACCTTGCCGAAGACGGCAACTTTTGCGAACTATAACTCAACCTCAACCTCAACCTCAACCTCAACCTCAACCCTGTGAAGAGACAATACAAAATCTACTCTGGCCCTGCCAGCCTTGCAGAAGCCTTTGCTGAGGAGCTTATTAATGAGATAAGGCAGGCAGCCGAAAACAAAGCTCCGTTTACACTTGCTCTTTCCGGAGGAAGCACTCCGGGTATACTTTATTCTGTTCTTGCAGAAAAATACAGAAGGGCAGTGGACTGGAATTACGTACATTTTTTCTGGGGCGATGAGCGGTGCGTACCTCCTGACCATCCTGAAAGTAATTTCGGGGCAGCCAGCACACTGTTCCTTGGCAGGATTGAAATTCCTGAAACGAATATCCACAGGATCAGGGGAGAGGCAGATCCATCAATCGAAGCCTTAAGATATTCCGGGGAGATAATCGCAAATACCCGTTCTTTTATGGGGCTTCCTGTTTTTGATCATATTATCCTGGGTATGGGTGAAGACGGTCATACAGTTTCAATATTCCCTTCAGATTCCGGATTATTTTTCTCAGATAAAATATGTGAAGTGGCAACTCATCCTGTGAGCGGACAAAAACGGGTTACAATTACAGGAAAAGTTATCAACAGTTCCGAAGCGGTCACCTTCCTGGTTACCGGTCATTCGAAAGCCGGAGTTATTAAACAGATATTTAAAACCAAGCGGGAATTTCCGGCATCATTAGTGCTTCCTGCAAACGGCAGGATTACCTGGTTGCTCGATGAAGATGCTGCAAGTTTTCTGGTCCGGTGATTATGCTGTTTAAAACTTATACGAGTTAAATAACAATGATTTTTTTATATTGATCCGGTTGTCGAATCAAAACAATATTGTCATGTCACACGAAAAAGCAAAGCAACAGGAAAAGGTAAAGAAAAAAGCCACAAAAACGTTAAAAGAAAAACGTGTTGCCAAGAAAGCAAAGAAAGCCGATAAGAAAAAATAGAATTCAGTTTATATTAACCGGCTTTTACATGGTTTGCCAGCAGGTCCGGTGAGTCCTGCAGGTTATAATAAAAAAAAGAGGCTGTCGTAACAGCCTCTTCTTTATTTTCATTTCTTATTGTACCTTTTTTACATTCACAGCATTAATGCCTTTTTTCCCTTCTGCAAGTTCAAATGTAACCTGGTCATTTTCCTTGATCTTGTCTACGAGACCTGATGCATGTACAAAATATTCATTATCCGAATCAGCATCTTTGATGAATCCGAATCCTTTTGATACATTAAAGAATTTAACAGTTCCTTTGTTCATTGTAATCGTGTTTTAAAATTAAGGGCGCTAAATTACATATTTTTATTGATATATTATTTCTTATTCATATGTTATTTTAATAACATTGCAGAATATTAAATTGAGGTCAGGTTAAATAGATATAAGTAGCAGGTAATGAGAAAATGGCGTGTTGAAGATTCGGCTGAGCTATATAACATAAACGGGTGGGGAGTCGATTATTTTTCCATAAATGACAAGGGAAACATTATAGTTACACCGCAGAAGAACGGTATCAGTGTTGATCTGAAAGACCTTATCGACGAGCTTGTTCTTCGCGATGTCTCGACTCCTGTACTTGTCAGGTTCCCTGATATTCTCGACGACAGGATCATCAGCATTTCGAACTGCTTTAAGAAAGCATCGGAGGAATATGATTATAAAGCCCAGAATTTCATTATTTACCCTATAAAGGTAAATCAGATGAGGCCTGTTGTTGAAGAAATCGTAAGTCATGGCAAGAAATTCAACATAGGCCTTGAAGCAGGATCAAAACCTGAGCTTCATGCCGTAATTGCAATTAATACTGATCCTGAGTCGCTTATTATCTGCAATGGTTATAAGGACGAGGATTATATAGAGCTTGCACTTCTTGCCCAGAAAATGGGTAAAAGGATCTTCATTGTCGTTGAGAAATTAAATGAACTGAAGCTTATCAATTCAATCGCAAGGAGGCTTAAGGTGAAACCTAATATCGGGATAAGGATTAAGCTTGCCAGCAGCGGGAGTGGTAAATGGGAAGAATCGGGAGGTGATATAAGCAAATTCGGACTCACATCAAGTGAACTGCTTGAAGCGATCGACTTCATTGAGAGAAATAAGATGAAGGGATCCGTACGCCTCATTCATTTCCATATCGGCAGCCAGGTTACAAAGATCAGAAGGATCAAAACGGCTCTGCGGGAAGCATCACAGTTCTATGTTCAGCTTCGTAAGCTCGGCTTTAACGTTGAATTTGTCGACATCGGAGGAGGTCTGGGTGTTGATTATGACGGAACTGGTTCTTCAAACAGTGAGAGCAGTATAAATTATACCCTGCAGGAATATGTTAATGACTCGGTCAGCACTTTTGTTGATGCAAGTAATAAGAATAACATTCCGCATCCGAATGTTATAACAGAATCGGGCAGATCGCTTACCGCACATCACTCGGTACTTATTTTTGAGGTGCTTGAGACCGCCACATTGCCTGAGTGGGATGAGGAAGAGGCAATAAATGAAGGCGACCATGAACTTGTTAAGGAAATCTATGGTCTGTGGGATAATTTCAGCCAGCCAAGGATGCTTGAGACGTGGCATGACGCACAGCAGATCCGCGAAGAAGCCCTCGACCGATTCAGCCTCGGGATCATTGACCTTAAAACACGCGCACAGATCGAAAGACTTTTCTGGTCAGTCGCCAGGAAGATTTACCAGATCGCAGGCAAAGCCAGGCATGTCCCGGAAGAATTACGGCAGATATCCAGGATATTGTCAGATAAATACTTCTGCAATTTTTCTCTGTTCCAGTCACTTCCCGACGCATGGGCCATCGACCAGATCTTCCCTATTGTGCCGATACACAGGCTTAATGAGCAGCCAACAGTAGCTTCAACAATACAGGATATGACATGTGACTCCGACGGTAAGATTGATAATTTCATTGCAACCAGAAATAATTCACATTATCTGCCGGTCCACCAGTTAAAACAAAAAGAACCTTATTACCTTGGTGTGTTCCTTGTTGGTGCTTACCAGGAAATCCTCGGCGACCTTCATAATCTTTTCGGCGATACAAATGCAGTTCATGTTTCGGTTGAAGAGGATGGATACAAAATAGACCAGATTATCGATGGCGAAACAATAGCAGAAGTACTTGAATATGTCCAGTATAATCCAAAAAAAATGGTCCGGACTGTCGAATCATGGGTTACATCATCGGTAAAATCGGGTATCATTACAGTTGAGGAAGGAAGGGAATTCCTTTCAAATTACAGGTCGGGATTATATGGTTATACATACCTTGAATAAGGACCTCATTTATTTATTAAAAATTTCTTCCGCCGTTCGATTTTTTTTCTAACTTGTAGTGCTTAACTATAAACATCTAAATTTTATTACTATGAGTAATTCTACAGTTGATTTCAATGCACTTATAAAGGAATCGAAGGATGTCCTGAAAGATCCTAAAACCTACTTCTCGACAATGAAAACAACGGGAGGTATTGCAGAACCTCTGATTAAAGCCGTGATATACGGTGTGGTTGCAGGAATAATAGCATTTATCTGGAGCCTGTTCAGAATTGGAGGTATTTCATCTGGACTGCTTGGAGGAGCAGCAGGTATTATGGCTATTATATGGTATATAGTGGCTGCCGTGATAGGGTTATTCATAGGAGCTGTGATACTCCTTGTTATTTCAGCAATTTGTAAGGGAAGCACTGATTTTGAATCCAATATAAGGGTAACCGCTGCCTGTATGGTTATGATGCCTATATCAGCCCTTCTGGGATTTATAACAGGATTGAGTATTACTCTCGGATCAATTGTAGGTCTTGCAGTTTCGCTGTATGGTTTATACCTTCTTTATCACGGGTTGACACAGACATTAAAAGCAGATACGGGGACATCCAAAATTGTCATTTTAATTCTGGCAGCTCTTGTCATTCTGTTCACAATTATGGGTATCGGAGCTAAAAAGAAAGCAAGCAGATTTATGGAAGATTTCAACAAGGAGAACTTAAGGGAACAAATTGAAAATTCTCAGCAAAACTAAAACTGGCAGTAAAAATATTCCTCATTAAGCCCGGCCGGTACAATTCGCCGGGCTTATTTATTTTAAATAGTTTTTATACTTTTATGCGCCCGGATTAAGCTTGGTAGCCTGTTACGGGTTTGGTTATATTAATTCTTGTCACAGTCTGGCTGATGAAAAACTGGTTGTTTTCCAGGAATATATATATTGTTCTGATATATAGGATCGTAATTATCCTTCTGCTTTTTTCGGTTTCAAGAGCCGGATTTTACATTTTCAACAATAAAATGTTCCCCGGCCTTAGTGCCGGAGAATTCCTGACGATAATGCGGGGGGGCTTACTGTTCGATATATCGGCAACAGTATATATAAACATGGTTTTCATTCTGTTTCAGTTAGTGCCTTTCGATTTCAGGTACGGAAGAAAATATCAGAAATCACTTGCCTGGCTGTTCTTTATAACAAACGGTGTCGCATTTGCCGCAAATACCGCCGATTTTGTTTATTACAGGTTTGTTTTCAAAAGAGCTACATCGGATATTTTCGGGACTTTTGAGGGTGAACCGAATATAATAAAGATGATACTCAGGTTTCTGATAGATTACTGGCCGGCAACCTTCTTTTGCATTGCACTATGGGTGGTGATGGTTTATCTCTACCGGAGGCTGGAACCTGTTAAACCACAGCCTTCAAACAGAACTGTTTATGCTATTGTCAATATCCTGATGATCCCGCTTGCCGCAGGACTTATGATCGGGGGAGCACGCGGAAGCCTCAATGAATCAACAAGGCCTATATCAAACAGTAATGCAGCCCGTTATGTAAAAGATCCGAAAAACGTCGCAATTGTTCTTAACACACCTTTCAGCATCTTCAGGACTTCAGGGAAAAAGCCTCTGGAAAAAAAGAACTTTTTCAATGAAGAGGAGCTTAAAGTATTATTCGATCCACACCATATTCCGTCGGGCAATAAGCCGATGACGAGTGAAAATGTAGTTGTAATCATACTTGAGAGTTTTGGCCGGGAATATATAGGAGCACTTAACCGGGATCTTGATAGCGGAAAATATAGCGGATATACGCCATTCATAGATTCTCTCATAAATGTCAGCCTTACTTTCGATGTTTCCCTTGCCAACGGTAAAAAATCGATCGACGCCATGCCTTCCATTCTTGCATCAATACCTTCTCTCGAAACCCCTTACACGATATCACATTATTCAAATAATCAGATTGAAGGCCTGGCCTCTCATCTTAAAAAGAAAGGCTATTACACAACTTTTTTCCACGGAGCGCTGAGCGGATCGATGGGATTCGATTCATTTGCCAGGATGTCGGGATTTGAAGATTATGTCAGTTATGAGGATTATCCATATTCGGGTGATACCGACGGGATGTGGGGCATATGGGATGAACCCTTTTTCGGTTTTTTTGCAGAGAAGATGAAAGAATTCCCGCAACCTTTCCTTGCATCTATTTTCTCGCTTTCATCTCATCACCCCTTCATTGTCCCGGAAAAATACAGGAATAAGTTTAAGAAAGGGCCGGTGCCCATTGCTGAGGTCGTCGGGTATACAGATTTTGCCATGGGTGAATTCTTCAGGAAGATATCATCAGAACCATTCTTTGAAAATACTCTATTTGTTATAACGGCCGATCATACAAATGAATCTATCCATAAGGAATTCCAGAACAGCTTCGGCCTTTATTCTGTCCCTGTCATACTTTATAAACCGGGAAGCGATCTTAAGGGAATTGAAAACAGAATCGCACAGCAGATTGATATTATGCCGACGGTCCTTCATTATCTTAATTACGATGAGGAATTCATTGCTTTCGGTAGTAACCTGTTTGATGACTCTTATGAGCCCTTTGCATTTAATACAAACGGAAGTACCTATCATTTGTATATGAGGGACCATATCCTGATAATGATCGATTATAAGCCTGTGGGATTATATAACTACAAGACCGACAAATTCCTTGAAATGGACTTAAAGGAGAAGGAACCAGATCTGCTAATGCTTATGGAAAACAAGCTGAAAGCTATAATTCAGTCCTATAACAGCCGGCTTATTGATAATAACATGATTGTGCGAACACCCTGATAAAGAATGCTTTAATATTAATAAACCAAAAACAGAAGTTGACTATGAAATCACGTCGTCAGTTTTTAAAACTGTCGGGAGCAGGTCTTCTGACAGCAGGTATTGCTCCGGTTTATATACCGGCATCTGTCCCGGTACCACCAAAGAAATTCACCTCAAAGGATGCCTTTGAGGTTGGAATGGCTGGCTTTACCTTCGCCCAGCTCAGTCTGGATAAAATGATAGAAATAATGAAAAGGGTGGGAGTTACCAACCTTTCGCTCAAGGAAATGCATCTTCCTCTTAACAGCACCCGTGAGAAAATTGAAGAAACTATCGGCAAACTGAAAAGCGCAGGTATAAATGTTTATACGGTGGGGGTTATTTATATGAGAACCAGGGAATCTGTTGACCAGGCTTTCGAATATGCCAAAATGGCCGGGGTCAAAATGATCGTCGGAGCTCCAAATACCGAACTGCTGCCGTATGTTGAGCAGAAAATAAAAGAATACGATTTCAGACTGGCAATTCATAACCATGGCCCGGATAATCCTCTTTATCCGAATGCAACAGATATATGGAACCATATTAAAGATCTGGACCCGCGGATAGGGATATGTATAGATATAGGTCATACCACCCGTGACGGACAGAATCCCTCTGTCGATATACTGAAATACAAGGACAGGATCTATGATATTCATATAAAGGATGTTGATAAGCCGTCAAAGGAAGGTAAAACCCTGGAAATGGGAAGGGGAGTGATTGATATACCGGGATTTGTGGCAACTCTAAGAAAAATAAAATATTCAGGCAAATGCAGCCTTGAATTCGAAAAAGATATGAAAGATCCTGCTGCAGGTATTGCCGAATCGATAGGATATTTTAAAGGTGTGATGGCCTGCAGGTAGGGGGGCGGTGTTACGGTATTG
>CAYPHL010000016.1:0-36406 GCA_964410385.1 uncultured Rikenellaceae bacterium | reverse complement strand
AGGATATTTTAAAGGTGTGATGGCCTGCAGGTAGGGGGGCGGTGTTACGGTATTGAGGTGTTATGGTGTTACGGTATTGAGGCGTTATGGTGTTACGGTATTGTGGTGTTATGGTGTTACGGTATTGAGGTGTTATGGTGTTACGGTATTGTGGTGTTATGGCGTTACGGTATTGTGGTGTAGTATCAACGTATTATAATACATATTAAAAAACGTATTTTAATACGTAGATCTTTACAGGTTTGAGATTGTGGATCATTTCACTTCACTCAGATAAACTCTTTTAATGAACTTCTTTTCTGCAAGGAAGTAAAAGCTGAAGATCAGGAGCTGATTCAGAATTGCAGCAATGAGCCCCGATGTTGAACCGTACCATATTGCGGTTGCATATGCCGGAAGCTGACCGATACCGTACATCGGGTTGCTGAAGTATTTATACGGACCGGTTACCGCGAAATCGCAGATCTTCCTTCCGAGGAACATATCTTTCCAGTAGTAAATGTCAACAGAAACCACCCTTGCTGCCCATATCTTGATTATAAAACCAAAGATAATAAGTAGTGGAAGGATCAAAAAAACAGTGCTTCTGTGGTCAATATTATATAATGTTCCGGGCGAGGATGATGCTATATAACCTATACTTGCACCGTTGTGGAAGAAAAGAAATCCCAGAATGGTCTCATATGCGCGGTATCCCTTCCTCTCATCACCCCATTTCCTTATAAACCAGTGCCGCAAACCGTTATCCGGCAAAACAGATGAAATAAAACCGAGATAAAGTATCTCGGCAATAATAAAATATAAAGTTGCAATGCCCGGATTAAGAGGATTAAAAAAAGTGAGGTACAATGAAAAGCTAAGGGAAAATGTCATAATTACTTTCCTGAATGAAGTGGCGGTTCGCGGAACATAACCGGCCATGGAGATAACTATCTCAATGATTTGCCATATTGATTTCATTTTTTCAGGAGTTACTATGCTGTCCGGTTCGCTGGTAAAATAAATATCATCCTAACCTGTTTAAAGCTTCCGGGATTGAGGCAACAAAAAATATCTGGTTACCCCGGTTACATTCACGTATGAAGTCCCGGAGGCTTTTTCCGGGGTATTTTGAAAAATTCCCTGTGATTGCCAGTTGTACCCTGTAGTTTGAGAATTTCTGAAGTATCTCTCCTGCAAACCTGGTTTTCAGATCAAAGAAATCTTTATTTAATGATGATTCATTGATTATCATAGCATTACAGTCATGCTGTCCTATTTCAGCTATTAAATCAAGAATATCCCCGACTTCGGCGATCTTTACTTTATTATCTGTCAGTTCTGCAATAAGCTTTCCTGTCGAAGATTTGTGATATTTTATCATCCGGCTTATCCTTTTTGTTAAACTACATTGAACACAAAGTTCATACTAAGTCAAGGCATAAAAAAAAAGGAACATCAATAAAAATAACTTTCAATTACACTGAGTTCCACAGAGGTACACAAAGGTTCACCGAGAATAGATCTGGTAACTCCGTGTGGCTCTGTGAGTTCTAAATCGCTGCTATTCAGACGGGAAGATCTTGTTTACGTATTTTGTCCTGATAGCCTTTTCAAATACTTTCCAGCCTTCAGCAGTCATCCGGTCAGGTGTAAACAAACATATCCCGGCGGCTCCGTTTTCCATGGATTCCCGTATTGCCGCTTCCAGTTCTCCCGGAACAAGGCCGTGGTTCTCAGGATCCTTCTCAGCAGCTTTCTTTTCCGGTTCAGGACAGATGAACAGCCCGCTGTAAACGGGTTTGGAATTGTTTATTGTTGTTACGGCTTCTTTTGATACTTCACCTATCCATTCCGGTCCTTCAAGGTAAAAGTCGTTGTAATTCATCGGGAAGAAAGCATCAATATCCCATTTATCCCATTCCTGCCTTACTATTTTTTTTGCAATTGAGTTAGGACCGGGGAAAACTGCAGCATTTAACTGTTTGTTTTTAGCATGGACCATAACAGCCAGCCGGTTGACCATGTCAGTTATCAGGTCATACCGGAATTGTTTCCATTCCTGTACAGATGAAGGATCAGATACCGACTTTATATCAATGCCCGTTTTTGCCTTGAAATCTGCCACACATTTATCACAATAACAATAGTCATACTGAGGAAACTCCCTGTCCATAACAAGACCGTATTTCTCCCAGAGCCCCCGGGCAAGTATAACATCAGGAAATCTTATAAAGTCGAGATGGATGCCATCGACTTCCGGTAAATCGGCAATTTTGCCATACATGTTTTCGAGGAATTGATAGACTTCTTCACGGTTGGGACACAGAAATTTGTAATGATCCACATAAGCAGGCTTGTCATAAGCCGATTCACCGAGGCCATTGACTGCATACAATTCAGGTTTGAGTTCAGGCCTGGGTTGCTGTACAAGTGTTGGTATCCAGGTATGAAATTCCATCCCGGCTTCCTTTGCCAGCTTACCGACCCTTTTGTAAGTCAGGGGATCCTGTCCACCGGAATACATCAATCCATCAATACCTTTGTCCTTCAGAAATTTGAATCTCGCTGCAAGATCAGCATCAGTGGCTTCTCCCGGACCGCTCAGCCAGGCGTAACAAGGGATTTTCGTTTCTTCGGTAACGCTGCATGATATAAACAGACATAATGCAACGAATGTTAAAAGTTTTTTCATTGTAATTTTTTTTAAGATACCGGATGACCGGCTCATGACGCCCGGTACCGTTTGCCGGATACCGTACGCCGTACGCCGTATGCCGTATACCGGGTGCCGGATTTAATATTGTAGATTCTGAATGAACTGTGCACTATCTTTGAACGTCGCAGGATCCATTTCAACAAAGATGTTCTTTACTCCACCCTTACCTGTTGCTTCAAAGAATTCTTTCCAGTCAACAATTCCTTTACCGAGTGGAACACTCTTCTGGTCGAGTACAGAATAATCAGCCAGGTGTGCAGAAATGAACCTTCCCGGGAATTTGTTAAAATAATCCGCTGCTTTAATGCCTATATTTATAACTGCAACCTGGAACTGCATTTTCACGAGCTCGGGATCGAACTGTTTCAGAAGAGCATCATAAATAAGTACACCATTTATTTTTTCAAATTCACCGTGATGATTATGAAATCCGGTCTGGATACCGGCTTTTTTTGTTCTTTCTCCTATTTTATTGAGTTCATCTGCAGCTTTCATCCAGTCATTCATAGTGGCATTTTTCGGCAGACCGAAGCTTGACAGGATCATCTGCTTCTGTCCCGATTCTGAAGCAAATTGTATCCGTTCATCCAGGTTGTTCCTGAGCTCATTCATGCCATAATGGGTGCTTTCAAACTGCAGACCAAGGTCATTCATTATTTTGCGCATCTCTTTGCCCGTCATTTTCATGAGCGGACCGAATCCGGAACTTTCATATCCGGGAGGGGAACACATCTCAACACTCTTATACCCCATGTCGGCCATCATCTTAAGAGTTCCTGCAAAATCCTTAATAAGCTGGTCCTTTATTGTCCAGACCTGGAAACCAAGAGGATACCTGACGGATTTTGGTAGTGAACGGGCATTAAGACCGGTGGAAATATGCGAAGCCACAACAGCTGAGCCAATCCCAAGAGCGCTTCTGCCTATAAACTGTCGTCGTGTTATCTTTTTCATAATAATTGAGTTATTAATGGTTCATTGAAAATACCTTTTTAAGTTCTGCATGTACCCGGCTGCTGAAAAAACGGTGTGAAAATCCTGATCTGCCCCCCATCCCTCCAGGGGGGCTTTGTAACCATCAGTAGTTCATTAAGTCCCCCTGGGGGATTTAGGGGTAAAAGGTCACCAGGAGGATTTTCACACAGCTTCTTAAGCAGTTAGCACTGTGGATAACCGTAATGTAAAAATATAAAATCTGTTTAATTATGTTATCTTTATTGCTCAAATGTTTTGCTTACCTGCAAATCATCGCTGTCCGGTGTGATTAGCGGAAATAAATTTTTTACAAATGAAAAAATGCTGTTCATCATTCTTAAGGATAGTTCTGTTACTACAGGTTTTATTATTTCTTCAGGGGATGATTCCGTCTTATGGACAAGCCATTGATATTCTCCTGAAGGGAGGGCATGTTATCGATCCCTCATCCAATATTGATGCTCCTGTGGATGTAGCCATAGTTAAAGATAAGATATTCCGGGTAGCTCCCGATATTCCTGCTGAGAATTCAGCAAAGGTCATAGATGTAAGAGGAATGTATGTTACTCCCGGGCTCATTGACATGCATGTTCACGCTTTCCACGGCACCGATATGGGATCATATATTGCCGATGGCTGGGATGCACTTCCTCCTGACGGATTTACATTCCGTGCAGGGGTTACAACTGTTGTCGATGCCGGATCAGCCGGTTGGCGGAATTTCAGGAAATTCAAGGAACAGACAATCGACCGGTCGCGAACAAGAATACTTGCATTTCTTAATATTGTTGGATCGGGGATGTACGGGAGGTTTGAGGAGCAGGATGTTAATGATATGAATCCGGAGATGGTGGCCTACATGATCAACAGATTGTTTCCGGGCATTATTGTTGGTGTAAAGTCGGCACATTTCTGGGGGCCGGATTTTACACAGGTCGATCGTGCAGTCGAAGCAGGCAGGCTGGCAAATGTTCCTGTAATGGTTGATCTCGGGGAACATAATCCACCGTTGCCTATTGAGGAACTTTTTATGAAACACCTCAGGCCTGGTGATATCTGGACTCACACCTATGCAAATGCACCACAGGATCGTGAAGTTCCGGTGGACGAAAATGGTAAGGTGAAGCCTTTCATTTTTGAAGCACAGAAACGAGGGATAATTTTCGATGTCGGCCACGGAGGCGGAGCCTTTCACTGGAAACAGGCTATCCCCTCGGTGCAGCAGGGATTTATTGCTGATGTGATAAGCTCCGATCTGCATATCGGCAGCATGAACAGCGGAATGAAAGATATGGCTAATCTTCTGTCAAAATTCCTGAATATGGGTATTCCGCTTCAGGATGTAATTAAACGTGCCACCCTGAACCCTGCAAAAGCTATCAAAAGGACTGACCTTGGAACACTTGGTGAAGGATCAGTAGCTGATATAGCAGTTTTCAGCCTTCGGGAGGGCAGTTTCGGTTTCCTCGATGTCCGCGGGACAAAAATGGAAGGTACTCAGAAACTTGAAGCTGAACTTACAATACGCTCCGGAAAAATTGTCTGGGACCTCAACGGAATCGGATCTCCGGCATGGGATGCCATGCCTTCAGCATCAAAATGAAGGTAACATTTCCACAGGTTGCAGAAATTAAAATTCAGGAAGCAATTTTTATCATGTCAGAACAAGCGGTAAAAAGGACAATGAAGAGGAATACCCCGGCTTATTTCAGGATAACCGTTTTCACTTTTTTATTCATCTTCTGTTTAATATTACCGGCCTTTTCCCAGCAGGCAGATATCCTCCTTAAAGGCGGTCATGTGATTGATCCGAAGAATGGTATTGATTCACAGATGGATATTGCAATAGCCGGAGGAAAAATAATCAGGGTGGCTCCGGATATAAGTTCACAGGATGCAAAAAGAACTGTTGATGTGAAAGGTCTGTACGTTACTCCGGGTCTTATAGATATTCATACACATGTGTTCGTGGGATCCGGTCAGGGCTTTGCTGACGGATTTTCAAGCGTTTCACCGGATGACTTTACATTTAAGGCAGGCATTACCACTGTTGCAGATGCAGGTACCTCGGGATGGAGGAATTTCCCGGTTTTCAGGAAACAGGTTATTGACAGATCACAGACAAGGGTCCTTGCATTTCTGAATATTGCGGGAAATGGTATGACCGGTTTCCCTTCAGAAGAGGATATTAATGACATGGATGCACGGATGACTTCTCTTGTAGCACAGCAATACCCCGATATAATAGTCGGCATAAAGATCGGTCATTACAGGGGAAATGAATGGACACCGTTTGACAGAGCTTCTGAAGCAGCACTTAGTGCCGGAGTTCCCCTGCTTGTCGAATGCCACCTTCCCCTCCTTCCTCTTGAAGAAATGCTTAAAAGGATGAGGCCGGGAGATATATATACTCATTCATTTTGTGTGGCTTCCGACCGGGAATGTCTGCTTGACGAAAAGGGTAAAATCAAGCCTTTTGTAGCCGAAGCAAAGAAGAAAGGCGTCCGGTTTGATGTGGGTCACGGAGGAGGGATGTTCCATTTCAATGTGGCTATACCTGCATTGAAACAGGGACTGATACCTGATTCCTTCGGATCGGATCTTCACCGTTCCAGCATGAATTCGGGAATGAAGAATATGCTCGATATAATGTCGAAATACCTTAATATGGGTATGACTTTTGAGGATATTATTTTCAGGGCTGCCTGGAATCCGGCACAATCGCTCAGGCGGGATGATCTCGGACATTTAAGTGAAGGATCTGTAGCTGACATTGCTGTTTTCAGCATAAGAAAAGGTACCTTTGGATTCGTTGATACAGGTGGTACCAGGCTGAACGGGGACCGAAGGATAGAAACGGAGCTTACAATCCGCGGAGGGAAGATAGTCTATGATCAGAATGGCATTTCCGCAGGGAGCAGCATTGACAGTCAGGGGAACAGATTTTGAAGAAATGAGACAGATATTATAAATTAAGAACAAGAAGTATGGAACGAAGAGATATAATCAAGAGTCTGACAATTCTGCCTTTTGCCGGAGGCTTTCGCCCAATTGAGTCAATATTATCTCCGGTTACAGGTCCTCTGGAACCGGGTCAGAATATTTACCAGTCGATAGGAGTGGAGCCGGTGATAAACTGTGTTGGCACATATACAATTATTGGCGGTTCCATTGAAAGGCCTGAGGTCGTTGAAGCCATGCATGCCGCATCGGGCTTCTTTGTTCAGTATGATGAGCTGGCCCTCGGCATCGGAAGGAGGCTCGCCGGGCTGACTAAAGCAGAGTGGGGGATGATCTCATCGGGTTGTGCCGCCGGGATGAAACATGTAACTGCCGCATGCGTCGCAGGTGGCAATCCCGAGAAACTTGTACGTATCCCTGATCTTACAGGTTTTGACAAGACCGAGGTTGTAATTCCCAGAAGCTCAAGAAATGCCTACGATCATGCAATCAGGAACATCGGAGTTACAATTATTACTGTGGATACCCTCGAAGAGATGGGGAAAGCCCTGAATGAACGTACCGCAATGATATATGTAATGACAGGTCGTGATACTCTTCCGGGCAATAAGTTCGCAATAGATAAGATTGCTGCGCTGGCAAAACCATTGAATATTCCGTTTCTTGTCGATGCTGCCGCTGAAGATCTTACAATCCCTAATGTTCATCTGCAGGCAGGGGCAACGGTGGTGGCTTACAGCGGAGGTAAAGCAATTTGCGGACCTCAGTGTGCCGGATTGCTTCTCGGACAGAAAGATATTTTAATGTCGGCATGGCAGGCCAGTTCCCCGCATCACGGGACCGGACGCGACAACAAGGTTGGTAAGGAGGAGATGCTGGGAATGCTCGCTGCAGTCGAAGCATGGGTAAAACGTGATCACGAGGAAAAATACAGGACATGGCTGGGATATCTTGATGTAATATCAAAACGTGTTTCAGCTGTTAACGGAGTTACAGTGACCCTGGGGGAACCTTCTGACCTTAATAACCGCAGCCCATGGATAATTATTTCATGGGATCCTGAAAGGTTTAATATTACAGGGCCTGAAATGGCTGAAATGCTTGCACAAACACAACCAAGGATTGCGGTTCACAGCGGGAGTAATGAACAGGACAAAACAACTTTTCTCAGGGTAACTTCCGGGCAGATGCAACCGGGAAATGATAAGGTCGTTGCTGACAGGATTTTCGAACTGCTGTCGAAGAAATACCCTGAACCAAAAGAAATGACTGCACCCTCAGGAGATATTTCAGGCAGATGGACTGTCGATATTCAGTTTTACAGCAGCAAGAGCCAGCATACTTTTATACTTGAACAGGATGGCAACTGGATACATGGATCACATAAAGGAGATTTTTCATTCCGTGAAATGTTCGGTACGATTGAGGGTGACCAGGTGAAACTCAGCAGCTCCGAACGAATGATCGCCGATAATGTGCCGTTCATATTCTCGGGTACCCTTTCGGGAGATACAATTACCGGCCAGATCTACATGGGAGAATATATAAATGCAAGCTTTACTGCAAACCGCAATAACTACGGGGGATCAAGAAGACTGATAAGATTTCCCAAAGGACAACCGCTTGCAACCTGATGTAAATTTTAGTTAATTGTAAACATAACTGTCGTTTAGATGTTTTATAACAGAGATATTTAAAACTAAAAATATAGAAGAATATACATGAAAAGGCGTGATTTTATAAGAGTTTCATCTGCTGCAGGAGTTATGGGACTTATCAGTCCGGCATATGGTACCGGTTCAGTGCGCGGAATGATGGATGATCAGGGTTTTGATCTGCATCCATTTATAAAGGAACACCCCGAAGCTGTTTTCATCAATCTCACATCAGCCTCAGCACCCAATGACAGGCAGGCTATACATGATGCTGCCTTCAAGCTGGCTGGGGAAATTATGGTCAGAATAACCGGAGGCAAAGGTTTTCCTTTATCTACAAGGATCACCTGTAAACCAAACTGGACATGTACAGGGAGGATCGATCCGAAAAATCCTGATTCGCAACTGGGAATAGCTACCGACCTGAATTTTATTGAAGGTTTCCTGAAGTCGGTAAAAAACTTGGGACCGGAGAAATTCTATCTCAGAGAGTGTGCCTGTCCGCATCAGTGGGTTCCGGCAGGTTATACTGCCATGGCTGAAAGAAATGGTTTTGACCTCAGGGATCTCAGCTCAAAAGACTTCTGGGACCTGCCTGAAGGTGATATAATATTCCGGAAGGTTGACGGGGTGATCTTTAAGGAGGTCGGATTTATGGCGCCAATGACTGCCGAAGATACTTTCCTTATTAATATTGCCAAGCTTAAATCCCACCAGATGGGAATTACAGGAGCCATAAAGAACCTTCAGGGCATGACAGGAAGGAAATTTCATCAGTTCTGCGGCGGGCATTACGATATTTTCAAGACCTATGACCAGCGTTATCATCAGTTCTTCCAGCCCGACTATATGGACAGGATAGCCGAGCTTCAGAAAAAGCATGAGGAGCAGGGCATACCCAGGTGGAAAAGCCGGCAGGAGAGACCTCCTTATGGTGGCGGGATGTTCATGGAACAGTGGGTACAGAGGATGATCGATGCCTACAGTGTTGCTCCGACCGGGATAAATATTGTAGAGGGTATCTATAGCCGCGACGGCGACGGTTTTTCCGGAGGTCCACATAACGGAAAAGCAATGAACTTTATGAGCAATAATATTATTTTCGGGAAAGATGCATTCAGGGTGGATATAATTGCTCACTGGCTTGCCGGTCACGAACCCGGGAATTTCGGACTATTCCATATCGGTATCGAACGTGGTGTTTCCAATGTGCTTAATCCTTTCGACATACCAGTTTACCTCTGGGAAGACGGAAAGGCAAAGAAAATAAGCCTTGATAGCCTGAAGCGGACACCTCTTCTAACCCTGTATATGAGAAGGAATTATGACGGACAGAATGAAGATCAGTACCACATGGTTGATGAACCGTTTGATTACTCTGCCTGGAAAACAGGTAAGATAACATCAGACCTTCAGCCGTCAATCAAAGCGCTGGGTGCCGATAATAATAACGGCATCGTCATGGAAGTGAATGTTCCTGAAGAAAGCGATGTATATGTTGATATAAAGAACCGTCACGGTGATGTCGTCTGGCGGCTCAGAGCCGACGGGCTCGAACCGGGGAAACACGAGGTGGTATGGGACGGTTTCTCACAGCCCGGCATGTACACAATGTACGTGAAAGGCATGGGATGGGATGCCGAACGCGAAATGGTTATTTATACCTGAGCCTTCGTCAGCTCTTCATAAATACGGGCAGCAACTATCCTTTCCTGCTTCGGTTCCAGCATGAAGACAGTAATATTTATGCTGTTTTCTGAACCTGCTACAACTTCTATGGAAGGATTTCCCCTGCGTAATCTCTCCTGGAATTCCTGACGGGTTACCTTTATCCTGTTAATATCCCACGAAATATTCAGTGTGGGCGTATGATTTGCAACAGGTGGAACAGATACTGTTGTGGTGACTCCATTTACTTTTCTCGCTGCATTTTCGATAAGTTCGATCCTTTCTTCCCAGATCTTCCATTCCTTTTCATGATCAATCCTGATATATCTGTCGATAGCAGCATACATACCGAAGACCTCCTCCTTATTGACTTTCATTCCGCGTCCGATATTACCTCCGCGGGGAGGAGCATTCAGCCGTGCGGCTTCGATCAGATCCTTTCTTCCCATCAGTATTCCTGCGCTCTGCGGACCGCGTAAAGCTTTACCTCCGGATATGCAAACGAGATCGAATCCCATATCATTGTATTTCCAGAGGTTTTCAACCGGAGGTACATCGGCTGCAATATCAATCATCACAGGGATATTATGCTTCCTGCCCAGTGCTACAAATTCTTCGTGTTGTATCTTCCCCGATGGAGCGGCATAGTTCAGGAACCATAGCATTGCCGTTTTTTCACTTATGGCATTTTCAAGTTCCCCGGCTGTCTCAACCGGTACTATTTTTACACCTGTATTTTTTAGGGAGTGGACATAACCTGCATTATGGCTGTTCTGGGTTATCACCTCGGATTTCATGCCACTGACATCCGGAAGCTGCCCGATCTTATTCTGATCTTTTCCTGTAAGTACTCCTGCGGTACCAAGAACCATTGCTGACCAGCATCCTGCTGTGACTGTTGCCGCTTCTGCATGACAGATCGCGGCTATCTTTTCTCCAACCTTGTCCTGTACATCATCAAGGAGTACATATTCTCTGGAAGCGGCAACCATTGCCTCAACAACTTCATCCGGAAGAAGTGATCCTGTCATAAATGTATAGGTACCTGCTGCATTGATGAACCTGCGCAGTCCCAGTTCGGCGAAAAGATCACGTTTTGCGGGAGCAGCAACGAAGGGGCTCAATGGCAGAGACGCGCTCAGCGCCGCTCCTGCAACCGGCAGAACAGTCAGTCCTTTTATGACCTCTCTGCGTTTCATGTGTTATGCCTTTATTAAATATATGCAATACAATCCATCTCAACAAGGGAATTTCCGGGAACTCCGCCCTTTGCCACGGCAACAGTTGTACGGACAGGAGGTTTGCTTCCGAAGCGCCCCTTATATGCTTCATTCATGCCCTGATAATCTGCAATATCATTCAGATATACATTTACCTTCAGGACTTTCTCCATTGAGGAACCTGCTTTAATGAGCTCGTTCTCAAGTTCTTTAAGAACTATTTCAGTATGAGCCTTGATTGTAAAAGGTTCTACATGGGCGCCTTTTCCTGCAACAAATACAAGATTTCCGAATTTGGTATGGCCCGAGAAAAGCGGAGCATTCTGGAAGCTTGTAATGCTGTCAGCTTCTTTTTCCTCCTTTGATGCAACAGCTGCTTTTGCAGCTACTCCTGCCCCGGCTATACCCAGTACAGATGCGAACATTTTCTTTAAAGCAGATCTTCTTTCAGTTTTCATAATAATTCTATTTAAGTTAATATTAATTTAATTTTTGCCACTAAGTGTACATCTTAAAGAACTCAGGAACATCAACTACAATAACTCCTGCCCTTCTTGCCACCCCTTGCCCCCAGGGGGGCGCTCAGATTCATAAGTCCCCCTTGGGGGATTTAGGGGTGAGTTATATAGTAGATAATTAGGCACTAAGTAAAACAAAATAATAATTATCTCCTGCCGGATACAATGACAGGATTTGCAATTCCATTGAGGTCATAAACGATCCTTCCGGCTCTGATTGTCATTTCACATTCGAACTTCCTGTCGGTTTCCAGTTTATAACCGGTATGATCAAACAGGCCGAATTTGCCCTGTCTAAGGTTCAGCACCGTGATGTCGGCATCAGCGCCAACGGACAGATTTCCCAGTTCTTCTCTTTTGATCACCCGGGCAGGTTCGGATGTTGTTGCTTTGATAAGGCTTTGAAGATCCATTCCCATAGCCAGGAATTTTGACATTGTTGTGAGAAGGTCCTTCATTGCTGCATTCATACTGCCGATATGCAGATCAGTGCTGATCACGTGGGGAAATAAACCGCTCTTTACTGCCGGTATTCCCTGGGAATAGGCAAAGCTGATACCTCCATAGCCTACATCGAAAATAATACCTCTTTTAATGGCGTCCCATACGAAAGGTTTCACTTTGCCTGCAGCCGGATCGACAACATATTCCCTGCCGCTTCCCAGCTGGGCAAAACAATGCGTGAATATATCCCCCGGGCGAAGATGTTTCATGAACAGCTCTTCAATCGGAAGAGGCGGATCAGCCCCTCCAAAATCGATCATTACCGGCATATCGGCAACTTTACCGGCTTCAACGGTACGGTCAGTCGGTTCCCATTCATGTCCGCTATAGTGAGCCAGCTTAATCCCCACTATCTCACTGCGGTTCTTCAGCGCATACTGCCCGGTGATCTTAGGATCCATATCCTTCAGATTCTGTTCAAAAGGGCCACCTCTCATTCCTTCACCGACAATATTAAGGAAGGCAAGAACACGAGTCTGGGATCTGTCAATGATATTCTTTTTGAAATCAGGAAATGTTCTCCATCCTGCACAACCTGCATCGACGACGGTTGTAACGCCAACCCTGAACGTAAAACCATCGGGTGTGACCGAACTCGGTCCGTTCATATATTGCTGATCGAGGTTAGTTCCTTGATAAACATGTACATGCATATCAATAAGTCCGGGGGTAACATAGAATCCGCCTGCATTTACTACCTGTATGCCTTCCTTTGAATCAATGTTTTTGGATACCAGGGCTATCCTGCCGTCTTTAACGGCAATGTCCATTACTTCATTGATATTGTTCTTCGGATCTATAATATGACCGCCCTTGACTATTATATTATATTTCTGAGCGATTACCGGATTTATCATTATAAGGAAGATTGCGGGCAGGAGCTTAATTTTCATGTCAGTTAATTGTTTTTGGCATTAGTTAATGTTTATAAGATATTTATATAATTCACTTTTTGTTGAAAGGATTGTTGTAGTGGTTGTATCGAATGTTTTTTCGAATGTTTCCATCGACTTTATAAATCCGTAAAGATTTCTTGAAGACGCTGACTGGTTATAAGCTGATGCGTATATTGCAGTTGCCCTTGCATCGGCTGTACCTCTTATTTCTTCAGCCTTTCTGTATGCTTCCGACTGGATAGTTTTCAGATCCCTCTCTTTCTCTCCGTTTATCTTTGAAGCTTCTCCCAATCCTTCTGATCTGAATTTTTCGGCGATCCTTATCCTTTCACTTTTCATTCGTTCATAGACCTGGGTCTGGACTTCCGCTACATAATTGAGCCTCATGATTCTTACATCCAGGATAACGATCCCGAGGTCCTTTGCTTTATCATTCGATGATTGAAGTATCTTTTCCTGGATCTTAAGTCTTCCCTCAATGATAGAAGAGAGTGTATCACCAACTTCTTCTCCAACAGACCCTGACGAGGTAGGAGTTCTGTTTTCTGATCTGACTACCTCTTCGAGGTTATGATTTGCAATATAATCGCGGGTTTCGCCATCCAGGATGTCAGCCAGCCGCGATTGAGCTCCTCTTTCATCAGTCAGTCTCTTGAAGAACTGAAGGGGATCGGTTATCTGCCAGCGGGCATAGGTTTCGACAAATATGAATTTCTTATCCTTTGTAGGGACCTGGTTTGGATCGCCATCCCATTCCAGGAATCTTTTTTCAAAATAGTTTTTTCTCTGGATGAAGGGTAACTTAATTTTCAGTCCCGGAGTGGTTTTCGCATCGCCTACGGGTTTGCCGAACTGTGTTATCACTACCTGTTCAGTTTCCTTGATCATATAAACTGTTTCAAGGACAAAGATCAGGACTATAGCTGCGACTGCGAGACTTATGATGAGTTTTTTGTAATTCATGGTTTCTCTG
The DNA here is from genome assembly GCA_964410385.1 of uncultured Rikenellaceae bacterium. Taxonomy (GTDB): domain Bacteria; phylum Bacteroidota; class Bacteroidia; order Bacteroidales; family VadinHA17; genus LD21. Next base: position 22,338 of record CAYPHL010000016.1, on the reverse strand, counting down.
CTTATTTATTTTTCATCTGCATCTGAAGAAGTGGAAGTACATTGTTTCCGTCTTCGTCGGTAATTATCTTATTCCCCAGCCGCGGAATCACGCTTTGCATCGTTTCAAGGTAAAGCCTTTGTTTTGTAATTTCCGGAGCTTTCAGGTACTCTCTGTAAAGTGCATTGAACCTGGTCGCTTCACCAAGGGAATTGTTTACTCGTTCCGTGGCATATCCTTCCGCTTTCTGTATGGTCTCTTCGGCCTGGCCCCGGGCTTTCGGAATGATCTTATTATATTCCGACCTCGCCTGGTTTATAAGGGTCTCTTTTTCCTGCTGAGCCTGATTGACAGCATTAAATGCATCCTTGACGGGATCCGGAGGATTTACATCCTGAAGGATGACCTGTTCTATTTTTATTCCAAGTGAATATTCCGTACAGAGTTTCTGAATCTCGAGCTGAACAATACTCGAAATTTCTGCTCTCCCAACCGTAAGTACCTCATTTACTGTCCGATCACCTACTATCTGTCTCATTATTGCTTCTGAGATATCCCGCATCGTACTCACAGGTTCCCTTACCTTGAAAAGATATTTGTAAGGATCATCTATGCGGTATTGCACGACCCATTCCACATCTGCAAGGTTAAGATCGCCGGTCAGCATAAGTGATTCATCAGCGGTTCCTGATTTTGTATATTCTGATCTTATACCGCTGCTGAGGGTACGGAAACCGAACTCCTCCTTGTGCTGTCTTTCCACAGCAACTTTATACAGATTTTCGAGAATCGGCATTTTTATATGCAGGCCCGGTTCCTCAGTACGTATATACCTGCCGAACCGTGTTATGACACCTGCCTCTTCCGGCCTGATCTGGAAAAATGTCATCAGCAGAAGTATCAGAATAACAACAGCCCATATAATATACTTATAATAGGGCAGGTATTTCTTCCATTCCGGCGGTTTATCAGCCGGACGATATTGATAGTAATCCATATTTATCAGTATTAATTATTGTCCGATCACCTTTATCATTTTACCGGCCTGAACGGTACTTGTCAGGTCCATATTATTAAGCAGGGCAACTTCCTGAAGCTTTGCCTGAGGCACATTGTACGAGGCAAGGGCGTTACCAAGGGTTGTTGTTCTCTGGACCCTTCTTACAAGTAATTTCGTCGGTTTGACATTTATCTTTGAAGGATCAGTAAGTTTTGCAAATGTTTTCATTGATGATTCCATCATGTTGAAATATGCATTGAAATCTGCTTCGGCTGTAACGCCATGGAATACATAAATATAGGGACTGTATTGAATGAAATAGGTTAGCACAAGATTTGATGATTGCTGTCCTGTCGACTGGTCCTGGTTAACCTGCCGTGATACCGTGGCCTTTGCCTGTAATCCGTTAACAGTAGTATTTTTTGTTTCCAGAAGTGTCAGTCCAAGCTGAGCAAGAGTAGTGTCAGCAGCGCTCTGGAGGCTTTTCTGTGGAGACAACGTAAATACCATAAGGGCTTTTCCATCCTCAGGTCCCATATTTACCTGTGATGGTGTGTTTTCATAATGCCATCCTGCAGGATAAGTAAACCTGAACTTCATCTCAGGATGATAAAATGTATTTCCTTCCACATAGCCCTGCCTGGGATCCTCACCATAAATAATACCATCAATCATCTGAAGGTAGCTGTCCTGGTTTACCTTGAAATCACCAGTTCCAAGCTTTGTCTGCCATTCCGTAGACAATTGATTAACAGAGTTATAGCGATCTCCGGGATCGGGGTGGGTTGACAGGAAAGTAGGTACTCCTCCCTGGCTTTCAGCCATGCTCATTTTATTGAGTACCTGGAAGAAGTCGGCCATTTTATGAGCATCATAATTTATTTTTGAGGAGTATTCAACTCCCAGGGCATCGGCCTGCCGTTCATCGTCGCGGCTGAATTTAAGAAACAGAAGCTGCATTCCCTGGAGTGCATATTCAGCATACTGGGCAAATTTCTGAGATGCAATCATCCCTCCGATAAGGAGCAGCTGGCCAAGTTGTTGTTTGGTTTGCTGACTTACAGAATGGCGGGCTGTTATATGTCCCATTTCATGACCAACGACACCCATGAGTTCCGCTTCATTATTAAGCTGTGCCAGGATACCACGGGTAAGATAAATATAACCTCCGGGTACCGCGAATGCGTTTACGACTGGAGAATCAAGGATCTTAATATGATACTGAAGGTTTGGCCTGTGAGAAATTGTCCCCATTTCTTTAGTCTTTGCAGAAATGAAATTCAGAAGATTGTCGCTCCGGTATTCACCGAAAGTTGCTACTACCTGGGGATCATAGGCCAGACCCATTTGCACTTCCTGCTCTTCTGACATAAGCATGATCTGTCTCTTTCCTGTGACAGGATTAACTGCACAGGAAAAAACTATCAGCGTTGTCAGGAAAAGGAGTGTAAGCTTTACGGGCATAATTAATTTCTTCATCATATATGAATATTTATAGTTTTATCTTAACGGGTCCGGATAATCATTTTCAAATATCGTGAAAATCTTCTTTCATTGTTCAATATTCGGGCCATTATGTGCATAATCGCCTGAAATAAAATATACCGGAGCCCGGGAAATTGTGAGGATGGGAGTAAGGAGCCCGGACAAGCTTTGAAGTATCAAAAACTAAGGCAGTTTTCTTATCAGGATTTTATCAATCCTGTTGCCGTCGATATCAACTATCTCTATTAAATAGCCTGCAAATTCTATTTTATCGCCTATCTGGGGAATCTTGTTTATCTTACTGAAAACGAATCCTGCAACTGTGGAATAATCAACTTTCTCGAAATCTATAGTAAACCCTTCAATTATCCCGTCCAGGATTTCTGCCGGAGCATCGCCATTTACAAGGACTGATTTATCATCTCTTATGAAAATATCCGGTTCGTATGGTTCTCCTTCTTCAGGAAGTTCGCCGAGAATATTTTCCATTATATCATGAAGAGTGATGATTCCTTCAAAGCTTCCGTACTCGTTAACGACCACGCAGAACTGTGTAAGTTTTTTCTTGAACAGATCCAGAACATTATGAGCATCTGAACTCTCAGGAAGTATCAGAGGCTGCACAAGAAGGTCGCGGATCTTAACTGTCTTGTCTGAATTAAGCGCTATCAGATAATCTTTGATGTAAAGTACCCCTGTAAAATTCTCCAGGCTGCCGTTACAGCACAAAATCTTGCTATGCCGGGTAGCCAGTATTTCGGATTTTATGGCTTCTTCCGATTTCTTCAGGTTGATCCATTCCACCTCGGTACGGTGAGTCATTATATGTTTTGCCCTTTTATCGGAAAAATAAAATACTTTTTCATGGATCCTGTTCTGCTCTTTTTCTATAACTCCCTCCCTTGATGCGATCTTTATCATTTGCCGGAGTTCAGATTCAGTTATGGGTTCCCTCTTTCTTGTGATCCCCATTAGCTTAACGATCAGCATCGTGGAAGAAGAAAGGAATTTGACAAAAGGGTAAAAGATCTTGCTTATGAATGATATTACCGGAGCGATCCTGATTGCAATTTTTTCAGGATTGCTCAGTGCAATTGTCTTCGGAACAAGTTCTCCGATCACTATTGAGAAATATGTAATCAGGAGGATGGTTAGTATAAGGGCAACTTCATCTGCATATCCGTTCAGAAATCCTATCTGTTCGAAAAGAGGGGTCACATTGTCGGCCAGACTAATACCTCCGTAATAACCGGTTACAATACCAATTAAGGTTATCCCCACCTGTATTGCAGATAGAAAATTCCCTGAGTTTTCAAGTAAACGCAAAGCAGTTTTTGCTCCTTTCCTGCCTTCAGTCATATATTGTTCAAGTCTTGACCTTTTGCTTGAAACGAGGGCTATTTCGGATAATGAGAAAAAGCCGTTAAGCAGGATCAGGACTGCCAGAATAAATATTTCCATTGGTTATTTTCAAAATAAGAAGTATGTGAACAGATTTAATTCTGATACTGCAAATATAACACCTTTAAATCAGTCGTTTTTTTTCAGTACCAGAACTATCTTGAGAGCTTCATCAACGTGGCGCTGAGTATCTGTTTGTGAATCAATTATAAAGACTACAATGCCTTTTTTGTCAACGACATATGTAACCCTTCCGGGGATGAGGCCAAATGCCCTTGATGGTACTCCGAATAATTTCCTGACATGATTTCTTTCATCACTCAGAATTCTGTAATTGAGCTTATTTGATTCGGCAAAATGTTTGTGGCTTTCCACCGACTGGGCGCTGATGCCTATTATTGTTGCATCGGTTTCCTCGAAAGCTTCGGACATATCGCGGAAGTAGCAGGCTTCCCTTGTACAGTTCAGGCTGCCGTCCTGAGGGTAGAAAAAGATTACAAGTTTCTTCCTGCCAAGATAATTTGTAATATCAAACAAGTTCCCGTCCTGATCGGGCAGAGAAAAAGGCGGAACAGGGTCTCCTACTTTTATTGAATTCATAATACTATATTTTATGACCTTGTGATCCTTCTCAGTTCGAGGAGTGAATCGAGGTAATTAAAAAGAGCTTTAAGGTAATCAATTTTTACCTGTTTGTATGAAATCTCCGCTTCAGTGAGTCCTGAAGGAAGGATCCTGCCTTCTGTGAACAGACTGAAAGATGCATTGAGATTTTCCTTTGCAAGATCCAGATCGGACTTTTTCGCAATTATCTCCTTCCCGTAAAAGGTAATATTATCGGAATATCTTCTGATTTCAAGCTTTTTCTTGTTAAGGGCAGAATTCATTTCCTCCATATTGGCTTCAATCCTGTATTTCTGTTGTTTTATTCTCCTTGTTCTGTCTATCCCTTCAGTGATAGGTACATGAAGGGAAAGATTTACATTGCTGTTTCCAAACCAGTAATCCCTGTTTCCCGGACGGAACTGGTTGTTATAATAATCGGTTGAAAGTAATCCGTTCAGGGACACGACCGGGAGAAAACCCGACCTTACATTTTTCAGCTTTATATTGTCAATATTGTTCAATGCTGTGAGGCGGAGCCATGTAAGTGATGATTCAGGATCATTTTCTTTACCAATGGGGCTACTTAACCTTTCTATCAGAAGGGCGAGCGAATCCGCCAGAATTACTGACTGATTTTCAGATTCTGTCAATCCCATCCAGTAAAAAAGGGTTTTACGTGAATCGATCCATATCTTTTCAGCTTCATTCAGCCTGCTTATTGAACTGTTGTGATTTATTATTGCCTGGTTGAGATCAGTCTGTTTAAGTATACCCGAGTTGAATTTCAGGAAAGATTCGCTGAGGTGTTTATAGCTGTTAAGTGTGTCATCAGCTGCAAATCTGAATTGCTCAAGTGAAAGGAGACAGTTCGCATAGGCTTTCCCGGTCTCTGTCTCGAGGTCGACCTGTGTGATCTTTCTTTCAATATCACTTAAAGCAACTGATGCTTTCTTCTCCCTCATGTCGCCTGTTACCTGGGGATCGAAGATTTTTACCGAAGCGAAGAGCCCGGCAATTGATACCCAGTTGGTGCCGAATTTTATGGGAGTAAGTTCATCTTCAGGCAGTCCGGGATTGAATTTCCCCAGCGGGACAAGCGTAGACGGGATTATGAGGTTCCTCTGTATATCATACCTTCCGTAGACCTGAGGTACCATTTTCAGCCTGGCTTCATTATACTGCTCCGCAGCTATAAGTATGTCAAGATCCTTTATCTTCAGTTCCGGATTATTACGTATAGCTGTTTCTATAGCCTGGTCAAAGCTTATTGGTCCGGAAATGGAAACCGGCTGACCAACAACAGGAACAGTTAAGGTTAAAAAAATGTACAGGGTCAATATTATGTTTTTACTCATAATGGTTTTTTTTAATTTCTGAATACTGAAGCCGGCTCAACATTGCCGATGGTTCTTATTGAAAAGAAAAGGGCGCTTCCGGTCGAAATAATTATGGTAAGGAGGTACAGACTTGTAAGCAACACAGGGGAAAGCCTGAAAAGAAGTCCGGCATTGGCCACTCCTTTCTGGAATCCTATTAGAAGAAACCATGCAATGAGGAAACCGAGAGTTGCAGTGATCAGTGATTGTGTCAGGATCAGTCTTGTAATATAACCGTTTGTTGCTCCGATAGCTTTCAATGTCCCATAATCTCTTACCCTGTCAATTGCAGAGGAATATAATGTAAGTCCTATAATGAAGAACCCGCTTATTATGGCAAAGACGACCAATGATCCTATGCTGGTCCCGATGTTTGAACTGGCGACTATGAACTTTACGGTTGATGATTTCAGATCCTCTGTTTTCCATGCCCTTATGCCCGGAAAGGTATTATTTATATTGTCCCTGACCTGATCGGCAGTATATCCGTCAGCGATTCCAACTGCAATAGCGCTTACCTTATTTTCAGGGAAATTACCATAAGATCTTGCTTTTGAGAGTGTTGTGTAGAAGTATGAGCCTCCGAAACCTCTGGCATCCCTGGTCTGAAGCTTAATAACTGCCCTTTTGCCGTTTATTTCAAGTTCGGTGCCTATATCGGTCGGATTTGCAAATGTTGATGCATCAAAAAAATCGGCAGCTATGGCATCATCCTGTACAAGGTCGTAAATATTACCTTTGCCGATCTTTTCAGGTTTCGGACCCGCCACGAAATCAGGTGGATCGCTTCCGATAATATTTACCGGAGCAGTTTTACCGCTCGAAAAAGATGCGATCGCTCCTGTGATCACAAATGGGGATGCTGATCTTACTCCCTCAACGCTCCTGACTTCCCTCACAAGACTCTCATCCAGTTTTGCCAGCTCGTTGGCATTAATTGTTATTTTATCCACAACCCATATTTGTGAATTCTTTGTATCCGAGTTTTCTATGAGACCACCCATCAGTCCCATAAGGAATGTCAATATTCCTATCTGCTGTCCGATCAGGAAAATACAGATTACAATACCGATAATTACACCGATGCTTTTCGGTTTATCGTATTTCAGGAAGTTATAAGCTGTCTTAAGCATTTCTGTAAAGTCAGATTGTGATCTTACATTCTACCTGCATGTTGAACAGCAGGCGTGTATTGTTTTCAATAATTATCCAGACTTCCCTCACCCTCCTGTCTTCCCTGTCGCCCGGGAGTTCTGAAAAAAGTGATTTTCTCTTCAGATAAGGAGCTGTTCTTATTACTTTGCCTCTGGTGATCACTTCATCTTTTCCGACAAGAGTTATTTCAGCATCCTGACCTTCCTTAATCCTGTCGGCGAACATTTCATCAATTTCACAGCGGACAATAATATTTCCATCAGGAGCAAACTCGCAATACTCACTGAACTGGCTTATTGAACTGCCGGCTGTGACCATTATATTAAGCACTGTTCCGTCGACAGGGGCTGTCAGGTTCCTCCTGTTCAGGTCTGTCTGTGCTTTACGAAGTTCGGTCCGGAGTTCGCCGAGCCTTGATTCGCTTATAGATAAAGCTGCCCTGCTCTTCAGTAAGCCGGTTTCAAGCACCTTCACTTCCGTTTCAAGATCATCCAGATTACGGCTTGTCTCAGCGCCATTTTTTAAAAGCTGCCTGCTGCTGTCCAGGAGTCTTTTCTTGTTTTCAAGCCTCACTTCTGATTCCTTTATGGAATACCTGTCAAGTTCGACCTGGCTTTCCTGGGTTCTGATCCTGTTACGTATAAGTTCAATATTATTCCTTTCAGTTTCCGAATCGAGCATTATTATTGTCTCTCCGGCTTTTACCCTGTCGCCGTTGCTCTTCAGTATCCCGGAAATGATCCCTCCTCCGGCTGAGGCAAGGGACAGTATCTTTGTTTCCGGCTCGATTTTCCCGAGCCCCACAACACTGATTACCTTCATTATTCCGGACCCTGGTTCATTATTCAGTTCCACTTCAGCAGTATTATCTGTTTTTTTGCTGTTACATGAAATTGTGGTCAGCATTATGATGATGCTGCACAGGATTTTATTAATTGTCATATTATAATTAATTTAATATTTCATCTTCAGGTGGATTCTCTGTGACAAATCCGTTATGGACGTATATTATCCGGTCTGCAAACTGTTTAAGCCTGCTGTCATGTGTAACAACGGCGATTGATTTTCCGTTCGTAGCCAGCGATTTCAGTTCCTGCATAACAATCGCAACACTTTTTGTATCGAGTGAGGCTGTCGGCTCATCGCATAAGATAAGTGATGGATCGGAAACAAGTGCCCTGGCTATAGCTACTCTTTGCTGCTGACCGCCGGATAACTGTTTCGGAAGGCTTTTCAGCCTGTCGCTCATGGTTACCATTTCCAGAGCTTCCATGGCTTTCTTTTTTGCAGTACCGGCAGGCAGCTTCATTAGTTTAAGTGGCTGCATCACATTTTCAAGGGCATTCAACGGCGCGATAAGGTTAAAATTCTGGAAGACAAAACCAATGTTATGAAGTCTGAGGTCCGCAAGTTCTGCCTCATTAAGTTTATTCACATGAATTCCTTTTACCCATACGTCACCTTCAGTCGGATAAATTACACAACCGAGAAGCGAGAGGAGAGTTGTTTTGCCCGATCCTGAAGGTCCGATGATCAGAGTAAGTTCATTTTTCCGGAATTGCACTGTGGATGGCTGAAGCGCTGTAATTACAGTATCACCGGTCTTGTACTCCTTGCTTGTATTCTCCAGGGCAGCAATATATTCTCCGGGCACTGCGTGTTGCCGGTCATCCCTGCCGGAAAGAGAGCTCTGGTTTAATGTCATACTTTACAAATTAAATTACCCTTATTGTTAAATGCCCGGATTTGTCCTCCGATTCAGATTTCGGCAAAAATACAACAAAAACCCTCCCCTTTGTATCAAAGAGGAGGGCTTAAAATAACAATTAGATCAAAAGCAGATTTTAAAATGATTTCCGGTCAATACTTAGTATTATAATGGTCTTTAATTCAGTCCGAAAATCTTCAGATCCTCTTCAACTGTTGTATTTACCTGTACTCCGAACTTTTCCTGAACAACTTTCAGGACATTTGGTGTCATGAAGCCGGGGAGGGTAGGACCGATGTGAGTATTCTTTATCCCAAGGTAAAGCAATGCAAGGTGAACAATGATCGCTTTTTGTTCATACCAGGCAATATTGAATACAATCGGAAGCTTGTTAATATCATCAAGGTTAAGCACCTCTTTTAGTTTAAGGGCAACAAATGCCCAGGAGTATGAATCATTGCACTGGCCGGCGTCGAGTACCCTGGGAATACCATTGATGTCGCCAAGATTCAGCTTGTTGTACCTGTATTTTGCACAGCCCGATGTCAGAATTACGGTATCTTCCGGAAGCTTTTTTGCAAATTCTGTATAGTATTCACGGCTTTTCTGACGTGCATCGCATCCTGACATTACTACAAGTTTCTTTATTGCACCTGAGTTCACCGCCTCAAGTACCTTGTCTGCCAGAGCCAGTACCTGGTCATGGGCAAAACCTATCGTTAACTCGCCATTTTCAATTTCCTTCGGAGGCTGGCACTTCTTTGCAACTTCAATTATCTCCGAAAAGTCCTTTTGTCCGTTGGGGAGTTTTTTATCAATATATTTCCAGCCCGGCATCCCTGTTGCCCCCGTTGTAAATATCCTGTCATTGTATGTAGCGCTCTTCCTGGGCGGAACAAGGCAATTGGTTGTGAAGAGAACAGGTCCGTTGAATGTCTCGAACTCATCAAGCTGCCTGTGCCATGCATTGCCATAATTACCGACAAGGTGTTTGAACTTTTTAAATGCAGGGTATGCATGTGAAGGAAGCATTTCTGAGTGGGTATAAATATCGATGCCCTTTCCTTCAGTCTGGATAAGCAATTGCTCCAGGTCTTTAAGATCATGTCCGCTGACAAGGATCCCCGGATTCTTGTGTGCCCCGATATTTACTTTCGTAATTGCGGGATTTCCGAAGGTAGAGGTGTTGGCTTTATCGAGCAATGCCATAACTTTTACACCATGCTCCCCGGTACGCATCACCTGGTCAAGCATTCCGTTCAGATCCATAGGTTTTGTTAGCATAACAAGGGTCTGTTCCATGAAATCATAGATCTCGGGATCCTCGAATCCCAGGTTGAAGGCATGCTCGGCATATGCTGCCATACCCTTGACTCCGAACAATGAATATTGTTTCAGGGCACGGATATCTTCATCTGAATCATAAGTCAAAGTGCCAACAAGCCTGGCCTTGTCATAAAGCTCATTATCTCCTGCAGCATTCCATAAAACTGAATCATGTTTGTCACTAACGCTGACTTTCTTTTTCAGCCCTTCACGGTAATCAATACAATCCCTGATTGCCCGGATTATTGACTTGTCATCAAAATTGGCATTCGTGATAGTCATGAAAAGGCAATTGGTTATATGCTTACTTTCAGGGTTAGTATCGATCCCCTTCTTTCTTGCTTCAATAGTGACAAAGGCAAGTCCCTGACATGCATATACCAGCAGATCCTGAATATTCGCGGTTTCTTCTCTTTTACCACAGACCCCGTTAATTGTACAGCCTGTGTTTTTTGCAGTTTCCTGACACTGGTTGCAAAACATGCTCATAGTTTTAAGTTTTTAGTTTAGTTTGCAAATATAATAAAGAAGTTTGGAGTACTTAGATTTTGGAGTACTTAGAGTTGAGGCTATTATTTTGTGCAGATGACTATAAATTCTTTGGAGCTATTATTCAGCTCGTTGCCCTGATAATCACCTGTGATTTTATATTTAGCGAAATCTGACCGTTCGACAAGATGTTCCAGTTCATACCTGAAAAAGTATCTCATGGGTATTTTCCATTCTTCGGCTCTAAGGGTGCCATTTTCATCCCATTCCATCCGGAAGTTTACATTAATGATCTGGTTTATAAGATCAGGTTTTGTTGAGACAATCCTTCTTACCTTTCTTCCTGTTTCATATTCACCTTCAAAATCCACAACATCTTTCAGGCCGTTTATAAGCTGGCCGAGATCGGGAATGAAAGTGTCAAAAATGAACTTTCCGTTATTATTCAGATGATTATAAACATTATTCAGCGCTCTGAGCTGTTCTTCCTTCTTTTCAACATGCATTATCACACGAAAGGGTGCAATTATAAGATCAAATCTGAAATCGAACCGGAAATCCAGGATATTCTGATGGCTTACCCTGAAATAATCATCTGGTTTTATCTTATTTTTCAGGACTTTCAGCATTGATTCGCTGATGTCTATGCCGAAAATATCAGCTCCGTGTGAAAGCGCATTTGTAAATAATCTTCCCGTTCCTGAACCTACTTCGAGGATCCTGCCGCGGGTACGGTCAATTTCATCAAGAAAAAAGTCAAGATCCACATGATCCCTCATTTGATGATATATGAGATCATAAAATCTGGCAAAAGTTTCCGGGTACATTTTCGATTAATTATTTATTTTGAAGTAAAAGATCACTATATGAGGATTTTATCAGATCATCATAAGATATATGGAATAATTCCATGTAGGTTTTGCATTGTTCAAGCAATTTTTCTCTGCCAATTGATTCGTATTCATCGATTGCTTCAATTTCTATAAATTCCCCGAGATCTTCAAGATGATCGATATGAAATTTGATGTTTCCGATGAAAAAAATCTCTCTTGTTTTATTTACAACCACCAGAATACCCAGGGATCTTTCAAGAATCTCTTTTAATGAGGATGACGGATCTGATTTGAATAAAATTATTCTGGCTTGTTTCGGACCGGATATGTTTTCACGTTCGTAATAAATGAGATGGTTTTCTATATTTCCCTCTCTCAGTTTAAGTCTTCCATGATTTACTTTGAAATAAGTATCTTTCTGGTGATCGACGCCGATGAATTCCGCATGATGCGATTTCAGGATCTCCCTGATTTCATCGGCTCTTTCTGATCTGGCTTTGATCTCAATGTTTGTCATGGGCAAATCCCCCGAATCTTTCCTTGATCCTCCTGATATCCTCAAATTCGAGATTGTCCAGCCTGATAGTTTTTACTCCGTTTTTAAGCATCAGCTCAATTTCAAACAGTTTAATATTAACTGATTCAATCTCATCAAGTTTTATAACCTCGGTTCTTTTTGTATAAGGCAGTAAATACCGTATTTCACTGTCGTCCCATTCCATATAGTATTTCTGGTTTCTGATAAATGACCAGCCCATAATTGAAATAAGTATGCCCTGGAGAATAAAAAGTACGAAAGACCAGTCCCCTCCATTAAGTCTTTTATCGAATCCTCCGGTTAGATTGATGGCAGTAACAACTATGCCTGTTAAAGCGAAAAACGCTCCGAAAATTATATAAAACTTCCCGAAAACGGGAGATCCTTTAAAAATCCTGATCCTTTCCATAATTATTTTCTGGACCTTTAACTTTTATCAGTGAATATTGAAAAATTTGAGATATTTCATTTGACAGTGATCTTGATAATGAACAATATATAAAGGCAGACGAACATCATACCTTCCCAGACAGATATTTTCTTGTCCTGCGTCAGCAGATAAAATAATAATCCGCATGCTGCCATAACCGGGAGTGAAAATCTGACAAGACTTTCAGGAACTGATATCTCTCCGATGGCAGATGTTAACGGAGGAATGACCAGAGTATTGAAGACACAACTTCCAAGGACATTTCCAACAGCCATTTCTGCCTTGCCCTGCCTTATTGCTGAGATATTTACAGCCAGTTCGGGTAGGGTTGTCCCAAGAGAAAGAAGAGTAACAGCAATAATTGCGTTCGGAACATTAAGGTCAGCCGCAATTTTCCCAAGAGATGAGATAGTAAAGTCTGCTCCGAAGTAGATTCCCGCACAGCTGAAGATCAGTAACCCAAGGTGTTTAAACGGAAATGGAACAGAATTGCTGTTCCTGTTCCCGTTTATCAGCGCATCACCCTTAATAAGATAAAAGCTGTAAACAATAAAAATTATAATTCCGATAAAGGCTTCGGTAAATTTAATATTTCCATCAAAAGCGATCAGGCAGAAATACATGAAGCTGCCAAGCAGGAAATGCAAATCAATATAAATATAGTTGCTGCTGAGTGTTATATTCTTCCTGTTCAGAACTACGGCAAACCCGGTAACAAGAAGAATATTTGAAATGTTGGCTCCCATCAGGTTCCCGGCAAGTATTTCAGAAACACCCCGGTTCACCGAGAATAAACCTGAAATAAGTTCCGGCAATGATGTTCCGATACCCACAATGAAGATGCCTATTACAAACGGAGGTAGTCTTAAATACCTCCCGATCATCTCTGCTGCGCTTGTAAAAAGCTTTGCGGAAACAAGCAGCACTGAAAGAGCCAGGACAAATATCAACAGATTGCTTATCATATAGAATTCCCTGAGGGTCTAAATTAATAAAAAGATCTTATCGCCCGACAGGGATTCCCATCCAGGTATATTTATAAAAGAGGGATTTCCTTAGTACTTTTGAAGTGCTGAAGTATTTGTTAAGGAATATTTTCTGTTCATTCAGATTTGTTATCGCTTCATCAAGAGATTTGTTAAGCTGGATTATCGATGCGGAAAGATTAGTGTCGCTGTGATTAATTTCATTTAGTTTCTTCCGTGCAGCACTGAGTACAGACTCCGGCTCCTGCAACATCTGACGGATTTCACTATCACTTTTCTTAGGATTGAACTGATTGTTACGGTATCTGATGAATTCATTAAGGCGGTTAATACCATCATTATACAAATTGACTGACTCATTGAATACAGCCACAGATTCATTAAACCGGTCTATCTCATTTTTTTTTATAAAATATTCTATTTCCCTTTTATTATGCTGAAGCCGGTCAAAGATCATAGTGTTCCTCACCCCGTTCTTTTCTATCCTTCGTGTCGAAGAGACAAGTCTTTCAAAATCTGTCTGTTTTATGTAATGTTGAAGTGTATCGGCAAAATCGAAATATGGCTTGTTCCTGTTAATATTAAAATTCCCCAGATAGAATTCCTGGTTTGAAACAGGATAATTCAGGAATTGCCACAACGGATCAAAAGGCATATGGGATTTGATCAGTAATTCTGGCTTTGTCATGAAATAATAATCATTCATCTGTCTTACAAATCCGGCATTCCTGATATAACCCGATCCCCATGTCGGATCGGTTAACGACCAAACAGAATCTATCATTATAGCGCACCAGGCATGAGGGATATAGTCTACAAATCCGTTTTGTTTGGTATACCCGTTGATCACAAATGATTTTATACCGCACCTTGATGCAATATCATTGAAAAGTTCTGCATAATGCATACATACTCCTTTTCTTGTTCTGAGAACTTCTTCAACGATCTGCCTGCTGTCAGAATAGAAATTGATCGCAAAGGCATTTTCAATATCATAACTGATATTATTTGTGATCCAGACAAATATAGCTCTGACTCTTTCTTTTTGTGATAAAAATCCGGTACTTATATAATCTGCTATTCCTTCGGGACTTTCTGTCAGTTTTCCGGGAATAAGAAGGGCTTTTTTGTCGGTGCTGACAATGTCTGACGGTTTTTGTGCCTTAAGCAAAAAAGTGTAAAAAACCAGAACAGCTGCAGTAAAGTACCTCATTTTTGCTTACTTCTGATTGCTGACTCAATAGCATTCCTGAGGTTGTCCCAGTCGTTGGTGCCTATCTGAATAGTCTTTTTTTTGTTTTTCAGTACTATTTCAACAGCATGTCTTCCATTTACGTTATAAAGAACCCCGCCCGGTGTTATCCTGACTCCGTAACCGAAATATACCGGGTATTTCACTGTGGCTACAGATTGTATTTCCGACAGTTTTATACTCTTGGTGATCAGACCTATCCCCAGCCGGATCATGATCTCATTATCAGTTATAATAACCGTCATTCCGAAGAACATTATCAGAATGGATATGAACAACATCATCATGAATATGTAACCACCTTTATCAATTGGATTTGTTCCCCATTCCTTTATGTATGATAATGTCAGCAAAACAAGAACTGTAATGAAAGTGACAACAATTACCCAGCCGAACTGGAATTTTCTATACTTATACATGATCCATGTATTAAAGGTTTATAAAAATACAAAATGTTTACTGAATAGATACTCTTAACCATTATTGCCAGTCTCCCGACTGTTTACCTGTGAGCGAGGTTATTGTCAGCTCCAGTATAACCATTTTCGAAAGTGATGATTCATTATATTTCAGCTCAATATCAGCTCCGTATTTTTTCATTATCAGATCAAGACCTCTTCTTTTGGAATCCGGATCATTTTGGATAGAAATGATGCCTTTTCCCATCACCGATCTGTATTTTGCTGACCAGTTGCAGGGTATATCGTCTTTAAGTATTTCAGCTGTAAGTTCTGTTTCAAAAGTGATGTGGTTGTCAGTTCTTAATAGTTCAATCTTCCTCCCTTCCGGGGCAGAATGTATATATATTTTCCCCTCATCATAAGCGAAATTTACCGGAACAATATAAGCTTCGCCGTTATCGACAAATCCTAACCTGCAAACTTCGGATTTTAGAAGAATTTCTCTGATGATCCTGCTGCTGGTGATTTCTTTTTCCTTCCTTCTCATCTGGCTGCACTCTTATTTGATCGGGATCATACCTTCAGAAAGCCGCGAAAACCCCTTACACTGTAATAAGATTGCGCTCCGTTATGGTAAACAAAGACATTTCCATAGCGGCGGTCACAAAAAAGAGCTCCTCCAAGTTCCCTGATGTCAGATGGTGTTTTGATCCAGCTGGATGTTCTTGTATCAAAATCTCCAAGATTTTGCAGTTCCCGGTATTGTTCCTCTGTCAGAAGCTCAATACCAATTTGTAAGGCCATACCAACAGCGCTGTTCTCAGGTTTTGCAGACTTCCTTGATTCAAGGGCTTCATTATCATAACACACATTCCTTCTGCCCTCAGGACTTTCCGCTGAACAATCATAAAAGATATATTCACCGGTATGCATATCAATGCCGACAACATCCGGTTCTCCACCGGTTCTTTCCATCTCATTCAGCGACCAGATTTTTTCAGCTGCCTTTTCAAGTCTCCGCTGAACTTCACTCCATTCAATTCCTCTGTGACGGTTCAGGTTCCTTTCAAAACGGGTTCTTAGTGTCTTTAATAACTCATCTTTCTGTTCCCGTGTAAGTTTCATATTAGTTTCAGTTGTTTTCATCTCCAGTTTTATCCAATTTTTACAGATGTCATTGTTATTGAACCAGCTACAGCTTTGTCATTAAACAGCTTCACATCGTCGTTTTCATCTTTTAAAGCCATGGCATACAGCAAGGGAAGATAATGTTCGGGTGTCGGAATGGCAAGTTCAAACGCTTTGCCGTGAGACCGGTAATTAATAAGACTTTTATGATCGCTGTTGAGTATAAAATTTTTCATTTTTTCACTTGCTTCCACAGCCCAGCCGAATGCAAAATTATCGGAATCATATTTATCCCAGGCAACCAAACGCAGGTTGTGCACCATATTTCCACTTCCAATGATCAGTACTCCCTCTCTGCGGAGCGGGATCAATTCTTTGATCAAATCGTAATGATACTGAGGCATTTTATAATGATCGAGGCTCATCTGTATTACAGGCACATCTGCCTCGGGGTAGAGGTGCTTAATAACACTCCATGCTCCGTGGTCGAGACCCCGGTTAAAGTCAGGTTCAATAGTAGCAGTCGTTATTAAAGATTTTATCCTGTTTGCGAGTTCAGGACTGCCGGGTGCCGGGTACTTCACTTCATAAAGGGCTTTCGGGAAACCTCCGAAATCATGTATGGTCTCAGGTTGTTCTGTGGCAGTAACAAAAGTACCGCGTGTTTCCCAGTGTGCCGAAATGCAAAGGATAACCTCCGGCTTAGGAATTGATTTTCCTGTTTCCCGGAACCCGTCAACAAATTCATTCTCTTCGATGGCATTCATTGGACTGCCATGACCGAGAAACAAGACCGGCATTTTTGGGATTTTGTTTTTTGATTCCGGTGTTATTTTTAACTGCTTAATCATGGTTACAGATTCTTCAGATGATTTTACGATTTTAAATCCGTGTTTCCGCTAAAATAAAAAATCCGCATTCTGATGGATTTCCGATTTAACAATTCCACGGATCATAATATTTGCATTTGTCTGCATGCCAGGTTTATTCTTTGTCTTTCCTGTAAACCAGACCATTGAACCGGGCAATTATTTCATTCTTTTCATTAGTGACAATTACATCATATGCCCCCAGTTTTCTGGGATCATCGAATTCGGTAGCAGTTGCAAAAAGAGTACCTCCTGAGACACTCTTTAAGAACGTGATATTTACGTTTATGGCAAGCGCAAGCTGTCCCCGGCTGTTGGAAGCAACCGCAAAAGCAAAATCGGCCAGTGTAAATATGGCCCCACCCTGTACGACACCGACGGCATTAAGGTGTTTTTCCGAAATCTTTAAGTGAGCCCTGCAATGCCCTTCCTTTGCCTCAATAATTTCAATACCTGTTAGGGCTGCATACCTGTCATTCTTAAAAAAATCAACAAGATCTGAATTATCCATATTATTTCTTATACTTTGATTGTAAAAAATCAATTTGCTTATTTGATTCGGCAGCTTTCCCGGTTTATGAAATTCAGATAATAGAAATTTCCGACACTTTCCTTATAAGCTCTTCATAAAGGCCGCCGGTTTTTATAAGTAAATCATAATTTGTTTCATAAGGTTTTTTCATTTCCTCAACAAAAAATTTTAATTGATATAAAAGTATGGTTGCAGCAGTACTATTCAGCTTATAAAGTTCATTTATTACTCTGACAGCTCTTTCACAATCTAACTTGGTCTTATCTTCTGATTTAACCAAATGATTTATGAACCAGCCGGCTTCATATTTTTTCTCCCATGGATGGATTAAGATGATATAAAGTATTTCAGCTAAAAGTTTTATATCATCTTCTTCTCTTGCTTCTATTGTAACACTGCTAAATGCTTTACGTAATACAGCGGTATGTTCTTCTCTAAAGGGATCTGAACGAATTTGAAGCATTTCACAGAAATCATCTGCGATAATACCCAAACCACCTTGTGTGGTTTTAATTTTCACTTTTAATTCTGCCCAGGATTGCTCAATAAAAGTACCTTCTTCATCCCAAATCAGAGATTGTCCTTTTTTATTTTTTGTGTACATTCTGTTTAAGTAATTATTTTAGAACACAAATTTGACTTAGCAGCCTGATCATTTGATTCAGACCTCCCTTGTAAGTTCCCTGATGTTTTTTATAAACTTTAGAGTCCCTGATTCAATTTGTCTGGTTAATGATTCAGGATCACTAAAATCAGGGTTGTCTGTAAGCTTACATTCGACTCTTGAGTCTGCTCCTTTTATAGTCATGGGTAAGCGATAGTCATTTATATCTTTGGATTTGAAAATATTCCAGTATTTTTTCTGGATATGTTTATTAATTCCTGAAAGCCAGATCTCAAATTTAATTTTGTCATGGATAAGTACGATTGCAATCTTAAGTTTTCTTTTTTTCAAATCATACGGGAACAATGCAAAGTATGTCATGTCCATATACCCTTGATAAAGACTTTTTGAAACTGAATAGTCAGGGTATTTGTTTTTAAAGAAGTTTCTTAATCCCGACATATATTCAATTAATCCCCTGTAGGCAATTTGGATATCACCCTTAGCGAGTTGATTTTTATATCCGATTAACGAATCAGTTAATGATGTCATGGCAGAAGAGTTTATGTTAAAGTCTGATTGAAGGCTGTAATTGTCCGCCTGATCCTGGCTCGACGAACTTCTGAATCGTTGAGCCAGGAACTTCTTTTACGTTGTAGCTTTATCTTCGTAAAATCTTCTCGATCTTCCGCCCTTTTGCCAGCTCATCAACTAATTTATCCAGATACCTTACTTTCTGAGTCAAAGGATCCCTGATTTCCTCTATGCGATATCCACAGATCAATCCGGTGATGAGGTGAGCATTGGGGTTCAGGGATGCCTGTTGAAAGAATTCTTCAAATGTGGCATTTTCACTTATTAAATCCTGAAGTTTCTTATTATCAAAACCAGTTAACCACTCAATTACCTTATGTAATTCTTCTTTTGTTCTGCCTTTCTTCTCCAACTTTGCCAGATATAAAGGGTATACTGAGGAGAAAGTCATTTCTGCAATTCGATTATCGTGATTACTCATTATTTTCTGAATTTAGTTTGCCCTTATCTGGTCTTTCAAATCCGGACTGTTAAATGTATTTACTGTCTTCCTGGGATTGTGATAAATTTGTTGTAATCTTAATAAAATACGATCTATTTCATTCATAAATATTAATATTATTGAGCATAAGTTGTTAATAAAATTAATTATTCCATAAACCACAAAATGTGAGTGCAATTTGAGCAGATATAGCAATTTGCGTTTCGGTTTGCCCAATCGAGATTTAAGAATGTCATGGCAGTTGTATTCAGGAGGACACGTTTTATCCGGAAATGCCTGTTATTACAGACAGGACATTTCAATTCATATCCTTTTACAACGAATGTCTGAGGTTCCTGGTTTTCAAATTTTTCCATTGTTTTAATCTTTTATGTGAATACTGAATTCCTTTTTTTTTTTGAGGATGTTGATTTCAATAATTCCTGTTTTCTATCTTTTCTCACGGTCGCGTTTCTTTTTCTCAGCCATTTCAAGAAGCTTATTCACTGTTCTCCAGTTTCGGGCCGTACCTGTCACTTTCATTTTAGATTCGAAGAAATTTGTATATAATTTAGTTTTCCCGAAGCCGTTCGGACAGTAAACGTATATCTCCCTGTTGTTGATATGGAATTTGTCAGGTGGATAATCAATACCTGCAACTTCCCGGACTTGTGCTTCCGATGGTTTTAGTTCAAGAAAAACAACAGCCATTTTTGATGGATCAAAGCCAGGCTCAACAGGGAATGGATTTACTGAGATAATCTCTTTCATTTCATCCGAGGTACGGGATATTACAGCTATGTTGAGATTGAATTCAGAAAGGATGGCCTTTCGTATCTCTGATGAAGCATTGTCAATATTCTCTTTGTGGCATGTAAAAACAATATTCCCGCTTTGAATGTAGGTTTCCGGGTCAGTATAACCTAAGTGCCTGAACATATCGGTAAGTCCGGTCATTTTTATTGTATTATGTCCGGTCATGTTAATGCCCCTTAGCATCGTTATGCATGTTTCCATTGGTTGTAAATTGATTTATTAGTCCGGACATGCAGGCAGGGATAGCAAAAACCTCACCTGGCTGACGTCATCAGGGCAGGCGTGACAACATGTTGATCCTCCATGCCCAAACCAGTTTCTGGTATACTGTATTATTATATATCCAAATACTGTATTAAAACATTTAATGCTTTTAAAGTTATCCATTTTGATGACTCACCCTTTGTCTCGATATTTTTTATCATTCTCCCATTGAAAGTGTTTTCTAAATTCCACCTGTTTTCTTTATTTCGTTTCGTTATCAATTTATCGATAGCATCTTTCATGCGTGAATCATGAAAATCAAGCTCTGCTAATATTTCCAAAATTTCCAAAATATCACTTTGATACATAAGTGGAAATCCTAGTTTGAGCCATCCGGGTTTTGAGATGGATTTTAGGTCATGACTTTTCTTATAAATATGATGCATAAGTATGAACTCGGAAAGAGTATTAATTTTTTCTGTTACTGATTTACTCCTTTTTTCTTTTGGAATTGCAGAAAGTGCCTTTAAGGTTTTAACCACTCCCATATGACATGTGTGCCTTCCCCAACACATCTCGTACCTGTCGTAGGGCCATCCTTTGGGTATTTCAGAAATTCCATCGTCACTTCTTTGATAATTACAGATCCATTCAATACCTCTTTGTGTTCGTTCATCACTCCAATATCCCAGCCTTATTAAACTCCATAACATATTTCCTGTTAAACATGGAATTACTTCACTATGCCGACCTCCTCCTGTTTTTGAACTTCTGTTTATCGCGAAACCATAACTTTCAATATCTTGTGAATTGTCAAGAATAAACTCACATGCTTTTTTAATACGTATATCTTTTGGATCAGAACCCATCTCTGCCAATATTATCAGCTGCCAGACTGTACCTTTGTACTTATCCAAATAGAATTTCTGAATATCTCCCCAATAACCAGATTCATTTTGTTTATCAAGTAATGCCGGAACAATTCCAGTTTTCATGATATCTCTCTTAGAATCCATAACTTCATTATCGCTCTCACTCTTTTTTAAAAGCTTTGTTAACGTGAAATACTTAACAGATGGATTTTCTTTTTCTAATAACCATTCTATTGTATTAGTATCAGTAACTTGTTCAAGTTTCATAACTAATTTATGAGTTCGTACTTTATTTATAGTCTTTGCAATTGTATTCTATGTTTATTAATTTGAACTCACCGTAGCAAAAATCTTCATCAGGACGTTTATAGATTAGTTTTGCACTTGAAGGAAGACGATATCCGTTTATATCTGTATAGCCTGTCACTGGAGTAATCCACGGATTGTTTGTGTAGGTCTTCCCATCTGTAGTTTCAAATCTGTCGTTACTTAGAAAGTTTACAAGCCTGCCCTCTTCATTGAAAAATAATGTTGCATTGATAGTAATATTCCCATTGGTGAATTTTGCATCAACGGTAAGGTCGTCTATCTCTTTCCATTGGATATTACTATCAATCAGTGAAGCTGGTGCCATAAAACACATATCGTTGAATACCGTAACAGTTTCACCCTGATTCATTTCCTTACCTTTAGCATCAACTACTGTAAAGAGTCCAAATATCTTAATCAACATAATTGCTTTCTGGTCTCTGTATAAGTGAATGCCTTTCGCGGGAATTCCTTTTTTCTTTGCAACAATGTAAAAAAGGCGGGTAGGTTTGTCAGTGAAATTATATTGTACTGATCTAAGAGGCATATAATCTTCTGAGGAGTTAGATCTGATCCCTCCCTCGAATTCTGCTCTAAAATTCAATACTTTTTCTTTTCCGATTGTCCCGGAGTAATGAAGATACTTTTTAATAATGGTAGGTAAGTGCTGAATATCTGATTCGTTTAGAATTTCATTTTCTTTGGTCCTTGTACGTTCTAAAGCTTCCAGAACAGCTTTTTTATAGGTCTTTTTCATTTTTAAAATTTATACAGGCAAAAGTACAGATAAATATTTTATAAGAGATTATATGTCATGGTGTTTACTCGTATGACACATAACAGCCCGGCAATATTGGGAGGTTGTGTTACCTGACGACAGCACCGGGCAGGGGCCTGGTACTTTAGTCTGAATACTTTCACGCCGTGCCCCGGCGAAGCGGAGCGAAGGCGGGGGTACAAGGAGATTAAGGCGTGGTTATTGCCGGCTTTTAGCCTCCGTAGCTTTGGAGGATGAGGCCGGGTG
>CAYPHL010000015.1:0-49297 GCA_964410385.1 uncultured Rikenellaceae bacterium | reverse complement strand
TATGCTGAAACCTTCCATTCCCAAAGGGACCCGCGATTTTACGACCGGTGAGATGCTGAGGCGTGAGTTTATCTTTGATACTATTAAATCGGTTTTCAGATTATATGGTTATCAGCCGATAGAAACGCCGGCCATGGAAAACCTATCAACCCTTCTTGGTAAATACGGGGATGAGGGTGACAGGCTGTTATTCCGGATTCTTAATTCAGGGGATTTTTTATCAGGAATAACCGGCGGAGAACTGCTTAAGCGTGATTCCGGGGCAGTATCATCACAGATTTGTGAAAAGGGTTTAAGATATGACCTCACCGTTCCGTTTGCCAGGTTTGTAGTGCAGCACAGAGACGAGCTTGTTTTTCCGTTCAAAAGGTATCAGATACAGCCGGTCTGGAGAGCTGACAGACCACAGAAAGGAAGATACCGCGAATTTTTTCAATGCGACGTTGATGTGATCGGCAGCGACTCACTGCTTAATGAATATGAACTTATTAAGATCATCGATGATATCTTCGCCAGATTTAAGGTCCGGATAGTCATAAAAATCAACAACAGAAAAATCCTTTCCGGGATTGCTGAATATATAGGTGAAGGAGGAAAAATGACAGATATCACAGTTGCAATTGATAAGCTCGATAAGATAGGAGTCGATGCAGTGAATTCAGAGCTGAGGGAGAAGGGTATTTCCGACGAAGCGATATCCAGGTTACAACCTGTTATCGGGTTGAAAGGAAATGCAGAAGAAAAGCTCGGTATTCTGGAAGGACTTTTTTCCGGTTCGGAACAGGGATTGTCAGGTATTTCAGAACTAAGAACACTTTTTTCATATTTAAGCAGCAGTGAATTAAAAGGGGTAGTTGAATTTGATATTACCCTGGCACGCGGGCTGAATTATTATACGGGTGCGATAATCGAGGTTAAGTCAGCTGATGTTCCGATAGGAAGCATATGCGGAGGAGGAAGATATGATAATCTGACAGGTGTTTTCGGTCTTGCAGGGGTTTCAGGTGTGGGCGTTTCTTTCGGAGCCGACAGGATTTATGATGTTATGATTCAGATGGATCTTTTTAATCAGACCCGTACATCTTCCACCGATGTAATGATCGTGAATTTCGGAGGGCAGGAATTGAATTATTCAATAAAAATAGTTGATAAGCTGAGAAATGCCGGAATTAGATCAGAACTGTATCCCGATCCTGTTAAGCTCAAGAAACAGATGTCATATGCCGGCTCAAAGAATATTCCGCTGATCATTATCGCAGGTGAGGAAGAGATAAAAAGCAATGAGGTCACTCTTAAAATAATGGCAACGGGAGAACAGAAAAGGGTAAATCAGGGAGATATTGACTCAGCTATATCTTCAGAACTGTCCTCAACCAGGTAACGGTTACAAGTAAGTATTTAAAACTCAGTTGCGGTCCGGAGGTAAATTCCCTCTCTGCAGATTACGCTCCTGCAATTGCTTCAGGAGTTGCATCCTGTACTGGTTTTCTGACTGATAAAACTTTATGACCTTTTGAGGGGGCAGAACTGTTTTAAGTTGTTTATGGAAAGTTACGGCCAGTTCTGTTTCTTTAACCTGTAGTTCAATAAGTTTATCTCCCGCAGTAATGAGTTCTGCTTCACTCATTTCGCTGCCTTCAAGGTTAAACATCCTGTTCAGTTTTGCTCTCTCCTGCTGTATCTCAACTTTCTTTTTCTGGTATTCGTTATAGAGCGGCCAGAATTTTTCAGCTTCCGAGGGAGAAAGGTCGAGCCTTTTTGTAAAAAAGGCAATTTTGTAAGCTTCAAGCCTTTCCCTATCCTGTGCCTGCACTATTGTATATGAGAAACAGATTTCCAGTAAAAGAAAAATGACTGATATTTTTGTTTTCATAGCTCTGGTATCAAAAAAGTTCATAAATTTCATTTTCATCAATATTCTGCAATAAAAGATATTCGGCAATCTCAGAAATATTCACCTCTGTTAACATATCCCGTATACTAACTTCAGGAATGAAGGCCTGGGCCTGTTCTTCGAGAGTAAGCACATCAATATCATTGATATAATATTCATTTAACTCCTGAGAACTGATTAAGTAATCATCATTTTTGTCCCCGGGTTTAATCGTTTTCAGGGTGGCATAGCTTATTAATAATACTGCAGCTATTGATGCAGCAACAGCAAGATATGGTTTTAAACCCGCTAAAATACCTCTTCCGGAAACCTCTTTTTCAGATCCTGTTGCACGGGAGATTATTTTACGGTTTAATTCTTCAAAGTAATTATCAGGCACTTTGAAAGGATTTTTTCCTGGTATTTCCTGTAATTTTTTCATTATACATTTTAGATTGTCGGATAGTGCAAAGGTTTAATCTTCAGCAAGCCTTTTTTCGATCTTTTTTACAGCATGATGATAAGAAGCTTTCAACGCTCCCTCACTGGTATCGAGAACTTTACTCATTTCCTCATAAGTCATCTCTTCATAATATTTCAGGTTGAAAACGATCCTTTGTTTTTCCGGGAGGCTCAAAATGGCATTTTGCAGTTTTACTTCAGCCTCATCGCCATCAAACCATGAACTGCCTTCTGTCGATGTGGCAAACCAGTTTCCGATTTCATCGAGAGGAACAGCAGAATTTTTTTTCCTTTTATTAATTATTGCCAGCGATTCATTGGTGGCAATTGTGTAGAGCCATGTATAGAGCGAGCTTTCGTTCCTGAAGTCACTGATATTTTTCCATGCATTCATGAAAGTGGTTTGAAGCGCATCATCAGCATCCTCATGAATTATAACCAGCCTGCGGATATGCCAGTAAAGCCGTGAACTGTATTGCTCCACGATACGGCTGAATCCCTTGTTTACATCATTTTTAAGCAACCGTATCAGATCATTATCGGAATCAAAATTGCTCAAACGCGTTACTGTTTTTATTCTTTGATGAAAGTTACTCTGAAAGGTTTAAAGTTAATTATAACTTTGCACCCGTTATAACTCTTAAAGCATATGGCTCTTCAATGCGGAATAATAGGGATT
The DNA here is from genome assembly GCA_964410385.1 of uncultured Rikenellaceae bacterium. Classification (GTDB taxonomy): domain Bacteria; phylum Bacteroidota; class Bacteroidia; order Bacteroidales; family VadinHA17; genus LD21. The sequence goes on along the minus strand of CAYPHL010000015.1, from coordinate 46,283 downwards.
GCAACTGTCGGCAAAACAACCATTTTCAATTGTATTTCTGATACCAAGGTAGAAACGGGTCCCTTCGGCTCCGGAGCTTCCAAAGCAAATATGGGAGTTGTAAAGGTTCCTGACCAGAGACTTTATGAGCTCGAAAAACATCAGCCGACAAATAAAATAGTTCATACAACTGTTGAGATTGTTGATATTCCTGGACTTGCCAAAGGTTCGACCAAAGGAGAGGGAGCAGGGGGCAGGTTCCTGGGTGAGATCAGGAATACAGATGCACTCATTCATGTCATCAGATGTTTTGACAGTGATTCAATCCCGCATATTGAAGGATCAGTCGATCCGGTAAGGGATATTGAAACAGTAAATCTTGAATTGCAGGTAAAGGATCATGAATCGGTTGAGAAAAAAATCGACCGTCTTAAAAAAGTCGCCAAATCAGGAGATAAGGATGCAATGAAAGGGATCGAAGTGCTTGAACGCTATAAAAATCATCTTGAGGGTTTCAACTTTGCCAGGACTCTGAAGGTCAGAGACGAAGAGAAAAGATATATTGACGATCTTTTTCTTCTTACGATGAAACCGGTAATGTATGTATGTAATGTTGATGAGAAATCGGCACTGACAGGGAATAAGTACGTTGAAAGGGTGAAAGAATTCCTTTCGGGACAGGATGCTGAAATTCTTGTAATTGCAGGAGCCATTGAAGCCGAGATCGCCGAACTTGAAAATATTGATGACCGGAAAGCATTCCTGAAGGATATCGGACTTGAAGAACCGGGTGTTGACAAACTTGTCAGGGCTGCATATAAATTGCTGGATCTTCAGACTTTTCTTACCGTCGGACCAAAAGAGATCAGGGCATGGACAATCAAAAAGGGCATGACTGCCCCACAGGCTGCCGGAGTAATTCACAGCGACCTTGAAAGGGGATTCATCAGGGCTGAGGTCATGAAATACAATGATTTTATTACGCTGGGTTCAGAACACGCCTGCAGGGATGCTGGTAAATTATATATCGAGGGTAAGACTTATATCGTGGAAGATGGCGATATCCTGAATATCAGATTCAATGTCTGAAATCCGGTATGAAAAATCATCCCTGGATCATATTAATCTTTTCTTTTTTTCTCACCCTGACATGTTTCGGCCAGGATGAGCAGAAGGATAAGCTGCTCAGGGGGACTGTAGCTAAAGACGGACAGGCCAGGATCACAATCCCTTATATAGACAGGAAGCAGGTTGAATATTTTTCAGGTTTTCTTTCCGTGAGCAATGTAAATCAAGACAGGGTTGAGATAGTTCTTTCACCACTTACGTTAGAATGGTTCATAGCTCAGAATATAAGTTATGAAATTGAAAAAACACCTGATCGCAGATCCTTTACAGGTATTAACCGCTTAGCTGACTGGGAAAGTTATCCTTCTTATTCCCAGTACGATTCAATCATGCACAGCTTTCCTGAACTGTATCCTTCCTTATGTCTTATTGATACAATAGGTAAAAGCATTAATGGCAGGCTGATCCTTGGATTAAAGATCTCGGACAATGTTTCTGCTGATGAGGATGAACCTGAGACTTTTTATACTTCATCAATCCATGGCGATGAAACAGCCGGATTTATTCTTATGCTTCGCCTGGCTGATTACCTTCTTAAAAATTATAACACCAGCGCCAGGATCAGGAACCTCGTAGATAACCTTGAGATCTGGATCAATCCTCTTTCAAATCCTGATGGTACCTACAGGACGGGAAATACGATCACCACACCGGTGAGGTTTAACGCGGCAGGCTATGATCTGAACCGAAATTTCCCCGATCCGGAAACGCCGAATACAATAAAGCAGATAGAAACTCTTGATATGGTTAAATTCCTCCGGGAGCACAGGTTCAATCTTTCGGCTAATTTCCATTCCGGTGAAGAGGTTGTCAATTACCCGTGGGACAGCAGGTGGTGGCTGCATGCCGATGATGATTGGTTTTATGATATCAGCAGAAAATATGCTGATACAGTTCATCTTCATTCCCCGGCAGGTTATATGAACTTTCTGGATAATGGTGTGACAAACGGCTACAGCTGGTATTCAATTAATGGCGGGAGACAGGATTTTGTGACATGGGAGCTTCAGGGGCGGGAAGTAACAATTGAAGTGCATGATGAATATGTGACCCCGGAAGTGCAGCTGAATGCAATCTGGCAGTATAATTACAGATCTTTGCTCGGTTACCTTGAAAATGCATTATACGGAATTCACGGGACTATAAAGGATAGTGAGACCGGCAACCCTGTCCCTGCCAGGATATTCATAACTGGTCATGACAAGGACAGCTCTCATGTTTATTCAGACTCTCTCTCCGGCAGTTTTTACAGGATGCTGGCCCCGGGAACTTATGATCTGAATATTTCAGCCAAAGGATATACCGGAAAACAGATTTGGGGTGTAATTGTTATGGAAGGGCAGACTGTCAGTCTGAATGTGGAATTGGATCCTTTCATTAATCCGGTTGATACGACTGATACTCCCGGATTGATAATATATCCCGATCCGGTAGAGAACAGCTTTACACTGGTACTGCCTGCGCGTCAATTTGGCAGGATCAATATAGTCATATTCAATTCAATGGGAGTGAAGATGGCTGATTTCCCTGAAGAAGCCTCAGAGGATCATCCGCTCAATATAAATGTATCAGACCTGCCGGGAGGTATTTATATTCTCCAGGTAAGGAACAAAACCTCAAAGGCAACCGACAGGGCAAGGTTTGTGGTGGTCCGCAAATAAAAGATTTGATCTCCCGGCTTATCTGCTTTTGCTTCTCCGGTTAAAAAAATTACTTTTGTGCAAAACTTTTACTAAGCGGAATGATTGTTTCTATGGCAGGGAAATGGGTAGCTAAGGCTGTATTGAGCCTTTATCTGGGCTTATTTATAATCTTAAATGTTTCGGGGCAGGCGGCATATCTTCCTCCCGACAAGCCGAAACTTGTTGTCGGGATAATTGTTGAGCAGCTGAGGTACGACCAGCTCGAAAAATTCAGGAACAGGCTGAGGGAGAATGGCATAAGGAAACTGCTTAATGAAGGTACTTATTTTCAGAATGCTTCATACGAATATATACTGACCCAGTCGGGGCCTGCACATGCCACTATAGCTACCGGGGCGGAACCTTCGCAACATGGTATTGTTTCCGACAACTGGTATCTTCCTTTAAGGGATGAGCTGATAAACTGTACAAAGGATCTTTCAGTCGATCCTGTTGGCGGAAGCTATGAATCTGGTCTTCATTCTCCTGCGAGCCTTCAGGCTTCAACATTCACCGATGAGCTTAAGCTTGCCACAAACAGGAAGGCAAAGGTTTTTGCTGTTGGTCTGAATGAGAGTCCTGTCATATTTTCGGCAGGGCATTCAGCTGACGGGGCCTACTGGTATGATAAAAATACCGGGACCTGGATGTCAAGTACTTATTATACAAAGAAACTTCCTTCATGGATAAACGATTTCAATGCAGCCAGATATGCGGACGGGTTCCTTAATAATCCATGGACCTTATCGCGGCCTGTTTCAGATTATTCCGACTGTGTTCCCGATTCAAATGTATTTGAAACGGGTTTCGGCGGTCTGAATCGTTTTCCCTACGATCTTAAAAAGATAAGTACAAGAGGAAGAAGCGGATCGGACCGCGATCTGTCACTATTGCGTGAAACCCCTTTTGGCAATACGCTGACGACTGATTTTGCTCTCAGGCTGATAGATGAGGAAGGACTGGGAGAAGATGATGTAACAGATTTTCTGGCAATATGCTATTCGTCAACCGATTACATAGGGCGCCGTTTCGGACCGTCCTCCTATGAAATGGCAGATGCAATACTCAGACTTGACAGGGATGTTGAAAATCTTCTTAAATATCTGAATGATAATCTCGGGAAAAAGAATATCCTTGTTTATCTCACATCAGCTCATGGTATAGCTGAGATCCCGACAATACTCGAGGCCAACCGGATCCCGGCAGGATATTTCAGGCAGAACCAGGCTCTGCAGCTTCTCAGGAGTTACCTCAATGCAGTTTACGGAGAAGGTAACTGGGTGAGGGGCTATGTTGAAAAACAGATATTTCTTAACAGGACTCTTATAGAAGATGCAAAGTTGTCTATTGAGGAAGTACAGAAGAAGGTTGCCAGATTCATAGTGCAATTCACCGGAGTATCATCGGCTTATCCTTATTCTGCTTTTGAATCAAATGATTTTGGTAATGGTCATCTCAGGAAGATAATTAATAATTACAGCCCTCAGCGGTCCGGCGATGTTATAATTACCCTGAGTCCCGGATGGGTCGAAAAGCATGATGAATATGTTACTGACCATTCATCTCCCTACGAATATGATGCTCATGTTCCGCTTGTCTGGTACGGATGGGCGATAAACAGGCTTACAGTCACAAGGAAGGTCAACATGGCCGATATTGCAGTAACACTTTCGTCGCTTTGTAAGGTACCTTATCCCAATGCCTGTACGGGAGAACCTATGTATGAACTATACAGATAGGCGGATTTTGTCCCTTACTTCACAGGCTTCTGCAAGCAGATCAGGATTTTTTTCACAACCGTTACCCAGAACTATCAGGTCGGCTCCGGCTTTATAGATCTCCTTTATTTCTTGTGAGGAACGTATTCCGCCGCCTACTGCGAGCGGGACACTTATATTTTCCCTGACAGCAGAGATCACCTTCAAAGGTACTGAAGCTGTCGCTCCGCTGCCTGCTTCAAGATATATCATACTGAGACCAAGCATCTCCCCGGCCATTGCCGTGGCAGCTGCAATATCGGGCTTATCACCCGGAATCGCTTCAGTCTGGCTTATATATTCAACGGATGTTTTTGAACCGCATCCGATGAGAATATAGCCCACCGAGATCAGTTTTTCCCTGATATCCCTCAGGTGTGGTGCTGCAATAACATGGTTTCCTATAAGCAATTCAGGATTTCTCCCGGAGATAAGCGAAAGGAGCATTACCAGGTCAGCTTCACGGCTCAGCTGAAGCAGATTTCCCGGGAAAAGCACTACCGGTATCCTGCAATATTCCTTTACAGAACGGATAAGATCATCAACACTGCGGAATGTGAGGCTGCCACCAGTCATAATATAGTCTACACCCGACCGTACCGCCACATCGAGAATACCGCCCAGCTCTCTGTCCTGTATTTTATCGGGGTCGAGAAGCAGTGAGATGCTGACCTTCCCCGGGAACTTTATTGCTGCCATAATTCTTTTTTGTCCACACAATTGCGTAATTATCATACCTGGAATAAAAAAGATCAAAGGATTCATTAATCTTCCTTGTCCTGACCTCACCTTTTATTTCTCCCGATTCCTGCACTTCAAACGGGAAAATCCTTATATTATTCCTGAAGCTGATGCCTTCCTTATCGCAGATTTTATATAATGATTCTTTTGCACACCAGTGAATATAAAGATGGTATTTGCGGTTATCGGGGTTTTTTGTCACCTTCTCTTTTCTGTTCAGGAATTTGAATGCAATGGCGCCGATATTTGCGCTCATGTATTCAAGATCTATTCCTACCTTCTCATCGCTGCTGCAAATTATAGCCGTAAGCTTGTGTGAATGTGAAATGCTTATGAACCTCGATCCGTCCTTTAAAAACGGTTTATTGTTCTTATTATATACTATCCTTGCATCTTTCCCGAGCAATTCAGCAAGCAAAGCCCTAACGCTGAGAAATTCCAGTTTCCTCGAGTTGCTTTTGAAAACCCTGTATTTCTTTCTGTCATCTTCATCGAATTCCACCAGGGCCCTGAGGGTCCGGATATCTTCTTCTATCTTCCAGACGCCCAGTATTGTCGATTCGTTAAGGTAGTGTTTCGTTATACAACCCATCAGCAGGCTCCCCCTTATTTGTCATTCCATTTCAGGGTTTCAATAAGATGTATAATATCTTCCCTGAAAAATCCGATTACCGGTGCAAGTGAATCAGAATTGGGTTCGGATGCAAAATAAAGCGAACCCCTCAGATAGTGTTCAATACTGTCGGTAACAAAGAACTGAACAGCAGTAGCTGTATTTCCTTTCAGATCATACAGGATCCCGTACATATTCTTCTGAGGATCATTTATTACCTGTTCATCTATTGCATCGGCTTTTATAATGTGGTTTTTGACGTTAAGCTTATATGTCTGTTCCATAAGCTGTTCCAGATCATTATTAATTTTTATGTAGGTCAGATAAATTTTTGCCTTGTAGTGCGGGAAGTTTATATAGAACCATCCGGGTCCGGAATAGCTGTCCTGTTCAAATGATAATTTGCCGTAGGCAGGATATTCGAAAGAAAGCGGAAGCTTATGTGCCTTCGTAATACTATCACTTATTACGGTATAGCTGTGATCAGGCAGATCGATCCTGAAATAGCCTTTTGGCTTTGGGACAGCTATGTCCCTGCATCCGCCTGAAAGAATTATTAAAGTGAAAGCTATCAGGAGGATATTCTTTTCAGGTTTTGTCATTATCATTATTTATTTCTACGAGTACTTCCTTGATCCTTCTTCTGTCGGCTGATTCGATTGTGAAAGTAAAATTTTTGTATTTAACTACCTGTTTCTGCACCGGGATCTCGCCGGTAATTTCAAGGATCAGTCCGGCCAGTGTCTCCGATTCCCCTCTGACTTCTTCAAAGGGATCGGCGCCGAGATTTAATATCTTGATAATGTCATTAAGCAGTATCCTGCCCTCAAAAACATAATTGTGATCATCTATTTTGCGGTAAGGAACCTTGTCATCATCACTCTCGTCGGTAATTTCCCCTACAATTTCCTCCAGGATATCTTCGAGGGTCACTATCCCGGCTGTTCCTCCATATTCGTCAATTACGACAGCCATATGTATCTTTTTGATCTGGAACTCTTTAAGCAGGTCGCTGATCCTTTTTGTTTCCGGAACAAAATATGGTTCCCTCAGTAAAGACTGCCATTTGAAATTATCAGGATTGCTCATGAAAGGCAGTATATCCTTGGCATATAGGATACCTTTCACATTGTCGAAGGTTTCGGAATAGGCAGGTATCCTTGAGAATCCTGTACTGATAATCAGCTGTATAACCTGATTCAGTCCGGATCGTATATCGATAGCTGTAACATCTATCCTGGGGCACATTATTGTGCTGACATTTATGTTGCCGAAGTTTACTATTCCTTCAAGTATCTTTTCGTCGTCATCAAAATCCTCGCCGGTCTGTTCAAGCGCTTCTGAAAGTTCATCGAGAGTAATACCCTGCCGTAATGCAGCTGAGCGTTTCCTGGTATCAGCTGTTTCACTTTTAAATAATGAGTTGACAGGACTGAATATCTTCCCGAGAACTGAAATTGCAGGGGAAATGAAAAGGGCAAGTGATAATTTAAACACAGGTGTAAATAATCCGGGCAACAATTTGCCGGAGAAGAAGATTAGGATAAATATAATAAGTCCTCCGGCCACGAAACATCCGGGGCCACAGGCAGCAGGATCAATGATACGGGAGCCGGTTTTCACTGCCAACAGAATGATGATTATAATGATAATTAGATTGATAATATATAAGGTACCGGAAATTTCACCCGTCCCAGTAAGTAGTTTGAGCAGAGTTCCCGAGTTCCTTCTTCTACCTGACCTGAGCCGGTCAAGGTCGTCCTGGGTAGCTGATGAATATACCGATTCGAATGAGGATAAAAGTGTTAAGAACAGCAGAAGAATTATAATTATAATGGCGTGTAAAGTCATCCCACTACCGGAGACATAGGCGGATGTTCCTGCCCGAGGCAAATAAAATGATAATGCGTACCCTGATACCAACTCGATCACGTTTATTATTACAATTTAAAATGGCAGGTCGTCCTCATTCTGTCCTGTAATCTGGTCATTGAAAGGAGCGCCTCCCGGTCCCGGATCATTAATGTCAGCGTTACCTTTGTTTTCAGGAAATTTTTCAGTGTAGCCTCCGGCTTGTTTGTAAGGTACATCCGGTTCACCCAGTTCGGAAGAGGAAGATTGTTTATCAGATACATCATTCCTTGATTCCGCCGGGCCCTGCCAGGTTCCCTGGGATTGTTTTTTCTCAAGGACAATCATGGTATCGGCAAGTATTTCGGTTATATACTTGTTATTGCCATCTTTATCGACATAAGAACGGGTTTTTATTCTTCCGACAATATAGAGCTGTGTACCTTTCTTCACGGTTTTTTCAGCAACTTCAGCCAGCGCACGCCACAGAACAATGTTATGCCATTCTGTGGATGTTATAGTTTCTCCCTGCTGGTTTGTATATGTCTCGCTTGTGGCAAGAGGAAAGGTGGCTTTTGCCACACCTTTGTCGAAATATCTTACAACCGGATCTTTCCCGACATTGCCCACTAATATCACTTTATTGATTGACATGTAGTTATGAAGTTATCGTTAATACAGGAACAAGAATGTAAAATTAAGAAAAAAACCTCTTAATCCAACCAGGAAGGGATATATTGGAAATATTCCACACTATCAGCATATTATATTCGTTAATATAGTAACTTTGCTGAGCCGCGATTTTAACAGATGATATTGTTAACACATATACGGAGTTTTCTATTTCATTGGAATTAAGGCACTAATAAAATCTCAGTATAAAAAATTATTATTTAACTCTTTGGCTTTAAATAAATAATATTTTTATATTTGCAGGGTTGAAAAAAACGAATACTCAAAATAATTTGTTGAATTTAAACACCTATTAAAATGACTAAAGCAGACATTGTTAATGAAATTGCCAAGAACACTGGTATTGAAAAGGTAACTGTACAGAAAACGGTTGAAGCCTTGATGGACACTGTAAAACACTCAATGGTAAATGGTAATAATGTATATCTGAGAGGTTTCGGAAGCTTCATTGTTAAGAAAAGAGCAAAGAAAACAGCCAGGAATATCTCAAAGAACACAACAATAATTATCCCGGCCCATAATATTCCGGCATTCAAACCTGCCAAATCGTTTATTACCAAAGTAAAATCACACGTTAAGAAATAATCTTTGTATGCCAAGCGGAAAAAAGAGAAAGAGACATAAGATGGCCACTCACAAACGTAAAAAACGTTTGAGGAAGAACAGACATAAGAAGAAATAGCAGATCGCGTAGTGGTCTTTGATTTGATATACTAAACCTAAAGGTCTGACGATCTTTAGGTTTGTTGTATATAGATGTGGGTAGTGGAGGTGTTGATATTTTAGTTCTGATTTTTAAGTGGTAAATAAGGATCTGATCATCGATGTAAGTGATTCCGAGGTCTCGATTGCATTACTGGAAGACAAGCAGCTTACTGAATTAGATAAGGAAAAACGGACTGTCCGTTTTTCAGTGGGAGATATTTACCTGGGCAAGGTCAGAAAGATAATGCCCGGATTAAATGCTGCTTTCATTAATGTAGGGTATGAGCGTGATGCCTTCCTTCATTATCTTGATCTGGGAGCCCAGTTCAGGACCCAGCATAAATATTACTTATCGGCGCTTCAGAAACAGGGAAAGCCTGGGCCGGTCCATAAGTTTAAATCAGAACCCGATATAGATAAAGACGGAAAGATAACAGATGTTCTTACAGCAGGACAGACAGTTATTGTTCAGATCACAAAGGAACCGATATCAACTAAAGGTCCGAGGCTCTCCTCGGAGATTTCAATTGCCGGAAGAAACCTTGTTCTTATCCCCTTCTCAGATAAGGTTTCAATATCTTCCAAACTTGAAAACCTGGATGAGAAGAACAGGCTTAAGACACTCCTTCAGAGTATCCGGCCAAAAAACTACGGGATCATTGTAAGAACTGCAGCGGAAGGCAAAAAGGTTGCGGTCCTTGATGCAGAACTCAGGGAACTTGTTAAGAAATGGGAAGCAGCTTTCAGCAACCTAAAAAAAGAAACAAAAACCCCGAAGCTCTTTATCGGGGAAATGAACAGGACCACCACCATACTTCGTGATATACTCAACGTAACCTTCACTAACATACATGTTAATGATGCAGCTATTGCCGAGGAGATAAGAAGGTACATAAAGGAGATTGCCCCGGAAAAGGCCAAGATAGTCAAGGTATATCAGGGAAGTGTTCCGATCTTTGACCATTTCGGGGTCAATAAGCAGATAAAAGCACTTTTCGGTAAGACGGTCTCCTTCAAACACGGCGCATACCTTATCATTGAACACACTGAAGCTCTTCATGTAATTGATGTAAACAGCGGGAACAGATCCCGGACAGGCAACGACCAGGAATCAAATGCCCTTGAGGTCAACCTCGAGGCAGCTACAGAAATCGCCCGTCAGCTGAGACTGAGAGATATGGGTGGTATTATTGTCATTGATTTCATCGATATGCAGTCGTCGGAGAACAAACAGGTACTCTTTGACAAAATGAAGGAGGTGATGGCCAATGACAGGACAAAACATAATATTCTCCCGCTGACCAAATTCGGGCTGATGCAGATAACCCGGCAGAGAGTCAGACCAGAGATGCATATCGTAACAAATGAAAAATGCCCGTCGTGCAGGGGAACAGGCGAAATAAAACCTACAATACTATTTTCCGACGTTCTTGAAAAAAACCTTGCTTTTAATGTCGGCAAAATCAAGACCAGAATTATTTACCTTAACGTCCATCCCTTTGTTGCATCCTACCTTACAAAAGGATTCTTCCCCATATGCCTCAGATGGGACCTCAAATATAAAATACTGCTCAGGGTACGGGCCGTCGAATCATTACAATTCCTTGAATATCATTTCTTCGACAGGCATAATAATGAAATAGATCTCGACTGATCCATTTCTTTCAGAAAAAAGGTATCTTCAACATTTTCACCGGAATTTTGTTTACCGCTTACTTAATTTATTAACCATATCATTGTCAGTCATGAGTAAATTCAGGTATATATTGTTGATTTTCAGTCTGACCGCTATTTCTGTTCAGGCTCAGATATTTGATCCGGCAACCTGGAGCTTCGGTTATGAAAAGAAAGGGGATAATTCCTATGAAATCATCCTGACGGCAACCATTGAGGAAGGATCACATATTTATTCGATGGATATTCCGGAAGGGGGACCCATTCCGACAACAATCCGTTTTGATACCCTTCCTGCCTATACACTCGAAGGAAGCGCCTTTGAAGTCACAAAGCCTGAAGAGATACTGGATGAGGCATTTAATATGAAGATCAAGTCATTCAGTGATAAAGCTGAGTTCAGGCAGAAGATAACAGGCAAAGAGCCATCGTTTACTGTTACAGGTGTTGTTAACTTTATGGCATGTAATAATGTAACCTGTTCTCCTCCCAAAGACGTTGAATTTGAAGTTAAAATTGGCGGATCAGCTGCCGGCAAAGATGCTGGAGGAACCGGATCGGGTGGAACCGGATCGCCGGGCCGCGGTTTGCTGGGTTTCTTCCTGATCTCAATGCTTGCAGGCTTTGCAGGTATACTTACTCCATGCGTATTCCCGATGATCCCGATGACAGTTGCTTTTTTTTCAAGGAATTCGGAGAATAAAAGCAAATCAACACTTAACGCGATAATTTTCGGTATCTCAATAATCATTATTTATACAGCCCTGGGATTGATCGTATCTCTTACAAGTGCAGGAGCAGGTTTTGCTAATACTCTGAGTACCCACTGGATCCCGAATATCCTGTTTTTTGCTCTGTTTCTTGTTTTCGCAATATCCTTCCTGGGCGCCTTTGAAATAATCCTTCCGAACAGGCTTGTTGCCGGAGCAGATGCCCGTGTCGACAGGGGAGGGTTACTTGCTGCATTTTTTATGGGCCTTACAACAGTTATCGTTTCATTCTCCTGTACAGGTCCTATCGTAGGAGCCCTTCTTGTTGAAGCGGCAACAGGCGACGTAATGAGACCAACTATAGGTATGTTCGGTTTCGGCCTTGCTTTCGCGCTCCCTTTCACTCTTTTTGCCCTCTTCCCGTCTGTACTTAACAAATTACCAAAATCGGGAGGATGGCTCAACTCGGTAAAGGTCGTTCTTGCATTTGTTATGCTTGCATTCAGCCTTAAATTCCTTTCCACAGTGGATAGTGTCTATTCACTCGGACTGATCTCAAGGGATCTCTTCCTTTCAATATGGATTGTCCTGTTCTCCCTTCTGGGATTTTATCTTCTCGGGAAGATAAGATTCGCCCATGACAGTGAAGTGAAGCATATCGGAACATTCAGATTCTTCCTTGTTGTGGCGGTTTTTTCCTTTGTAGTATACCTTGTAACAGGTCTCTTCGGATCTCCTCTCAGAGGGATAACAGCTCTTCTCCCGGCTCAGGAAACCTCATGGTTCAGCAAACAGGCAGCACCATCAGCAGATGCAGTTCAAAGTCAGGGATTCCCGTCGTTCAACACTGTCACCGCAAACAGTCTCTGCTCTGAACCGAAGTATGGCGATAAATTCAGAATGCCTTATGGTCTGACAGCCTATTTCGATTACAAACAGGGTCTCGAATGTGCAAGGGAAAAGGGAAAACCGGCTCTTCTTGACTTCAAGGGACATGCCTGTGCAAACTGTAAGCTGATGGAAGCAAGAGTCTGGTCCGATCCTGAAGTACTGAAACGACTCAAGGAGAATTTTGTGATAATTGCTCTCTATCTTGACGACAGGACCCAGGTACCGGAAAATGAATGGATAATTTCCGAACTGGACGGGAAGACAAAAAAAACAATCGGGAAGATCAATGAGGACCTTGAAATTTCAAAGTTCAGGACCAATGCCATGCCGCTTTACGTGATAACCGATCACGAGGGTAATCCGCTGAATGATCCAATGCCGACCAATCTTAATGCGGGAGAATACAAAAAATGGCTCGATGAGGGGGTAAGGCTGTTTAACGCCACAAGGTAGTCATCAACGTATTAAAAAACGTATTAAAAAACGTATTAAAAGCCTTTTTAATACGTTTTTTTCTACGCATGATATTTCATTGATTTAAGGAATGTTACTGTAACAGTAAATATTACTATCAATAAGCTGGCGATAACAGCAGCAACTGAAATATAATCGCCATGTCGGACATAAAATGTTTTACCTTTTCCTGATATTATTCTCCCTTTCAGAATTTCCCTGCCAAGCCATCCTGTTTCAAGGGTTCTTCTCCCCCTTATATCGATAAAGCATGAAATTCCGGTATTTGCACATCTTGCTACAGGTCTTCTTGTTTCTATAGCCCTCAGGGATGAATAATACAGATGATGTAAATAACCATTCGTGTTTTTCCACCATCCGTCGTTAGTAATAATGAAGATTGCTTCAGCGCCGTTTCTTACATATTCCGCAACGAAATTCCCGAAAACCGATTCATAACAAATTACAGGGGCAATTATCTGACCGCTTACGGAATGAGAAAAACAGTCTCTGGTCTCCTGTATGCCATAACCCCATATGGTTCCCCCCATATCTGGGAGTATTGTTTGGGCAAGTTTCCTGATACTCTCCGAGAACTGCATTTCAATGCCAGGAACAAGTTTTGATTTATGATAAATGCCCGGATTCCCGCCGGTATCAATTCTGAATGCCGAGTTGAAATGATCATGGTAAATACCGGAAGCATCAATAATTCTGGCCGATTTTGTCGGGGGCTCATCTGACTGAGGATAAGCACGGAAGCTGACCATTCCGGAAAGAATATTCAGCCCCGGATGCTTGTGGGCAAAATTCCGGAGAAGGATAATATATTCGTTATTGCCGGGATTATTTTCATCCACCGGATCATCCACCATGGTCTCGGGCAGAAGAAGCCAGCCGGTTTTTTCAGTAACAGAATCATCAGCCATTTCAAGAGCACCGGTCAATTGTTCATTAAAAGGTATTACATATTTTTCGGTAAAGGGATCAATATCCGGCTGAACAATAACTATTTCAGAGGCAGATGATTCCGGCTGATCTATAATCTGATATCTCAAAACTGAAAGAAATGAGGGTACCATCACAATCATTACCCAGATATACATGTAAATTTTGGATTTTTCTCTTTTGTCTGAAAGTGAGATCAGGAAAAGTGCAAGAAACAGGTTTGATATAAGAATCCAGAGAGTTCCTCCGGCCACTCCTGTCACTTCATACCATTGAATGAACAGGATATCTTTCGACAAACCATTGCCAAGGTTCACCCAGGGTGAGAGATAAACTGAGTGATGGCAGCTATATTCAAATGAAAGCCAGAAACATATTAAAGCGGCTGTTCCGGCTATAGTCCCTGCCTTTAATCTGACTATATGTGCCAGCCAGAAGATAAATGACATAATGAAGGACATTTCAATTATTACTGCGATTGCAGCCGGGATGTTGGCGGCTCTCACCCAGTTGAGGGTAATAACGCAGAATATCAGAAATCCTGGCAGAATAGCAGTAAAATAAGATGTGATAATATAATTCTGTCTGTTGACATAATAATGATTTTCAATCAGGAGAAACGGAACAAAGGCAATAAGCAGTATAAGCCCCGGGCACCAGCTGGTCCAGGCCAGCGCAGACAGGATCCCCCCGGTAACAGAAAGGGCGGTCAGTTTATATTTATTTACTGCGGATATCACAGACCTGAGAAAAATGCCTCAATATAATTGTTTATATCTTTATTTGATATATTTTTACATTTTATAAATAAGGCTTTTTACTGTCCAAAAAGCAATTTTTCCATTCTTTTCATGGCTGCCCTGTCCGCCAACTGGCGAACGGGGCATTTTTTTTGCTCCCCGGTGCCTGTCCCGGGAATGTTAATTAGTGTTAATTAACTATATTTAAATATTCACGGTTTTTGATTTTATTATCTTGCATTACATATCCGCGGTAATTATGAGGAAATTAACGGTCATCCTTGTTGTACTGTTAATAGTATCAGCGTGCAGCAGCAATGATGAGAAACTGGTACGGAAGGCAGACAAAATCCATGAAGATTTTCTTACTGTCGATACTCACTGTGATACCCCGATTAGTCTTGTCAGCTCCGGATTCGATCTTGGAGTGAGGCACGAGGAGGGATGTGTGGATTTTCCACGAATGGCTGAAGGTGGTCTCGATACAGAATTCTTTGCTGTTTTCATTGGCCAGGGACCCAGGGTTGACACCTCATATGATTATGTTCACAGTCAGGCACTTCAAATTTTCGATGCTATCCATGAAAATGTAAGAAAGAATTCATCGATGTCGGAACTTGCATTATCCCCCGATGATGCCTACAGAATAAAAAAAGACAAAAAAATTGCATCATATATTGGTCTTGAGAATGGTTACCCAATCGGAAAAGACCTTTCCAGGATAAAAGAATATTACGACCTTGGAGCAAGGTATATAACTCTTTGTCATTCAAGCAATAATGATATATGTGATTCCTCGACTGATGCGAAAGGGGCGGAGCATGGCGGACTTTCAGATTTTGGAGAGGAAGTTGTGAGGGAGATGAACCGTCTGGGAATGATGGTGGATGTTTCACATATTTCCGATGAGGCGTTCTATGATGTGATTAAAGTGACCAAAGCTCCGGTAATTGCTTCTCATTCCTCCTCGAGGGCCTTATGTTCCAGTCCCCGGAACCTAACTGACGATATGCTGCTTGCACTTAAGGCGAACGGAGGGGTGATACAGATTTGCATTCTGAGCAGTTATATTAAGACTCCAGAACCAAATCCCGAACTTGATGCAAAGCTTGCCGAACTGAAATTAAAATACAATGATCTGAAAGACCTGACTGATGACCAGAAAGAGTCCTATCGTAAGGAACGCAGGGAAATCAATACCAGATACAGAAAACTGGCAACTGTTGCCGATGTTGCAGACCATATTGACCATGTTGTTCAGGTAACCGGTATTGATCATGTTGGTATAGGTACAGATTTTGACGGCGGCGGTGGGGTAGATGGCTGTAAATCGGTTGCAGAAATGAAGAATATTACTATAGAATTATTGCGCAGGGGCTATTCAAGAGAAGAATTAGGTAAGATATGGGGAGGCAATATTATGCGTGTCTTCCGCAAAGTCATTGAAACAGCATCAGTTTAGGCACTGACAAACCAAACTCTTAAATAACCTGCAACCACTAACCGGCAACAATCACGCCTCATCACCCTCTCACCTCATCACCCGTTCACCTCATCACCTCCTCACCTCATCACCCTCTCCCCTCATCACCCCCTCACTTCTTCGTCCTCACTCTTGAGAATCTGAGCATCTTAAGTATCCAGTCGGGCAGAGCTTCAGGTTTTCGTTTCCTGAGATCCATGTACCATCCTAACTTTTTCAGTATTGGCAGCTTGTGGGTTTCAACAAATTCGACAAGGGTACCGTCGGGATCTTCGATATAGGAAAAATGTCCGGCTGCTTCACCCATATCAAAACTGTTGCCGTGGTGGCTTGCCCTACTGTCGACTGTAAATGGATATCCTTTTTCTTCACATCTTTTTTTAAGGCTGTCCATTCCGGTAATATCGAAGCAAAGATGAATGAAACCAGGATCTCCCCATAAGCGGCCTTCATATGTTTTGCTTCCGGGTTTTCCCGGAGTGCTTACCAGTTCAATCATGCTCTGTCCGAACATCCTGCTGAAAGGACCTGAGAAGGGTACGGAACTTCTGAAAAGAACCCTCCTGACACTGTCATTACCTCCCGGCAAGCCTGCAAGATCGGGAAAGATACCAGTTACATCATATACAATCCGGTCATATCCAAGTATATCGGAATAGAGGGTCCTGGCTTTCTCAATATCTGTCACGCCAATTATCGCTCCGAACGGACCTCCGGTTATTTTTCCTTCATTCATGAACCAGTCACTGTGTTCTGTCAGCTGGAACAGGTTGCCGAAAGGATCCTTAATGAAAAATGTTTTATTTCCTGCCGGATCATCAGCAGGTTCTCCGGTGATCAGGCATCCCTTATCCTTAAGGATTTTATATGCAGCGACGATATTTTTTACCTTCACCTTACATACCAGAATTCCTGTATCCCCTAGTTTTATTTCTTCTTTTTTTACAAGTGGTTCCCGGCCTTTATATTGCCATATCTCAAACCCGCTTCCTCCCTGAAGGTTCACAGCAAGAACCGCATGTCTCTTTCTCGGCAGGTTTCCTGTATAGGGGAGCATCAGTCCGGCTTCAGCTTCCTCTTCGAAGATCCTGCAGTCCATTCCGAACTTATCGATATACCAATTCCAGGCTTCGGAAAGGTCTACAACCCCGATGCCTATCTGCTGGATGCCTGTTATTGTAAATCCGTTCATGTTTTGTGTATCTATTATGTTGATTTGATCTTATCTCCGATCCTGAAAAAGAGCCACGGCCATATTCTTCTGATATACAGCATTGTAAGTTCGCTGCCTCCGACAAGGATCTCTCTTTTATTCCTTCTTATACCTCTTATAATGGTTTCAGCAGCTTTTTCGGGAGTTATCCCTCCTGCCTGTCCTTCATCCAGTCTGCCGTGCTCTTTTCCGTCACGATCAAGGGCATGCAGTGAAATTGCGGTTCTTACTCTTCCGGGGATTATGACTGAAGTTCTGATGTTATTCTTTTTGTTTTCAAGATAAAGGGTTTCAAAGAAACCATGAAGTGCCTGTTTGGATGCAGAATAGGCTGAACGAAGGGGGAATCCGAACCGGCCTGATATGCTGCTTGTTGCAGCAATATGTCCCGATTTCTGCCTGATCATGTAAGGGAGAACGGCTTTTGTGACCGCAATCGTTCCGAAGTAGTTTATTTCAAATATTTTCCTGTCGAGCCACAGCGGAGTTTCTTCGACAGAAGCTCTCTGGCTTATTCCCCCGATATTAAGCAGATAGTCGATCCTTCCCGTTTTCGCAAGATTATTGTCAACTAGAGAATTAATACCAGATGTATCTGAAAGATCGAAAGGCGCCGTTATAATTTCTGACGATCTGTCTTTACATGCTGATCTGACTCTCTCAAGACCGGATTCATCGTTTGATGAGATTATAACAACGGCTCCCCTGGCTGCAAAGGCATAAACAAGTGCTTCCCCAATTCCTGAGGAGGCTCCTGTTATCCAGGCAGTTTTACCCGAAAAGATCTGATCATTTCCCATTATTACAAGTTACTGACAAGGTTAAGTAATTCATCATGGGCTTTTTTTAGTGAGATATAATCCGGATCGTTGTTCTTCAGGTATTTCCTTACTCTGAAACCTCCGATTATACGTTTCAGGTATAGTCCGTAATTAACAGCAAAGAGTCCGGATACAGGCAGGGCCAGGAATATTAACATTGCGAGCCACCAGGGTTTAAGGATGAGCAGGCATATCGCCAGCAAAACAGGAGTAAAGATCAGTGCAAGACCCAGTGAAATGCCGTACCTGATTGATGAATGAAACTGGAGGTCACGTATTTTCGGGATCTGGGTATTAGGTATTCCCTGGAAGGTAAGTGTAAAAATATTACCGTACATGAACAGGGGGAAGGTGCCTATCAATCCTATCACACCGAGTATCAGCCATCCGGCCGGATGTTTTTTCTTGTTCAGAAGCATGTAATCGGTTTTTAATTCCCGGGCTTTCTGCTTGACCTTCAAAGTAAGTGAGCAAATTTTGCTATAAAGTTCGGAATTAGCGTTTTTGAGCTTGTTTAGCTTATCAATAAGTATCCTGTCCCTGAACAGTTTCGGGAATTTCACATCGTCGCTGTGCTGCCCGTTCACAAGGCTTCTGAGCTCATCTATTGCCTCATAGTCTTCTTCAGATTCTATATGGACCATAAGCATTTTCATTTCCCGGGCCAGGCGGTTCCGCAGCTCATTAAGGGCGATTTCGGGAGTTTTCTTATAGAGTTCATGATATTCAGCTACTTCCACAGGTTTCCCATATACTACAGTAAGAACCTGTCTGTATCTCTGATAGTTTGTAAATTCAAGTCCCACCGGTATGATCTTGATCTTCATATTGAAGCCCGATGCTTCGTCGGCATGGAAGGCAACCCTGCAGATACCTTTCTTAAGTTGTCTCAGTCTCCTGAAGCCTGCATGATCGCCTTCGGGGAGTATTATAAGCCCGTTCTTATGGCGTATCACATCAACAGTTTTATCAAAAATCTCATCGTTACCCTTCAGGGTGCTGAATCCGTCCCTGATCCTGTAAACTGGTAAAATTTTGAGGAAGTAGAGGACTGAAGCTATAGTTTTTCTTTTGAAGATATCTGCTCTGGCAAGGAATACCGGCTGGCCTTTCTGTGTGAACAATACGGCCAGTGCATCCATAAGGGCATTCTGGTGGTTAGGTGCAAAGATCAGATGGTGGTCAGGATTGATATTTTCGTGTCCGACGACTATTACCCTTCTGTAAAAGATATTATTATGCCAGAATCCTGCAAAAGCTTTCAGCAATGCATACCGCCTTGAATATTGTTCTATATTTTCCCTTCCCATCCCTGTTGTAAAAGATGCATCAGCTGGTGATTATATAATAAAAGAAAGCGGGTAATGAACAAGTGCAATTTATAAAAAAAAGACATCTTTCCATCTGTCAATAATTCTTCTCTCCTTTTTAGTGGGGCGTCCGCTTCCTTTTTTTCTGTAAGCAACGGTAGCCGAATGGCTTATGTCGAGCTTGATTTTTTCTTCTTCAGGGGTTATGTCTTCGAGGAACTCAGGTACGAGTTTTGCACCTACGCGGTTGCCGGTAAGCCCTTTAATTCTGAAGGTATATGTTACGGGAGGTTTGCGAACTGTAAGGATTTCATCACCATCAAGCTTTGCTGAAGGCTTGATGCTGTTATTATTTATGAGGATCCTTCCCATTTTGCAGGCATTGGCAGCGAGAGTTCTTGTTTTGAACAATCTTACTGCCCACAGGAATTTATCTATTCTGACGGGTTCGTTTCCTGGCATGGGAATTATTTTACTCAGGTGAATCTTTATCCCCCTTATTTTCCTTTTTCTCCGCCGCGGGCTTTATTTTTCCCGCTTTATTGAATGTTGTCATTGTGAGTTCCGTACCTATTGTTCCGAAAGATCTTATCATTTCGATAACAAGTTCAATTCTTTCTTCCAGGAATTTCTTTTCTTCAGGGTTCCAGGTGCTCAGGACATAATTTACCTGGGAACCTTTGCGGAAGCCATTGCCTATGCCTATTCTTATTCTGGCATATTCATCTGTACCAAGAACCGAGCTTATATGTGCCAGTCCGTTATGGCCTCCGGCACTTCCTTTCGGCCTCATTCTTATGCTTCCAAGGGGAAGGGCAATATCATCGACAATAACCAGGAGCTTCCCGGTTTCTATTTTTTCCCTGTTGAGCCAGTATCTTACAGCATTTCCGCTCAGGTTCATATATGTTGAAGGTTTGAGAAGAATGAATTCCCTTCCCCTGTATTTTACCGGGCATATATATCCGTAACGTTTATCTGTAAAAGAAGAATTGGATGCCTTTGCCATAGCATCCAACACCATGAATCCAATGTTATGCCGTGTACCGGCATATTCATCACCAATGTTTCCCAGGCCAGCTATCAGATATTTCAAGATGCCTGTTTATTGAAATTGAATTAAGCTTTCTTCTCTTTCTCCTTGCCCTTGTCTTTGTCTTTACCCTTATCGTCGGCAGCAGGTGTTTCAGCAGCTGCTTCTGCGCCTTCTCCGGCAGTAGCAGCAGCAGCTTCGGCAGCCAGCTCTTCTTCAGTCTTAAGGGCAACTCTTGAAGTTGTGACAGTTACAATTGTTGCGATCTTCGGATCAAGTAATTCTATTTTATCAAATGCAAGGTCACCAACCTTGATCGAATGATGTATGTTAAGATTGGTTACATCGACCTCCAGATGATCCGGGAGGTTATCGGCAAGTCCTTTTATTTTAAGAGTTCTTCTTTTAATGCTGAGTTTTCCTCCTGCCTTCACACCGGCTGAGTCGCCTGTTATTATTACAGGGACATCCATAACTATCGGTTTGTCATCGAAAACCTGGACAAAGTCAGCATGCAGGATCCTGTCGGTTACAGGATGGAACTGCAGGTCGTGCAGAACAGCTTTGAACTGCTTTCCTTCAATATCAAGGTTAACCAGATGGGCTTCATGCGTATAAACAAGATTTCTGAAGCTGTTTTCCTGGGTACTGAAGTTTATGTTTTTTTCTTTTCCGTAAATTATGCACGGTACACTACCGGTCTTCCTGATCTCTCTGGTAGATTTTTTCCCCACCTCATTCCTGAAAGATCCTTTAATCTCTATAGTCTTCATTTGCTTTTTGTTATTGTGCTACTCAAAGTTACCACCCGGTAACCTCCCATTACACGTTTGACACTTTTAAAAATCGGACTGCAAATATATGTCAAAGTAATCAGAATACAAAATGAGTGCTTATTGACTGATTAGTAGTTACGGCGCTTATTGTATTTGCGAAAATACCGGCAATAGAGAGGACTTTTATTTTTTCGGAATGAACAGTCAGCGGTACCGAATCTGTAACAACAAGTTCTTCGATAGCTGAATTATTAATTCTTTCCACAGCATTTCCGGACAATATCGGGTGGGTGGCGAAGGCCCTTATACTTTTTGCTCCTCTTTCCTTCATCATGTTTGCTGCCAGGACAATTGTTCCTGCGGTATCGACGAGGTCGTCGATAATTACAATATTTCTGCCCTCCACTTCTCCGATTACCGACATTTCTTCGATCACATTTGGTTTTTTCCGGAGTTTATAGCACAGTACCATTTCCGACTGAAGGTGTCTTGAATAAGCATTTGCCCTTTTTGATCCTCCCATATCGGGTGCGGATACTGCAAGATTTTCGAGCTTAAGATCCTGAATATATGGTGCAAATATTGCAGAGCCGAACAGGTGGTCGACGGGGACATCAAAGAAACCCTGTATCTGGTCGGCGTGCAGGTCCATTGTAATTACCCTGTCAACACCGGCGGCGCTCAGAAGGTCGGCAGACAGCTTCGACCCTATGGATACTCTCGGGCGGTCCTTCCTGTCCTGCCTTGCAAAGCCATAATATGGAATTACAGCTATCACCTTATATGCTGATGCTCTTTTGGCTGCGTCGATCATAAGCAGAAGCTCAAAGAGGTTATCGGCAGGAGGATTTGTTGATTGAACAATAAAGACCATATCGCCCCTTACTGATTCATCAAAACATGGCTGAAATTCACCATCACTGAAATTTGTCACTGAACTTTTTCCAAGTTCAATTCCGAGTTCCCCGGCAATCTTTTCTGCAAGGTGGAGTGATGACCTGCAGGCAAAGAGTTTCATCGGTGCATTACCGTACATTTCCGTTATGTTGATTTTTTATTAGGATAATTGCCTGCAAAATTAATCAATCCTGATAAAATCATTCCTGATTTGAAAAATTGTTCAAAGATTCTTCGATGAAATCCAGAATGTCCATTCTTCCTGCCTTTGTCACTGTTGAAGTTATAAAAGTAACTGGCAGTGATTCCCAGTTTACAAGCATAATTGTATCATAATCCCTGACTGATCTGTTCAGACTGTCGCGGCTCATCTTATCGCTTTTCGTGAACACTCTGGCAAAGGGGACGTTGTTTATTCCAAGGAATTCCATGAACTCTATATCACTTTTCTGGGGTTTATGCCGGGGATCGATGAGAACAAAAAGGCAAAGGAGGTTCTCTCTTCTGATTATATATTCTTTTACGGTTTTTGTCCATCTTTCTCTTTGTTTTGCAGCAACCTTTGCATACCCGTAACCCGGAAGATCGACCAGGTACCAGTTGTCATTGATGAGAAAATGATTTATTGTCCGGGTCTTCCCCGGTTCGCCCGATGTTTTTGCAATTTTTCCGAATCCTGTCAGCATATTTATCAGAGATGATTTACCGACGTTAGACCGGCCTATAAATGCCAGTTCAGGTAAATAACCTGCGGGGCACTGGCTTAATTCTGTGCTGCTTTTTACGAAACGGGCTGAACGGATTATCATATCCGTCAGTTATTTGAGGTCATTATAGGGCAGTTCAATCCTTTTATAAACAAGGTGTCTGTTTCCATAAGGAGTAAGAAGGGCTCCGATAACTCCAACGTAATCTTGTGTGGGTGTTCCTGTTTTCCGGAGGTTGATACGGGCTATACCCTCAACCGTATCAAGCTGCTTAATAAAGGTGGTATCAAACCTGTTATCGGTAAATTCACCCTGGAAAAATTTCACTTTGGTGCTCTTATCCGATAATGCAAGTGTTATCCGGTAAACACCTTTTGTTTTATATTCGTCATTTGCGGTTACTGTGATGTCGGCGTATCCTTTTACAAGTCTGCCATTTGAATTATATTCTTCAAGAAATGGTGTACGTAACCCTTTGCTATAGCCGATCCGGGCTTTAACCCTGCCTGTCCTGTAATATTGTATCTGTATTCCATCGATTGTATCGTTCTTATATGGGGTTGTCCTGAAGAGCTGGCCTTCCGTGTAATAATACCTGCCAGAATCCTGCCTCAGGCCGTTCTCATACCAGAAGGTCTGGTAAACCTGGCCTCCCGCGTAGAAGGTCTTCGTTAATCCTTCCCTGATCCCGTTTTTGAATGTAACCTCTTTAACAAGATGATTTCCGCTCATATATTGTTTGATCCCCGTATAACCTGTATCAGGCACGGTAATAGTATCATTCCCGGTTGTTTTCTTACCGGAGCCTTTCCCTGTGCATGCAGCAACTGCAAGGATAAGAATTAAGGCAACAAACAGGTTAGAAATTGTTTTCATTATAAAGGATTAGTTTATTTTATGTTTATCTGATACTTCTGTAATGAATACTTCCAGCAGGGTTGCCTTAGGTGATGGTTCAAGGACAACATCCCTGATCATTGCGGGGAGCAGTACTGTCTCTCCCTTTATTACCGGTTCTGAATTACCTTCCCAGCGGATCAGAAATTCGCCTTCTGTACAGATATATATAACGAATGAATCGATGAGGTTATAATCTTTACTTATCCGCTCGTTGAAGTTAATAATATTCGTAACAAAAAATTCACAATTCACAAGATTCGCAGTTTTATTGATCAGGGGTTTCCAGGATAACTTATTGCTTCCTGCAGCATTATAATCTATCGCATCCACAGCCAGACCGGTATGAAGTTCACGGGGTTTACCGTCGGGACCTGTCCTGTTCCAGTCGAATATCCTGTAGGTTATATCAGAAGTCTGCTGGATCTCAACAAGTAAATTACCTGCTCCTATTGCATGGATCCTGCCGGAAGGGGTGAAGAATACATCTCCCGGAGCCGCAGTGTCTGCATTCAGCAATCCTGCCAGATCACCGCTTTCAACAGCCCTGAGGTATATTTCCTTTGTAACCGGCTTCCTGAAACCTGAATAGATCTTCGCATCCTTGTCGCTCTCAAGGATGTACCACATTTCGGTCTTGCCATAGGCTTTATGCCTTTTCTTTGCCAGCTCATTCCCCGGATGTACCTGTATTGACAGATCTTTCTTTGCTTCAATTATCTTTATAAGAAGGGGAAATTCGTTGCCATATCTGTCATATACCGCATCACCCGTTATATCGCCCATATAGACCTCTATCAGCTCTTCAATATTGTTTCCTGCAAGAAACCCGTTGCTTACAACTGAAAGATTATCCGATACCGCAGATAATTCCCAGCTTTCCCCGTACTTAAGGTCAGGATCACCGTTTTTATTATAGCGGTTCACAAGGGAGTTGCCTCCCCATATAGTCTCTTTAAGGAAAGGTTCAAATTTAAGAGGATAGAGTTCTGACATAATGCTTAGTATTAATTAGTGCCTGAAGCAATTAAAGTACTTAGAGTAATTAGAGTACTTAAAGTACTTAAAGAGCCTGAAGTGCCTATAGTGAGTTAAAATGAGCTAAAGTGTTTAAAGTTATAAGTGTTACGGGACCATGGACCTATAACTTTATGAACTTTATGAACTCTAGGCACTTTAGGCACTTTTTATTATTTTTGTTAAGTTTCAGTGTCACAAATTTACAAATAAATGCTCATTGTAGGAATAGCAGGAGGAACAGGTTCGGGAAAAACTACCGTAGTAAATAAACTGGTAAAGGAATTCAGTGATGGAGAAGTGATTGTCATCCCCCAGGATGCATATTACAGGGATAACGGCCATATACCGGTTGAAGAAAGGCAGAAGATAAATTTTGATCATCCCGATTCTGTCGAATTCCCCCTTCTTGTCAGACATCTTAATGAGCTTAAAGAGGGCCATACAGTTCAAATGCCGGTATATTCATACCTCACCTGTCTCAGATCGGAGGAAACAATTACTATGGGACCTGCGAAAGTCATCCTTGTCGAAGGTATTCTGATCCTGACTGATCCCGACCTTCGTAAAATGCTCGATATCAAGGTTTATGTTGATGCTGATGCTGACGACAGGCTGGGAAGGGTTATACAGAGGGATATCATTGAACGGGGGAGGACTGTACAGATGGTTCTTCAGCGGTACCACGATACGGTTAAACCCTCTCACCTGCAATTTATTGAACCATCGAAGAGATATGCCGACATCATTATCCCCGGCGGGGGAGAGAACGAAGTTGGAATCGGGGTGATTATTTCACTTCTCGAAAAGCATCTGAACAGTAAAATCTGAACCCTGCACGCTGAACCCTTAGCTCTGAACCCTTAACCTTTTTCAGTGATCCGCAAGCTCAAGAAGTGCCCCGGTAACTGCACCGGGATTGTCTGAATGGACCCAGTGCCCGGCCCTGCTGATTATCCGGAACTCAGCTGCCGGAAAGATCTTAAGTATGTCGTTTATATCGCTGCCGCGCAAAAATTCTGATTGTTCGCCTTGAAGGAATAAGACCGGAAATCCGGTTACTGAGGTATAATTATCTGCCGGCCGTGGCAAACCGCTCATGATTTTTTCAATGTTATTTAAAAGAGCCGGGGCATTGATCTTCCAGGAGAATCTGTTATCCGGCAGCCTCAGGAGATTTTTCATTATCATACCCCTTATCCTGGATGAAGTGATCTTTTCCCTCAGAAGTAATTCCACATCACTTCGTGTGCCCGCAGAAGAGATATCAGTTCCGATAATTGAATTAAGTATTGAAATGTGCTGGTGATATTCCTGTGTTCTGATATCAGGTGCGGCAAACGGAGAAATATCGGCTACTACCAGGCCCAGTAACTTTTCGGGCCATCTGATGGCGAAAAATGCAGCTGCCTTGCCTCCCATACTGTGTCCGGCCAGAAAGAATTTTTCAAGTCCAAGTTCTGAAGCAAGTTCGAATATATCTGTACTGAGGGAGTCATAATCATGATGATCGCTGTGCGGTGACTGACCGTGGTTCCTGAGATCCGGAAGGTAGACAGTGTATTTCTTACTGACTGCTTTTGCTATTGTCACCCAGTTATCCGACGATCCGTACAGGCCATGAAGTATCATCAGCGGGGGGCCATCGCCGTATCTCCTGAAGAATAATTTCATCAGTCTTCCAGTTGTCTTTTATACATCCGGATAGTCTTCTCAAGGCCAATATAAAGAGCATCGGAAATAAGTGCATGGCCTATTGATACTTCCATGAGCCATGGGATATTTTTATGCAGATAATTCAGGTTGTCAAGATTCAGATCGTGCCCGGCATTTACCCCGAGTCCTGCCTGTTTTGCAAGTTCTGCTGCCAGGACGAAAGGTTTTACTGCTTCGGCCGCATTATCCGAAAAGCCTGAAGCATAAGGTTCTGTATAAAGTTCGATCCGGTCGGTTCCTGTAAAAACAGCATTCTCAATATTGACCGGATCAGTATCCACGAACAGAGATGTTCTTATCCCTTCTTTTCTAAATGTATTTACAATGTCTGTCAGGAAGCCCCTGTTCCTGAGAGTATCCCAGCCG
The DNA here is from genome assembly GCA_964410385.1 of uncultured Rikenellaceae bacterium. GTDB lineage: Bacteria > Bacteroidota > Bacteroidia > Bacteroidales > VadinHA17 > LD21. The sequence continues at coordinate 19,482 of CAYPHL010000015.1, read as the reverse complement.
GCATTTGAGGTAAGGGCATCGTGTCTGTCGGGGACAAGGGTCACCTGGTCGGGTTTAACCGAGAGAACGAGGTTAATAAAGCTGTCTGTAGGATTTCCCTCAATATTGAATTCCGTCTTTATTATCGGTCTTATTTCAATTACATCCCTGTATCTTATATGCCTTTCATCGGGCCGTGGATGAACAGTTATTCCGTCGGCACCGAAAAGCTGACAGTTAATGGCTGCATTTACAACATTTGGGATGTTCCCACCTCTTGCATTCCTTATGGTAGCAATCTTATTAATATTAACACTCAGCTTTGTCATAAAATAAATTTGTAGCTTGTTACGTATATGTTATTCGTATGACAAAAGTAATACAACTGGCTTTTTTTTCATTACTTTACACAAAAATTAAACCGGATGGTCGCTCTTGATCTGATATCTGATGTAATTCCGTCGCTGAAAACCTCGGATACCGGGCAGACTGCATTAAACCTGATGGAGATATACAGGATATCCCATTTACCTATCGTTAATAACCTTGATTTTCTGGGACTTATTTCCGACGGGGACATTTATGATATGAACCAGCCCGAGGAGCCTATCGGTAACCATGAGCTGACCTTGCTTAAGCCTTACGTAAGGGATGATCAGCATTTGTTTGAAGTTATCGGACTTGCTGCAAGGCTCAAGCTCACAGTTGTTCCGGTGCTGAACGACAAGAATCACTACATGGGGGTCATCACAACAAGTGATCTTATAAGGCATATTGCCGGTATATCCTCTATGGATCAGCCCGGAGGCATCATAGTTCTTGAAATGATTGACAGGGACTATTCCCTTTCGCAGATCGCACAGATAATCGAAAGCAATAATATTAAGGTACTGAGCATGTATATTACATCCCCTGCTGATTCCACAAGGCTGGAGGTCACTCTGAAAGTCAATGCCACCGATCTGCTTTCGGTAATCAGGACATTTGAAAGATATAACTATGATGTGAAGACATGGATCACAACCAATGATTCTCTCGATCGCTTTTATTCCGAGAGGTTTGATCTTCTGATGAAATATCTGAATATGTAAACAGTATGCTTAAGAGGATTGCAATATACAGCAAGGATAATAATACAAGGACCAGAGATGGAGTGCAGAGGCTTGTCAGCGAATTCTGCAACCGCGGGATTGAAATATGGATTTTCCGGAAACCGGGGGATATTAAGATAGCTGGTGACGAAGGTCTGATCAGGCCCTATGACAATCTGGAGTCGATGCCCGGACTTCCTGATATGATTATGAGCGTCGGTGGTGACGGTACATTTCTTGAGACTGTTCTTAAAGTGAAGGATTCGGGTATACCTGTTGCAGGTGTTAATACAGGAAGGATGGGATTCCTTGCCAATATTCCTAATGAGGAAATTGGCAATTCGGTTGATCAGCTTTGTAATGGTGAATATGAAATAGTTAGCAGGACGATGCTTGAAATAAGCAGACCAGCAGGATTGTTCGGTGAAGAACCTGCAACAGCCCTGAATGAAATCACTCTTCAGAAGTCTTTACTGAGCATGGTCATAATACATGTATATGTGAACGGAGTGTTCCTGAATACATACTGGGCTGACGGATTGATCGTTTCAACAGCAACAGGTTCCACAGCATACAATCTGAGTGCCGGGGGTCCGATCCTTTCACCATCCGATGAAAGCATAGTTATTTCGCCAATATCCCCTCATAATCTTACGATCAGGCCGATAGTACTTTCGGGGAAAAATGAACTGAGAATGGTTATGGAAGGCAGGACAGAGGAATGTCTGGCAACTTGTGATTTCAGGTTCAGGAAGATACCTATCGGTGAGGAAATCAGGATCAACCAGTGCCACCATAAGATCAGAACAGTAATGCTCAAAGGAAGAGATTTTTATAGTACATTGAGAAACAGACTGATGTGGGGTGCCGATAAGCGGAACTGATTATTTCATGTGACAGGAATTTCTGGTTTTCAACATTATCCGGTTAATAATATTCAGAGTGACAGTAAATTTTATGTCCGAAATTAACAGCCACAAGAATTTAGATTACTATATTTGTATCTGCAACAAAAAGCTGTCATCATGAAAAGGTCCATTTTAGTAATACTGATCTTTTGTCTTGCAATCCCGTTTTCGAGCGCCCAGTTATGGAAAATGAGAAGATGGGAGCTTTCTGCCGGAGCAGGAACATCCTTTTTCTTTGGCGATGTAGGAGGTTATTCCAGGACAAAGAATTACCTGGGATTCAGGGATATGAGCTATCTGCAGACAAGATATGACATCAATGGAAATGTTAAGTACAGACTTGGGAGGCAGTTCAATCTCAGGGGTAGTATGACCTATGCGCTTTTCCATGCGACCGACGAAAGAGGATCAAATGAAAACCGGCCTTATGAAGCTTCAACAACTATATTCGAACCGGCTGTTATCGGTGAATATTATTTTGTAAAGAACAGGGCTGAAAGCAGTTATTTATTCATGAAACGCAGGGGACGGTTTATATGGACACTCTTAAAATCCCTGGATTTTTATGGTTTTGCCGGAATCGGTGGCATCTCATACAATGTAAAGGGCAATGATGCCCTTGTGGCAAAGCAGGCACTTGAAGGCTATCCCGACAGCGGATTCGATCTGATCATACCAGGAGGAGTCGGAACAACTCTTGTCTATTCTCCAAATATTAATTTCGGACTGGAACTGGGAGGCAGATATGCCTTTACAGATTTTCTTGACGGTTATACATCACAATTTTCCAAGGCAAATGACGTTTATTATTTTTTGAACTTTACACTCACGTATAAGCTGAAGACCGGGCCACGTGGATTGCCATCATTCAGATAATAATAAGCGGGATCTTTTTTAATGAAACGAATACCTTGGATCTTTTTGTTTTTCAGTATTTTTATTTCTGCCGGGGGACAGCGTAATGCCGATTACGGGATCTTTGCCGGGGTTTCATCATACATGGGGGATATAAATCCGGAAAGACTTATGTATTCACCTCTTCCGGCTGCCGGGATCCTTTACAGGTATAACTTCCACCCGCGCCAGGCAATCAGGGGCAATATCTTTTATGGCGGCCTCAGAGCCAGTGATCTCGACTTTAATAATGCTTACCAGACAACAAGGAACAGTTCATTTAAGGGATCGGTGGCAGAGATTGCCGCCCAGTTCGAATTTAATTTCCTTCCTTATACCACACAGGGAAAGCTCTGGGATTTCTCACCTTATTTTGCTGCCGGGGCAGGTGTGGTTTTTATAAATACTGTAACAAATTCAGTTGAACCGGTTATCCCGTTTTCCCTCGGATTCAAGGTCAATATTTATAAAAATATGGGTCTCGAAGCCGAATATGGCTTTCGTAAAACTTTTTATGATAACTTTGACGGCCTAAATGATATGGTAGCCGAAGAAGATCGGGGATTGATCCATAATACTGACTGGTATTCCTTTGCCGGGATTGTGCTTACCTGGAAATTCTATAACAAACTGGCAGGATGTCCGGCATATATTGATGTGGATCAGAGGAGCAAACGTTAGATAATGTCGCTGAGGGATAAGATCAATATGAGTAAACTGCCCGTCCATATTGCAGTAATTATGGATGGTAACGGGCGATGGGCTGCACTGCATGGCCATGAAAGGGTTTTCGGCCATCAGAAGGGTGTGGAGCCGGTAAGGAATGTCGTTGAAGCTGCTGCTGAACTGGGTATCGGATATCTGACCCTTTATGCCTTCTCAACAGAAAACTGGGGCAGACCCGACGACGAGGTTTCAGCCCTGATGGAACTGATGGTGCAGTCACTTAATAATGAGAAAGATAATCTTCTTAAGAACAATATCAGACTGGTCGCTATAGGTGATTTTGACAGACTGACTGAAAATGTAAGAACAAAATTGTTTGATACGATCAATCTTACTGCAGGATCAACCGGACTTACGCTTATTCTGGCGCTGAGTTACAGTTCAAAATGGGAAATTACTGAAGCAGTGAGGAAACTGGTCCGGGATGTTGATGCAGGAATGATTGACAGGGAGGCGATCTGTGAGGAAGAGATTGAAAATAGACTTACAACAACCGGTATTCCTGACCCCGACCTGATGATCAGAACCAGCGGGGAGTTGAGAATAAGTAATTTCCTCCTCTGGCAGCTGGCTTATACGGAATTATATTTCACAGATATACTTTGGCCTGATTTTGGTAAGGAAGATCTGTATGGTGCAATTGTTGACTTCCAGAACAGAGTAAGACGATTTGGAAAAACGAGTGAACAGATTTTGGAAAAATAACGAAAGGATGAAATTCAAGGAACTTAACCTGATCTTTGCAGTGCTTGTTCTGGCTGTGTTCAGCATGACCATAAATGCCCAGGAGAAACAGGAAATATTTGATTATACAGATGAGGATGATTTTGTTATCGGAGGAGTTTCTGTATCAGGTGTCAGGTATCTCGATTTAAATGCAATAATAGGACTCTCGGGACTGAGAATGGGGCAAACTATCACAATACCCGGGGAAGCTATTAAAAATGCTGTTCAGAGATTATGGTCGCAGGGATTATTTTCGGATGTCAGAATATCCATACAATCAATGAAATCGGATACAGTGTTCCTCGATATTCTGCTCCAGGAACGTCCGCGTGTGTCATCAATAAAATTCTATGGCATAAGACAATCTGAAAGTCAGGATATAACTGAAAAAATAAATCTGCCGGTCGGATCTCAGATCACTTCATATATACTTGATAATACAAGGAAAATTATCAGGGATCATTATATTGAAAAAGGCTTCTTCAATACAACTGTAGATTTTGTTCAGAAAGATGATCCCGACCAGCCAAATAATGTTATTCTGAGTATCAATATTGATAAAAAAGAGAGAGTAAAGATCGGTGATATAACCTTCATAGGGAATGAAAGCTTTGAGGATAAAAAGCTTCGCCGCCAGATGAAAGGGACCAAGCAGAAAAACCTGAATTTCTTTAAACCCTCGAAATATATAGGTGAGAAGTATGATGAAGACAAAGAAAAACTGATTACCTTCTATAATGATAACGGGTTTAAGGATTTCACAATTTTATCCGACTCATTATATAACATATCTGAAGACCGGGTGGGGCTTTTGATCAAGGTTGATGAAGGTGATCAGTATTTTCTCAGAAAGGTCGACTGGGTAGGGAACAGTGTTTACAGGAAGGAAGACCTTGACAGGGTTTTCAATGTTAAAAAAGGTTCGGTTTATAATCAATCGCTTATTCTTGACAGGCTTAAAGGAACCGGCGGTGCTGAAGACGCAGTAAGTAATCTTTACCTTGATTATGGTTATCTGTTCTCACAGCTTACGCCTGTCGAATCAAAGGTTGAGGGTGATTCGGTTGACCTGGAGGTAAGGATCTTTGAAGGGGATCAGGCTTATGTAAATAATGTTATAATAGCAGGGAATACCAGGACAAATGAGCATGTGGCACGGCGGGAATTATATACCCTTCCCGGGGACCTGTTCAGTAAGGATCTTATTCTCAGGTCAATACGGCAACTTGGTGTTCTTGGCCATTTTGATCCGGAAAAAATCAATCCCACACCAATGCCCGATCCGCCAAATGGTACTGTTGACCTTTTATATAAGCTTGAAGAAAAAGCCAACGACCAGTTTGAAATATCCGGAGGATGGGGCGCCGGCATGCTTGTCGGGACTGTCGGAGTGAGGTTTAACAACTTCGCGATGAAGAATTTCTTCAACCTGAAGGATTGGAGACCTTATCCCTCGGGTGACGGCCAGTCGCTGAGCATCAGAGCTCAGTCCAACGGAAGGATATACCAGTCATATACAGTTTCTTTTATGGAACCATGGCTTGGGGGCAAGCGGGCTAATTCTTTCTCAGTTTCCCTTTACCGGTCCCTTATGACAAATGGAAAGAAAAAAGGAGAAGATGGCCGGCAGTCCATGCTTATTGATGGCGCTTCCATCGGCCTCGGGAAAAGACTTGAATGGCCGGATGATTATTTCTCAGTTTATGGTGAACTGAGTTATCAGAAATACAATCTTAATAATTACAGCTATTATCAGTTCCTCTTTGAAAATGGTGAATCGACATTGATAAGTCTGATGGCCAAGCTACAGAGGTTTTCTGTAGGACCGAATATTATTTATCCTAGGAAGGGATCGTCATATACTCTGTCGTTGCAGGCGACACCTCCCTACACATTTATTTCAGGGAAGGATATGACGGGAGCACCTGATGAAGAGAAATACAAATGGATAGAATTCCATAAATGGATATTCAAGTCGGAGAACTATTTTCCTCTTACAAAAGATGATAAGCTTGTTCTCAGTGCTCGGTTTGCATTCGGCTACCTCGGTCATTACAACAATGCCATCGGACCATCTCCGTTTGAGAACTTCTATGTCGGAGGCGACGGTATGACAGGTTACAGTTTTTACGGGCGTGAAATAATAGCCCTCAGGGGATATACAAACGGATCACTCACTCCCACAGCTGCCAACGGTGCACCGTCAGGGAACGTTTATTCAAAGATAACATTCGAGGTACGCTACCCGATTTCACTTAATCAGCAGGCTACCATTTACGGTCTGGCATTCCTTGAATCGGGAAGAGCCTGGAACAAGCTCAGTGAATATAATCCCTTCCGGATGAACCGGTCTGCGGGTATCGGACTGAGAGCCAACCTTCCGATGTTCGGACTTCTTGGAATAGACTGGGGTTACGGCTTTGATAATGTACCGGATCCGACAAGGTTTAATAACGCAAATAAATCACAATTTCATTTTGTTATAGGTCAGCAGTTTTAACAGGTTAAAAATTAGAATCATGAGAAAAATTAGTTTTATAATAGGATTAATGGTTCTGTCATCAGCCATGGCTGTTGCACAGAAATATGCATTTGTCGATACCGAGTACATAAGGAAGAATATTCCTGCATTTACAACGGCACAGGAACAGCTCGATAATCTCTCAAAGCAATGGGAAAAAGAGGTTGCCGACGGTTATGCAGTTGTTGAGCAGATGTACAAATCATATCAGAACGAGGCGCCGCTTCTTTCACAGGACATGAAAGTAAAGAGGGAGGAGGCAATAATAAATAAAGAGAAGGAGATGAAAGAGCTTCAGAATAAGTATTTCGGGATGGAAGGTGACCTTTTCAAAAAGAGGGAGGAGCTTGTTAAACCGATCCAGGATGAGATACTTAAAGCAATCAAGGATATAGCTGTTGAAGGGAGTTATGCAGTTATTTTTGATTCAGCGGCAGGCGGGAATATCCTTTTTGCAAATCCGAAATTCGATATCAGTGATCAGGTTCTCGAAAAATTAGGTTTTAAGAATTAAATAACTACTTTTGCATAATTTAATATTAATAAACAACTTATAATGAAAAGAATATTTGGAATAGCAGCTCTTGTTCTCATTATGGTTTCTGCAGGGCAGGCCCAGAATTTAAAGTTTGGTCATATTAACAGTGACGAGCTGATCAGAGCATTACCTGAGTTTGATACTGCAAATGCCAACCTTGAAAAATTCCGCCAGGAACTGGTAAACAACCTGGAGCTGATGTCGGTTGAACTCAATAATAAAAGCGATGCATTTAATAAGGAAAGCAAGAACTATACAGAAATTGTAAGGCAGTCCAAGGAACAGGAACTTGTTGACCTGAACAGAAGAATTCAGGAGTTCCAGGTTAATGCACAGGAGCAATTACAGAATAAGCAGGTTGAATTATTTCAGCCTATATATAATAAGGTTGACAAAGCTATCAAGGATGTAGGCAAGGAAAATGGTTTCCTGTATGTCTTTGATATTGCAAAAGGGTCGCTTCTTTATTTCGATGAGACCAAAAGTACCAATATCATGGCACTGGCCAAATCCAAGCTGGGTATCAAATAAATTACTATGAATAATCGATGACCATCTGCCGGCTGGCGGATGGTCATTTTTTTAATATACTGTATTGTGAATAAGCAGCCAATCGGTCTTTTTGATTCAGGAGTCGGTGGTCTTACCGTTGCACAGGCTATAAAGCAGGTCCTTCCGGGAGAGAGTCTTATCTATTTCGGTGATACGGCACATCTTCCTTATGGTGATAAATCAGCTGAGTCGATAAAGAACTATTCCCGTAAGATAACCGAGTTCCTGCTCGACCAGGGTGCAAAAGTGGTTCTGGTAGCCTGCAATTCAGCATCAGCATCAGCATATGAAACCCTCAGGGAGGAGTACGGTTCCAGAACCATACTTATGGATGTAATCGATCCTGTGGTTGAATACCTTGGAACCAGGGATTACTCGAGGGTGGGTGTGATTGGTACCAAGAGGACCATCAGCTCAGGAACCTACGAAAACAAGATCAGGATAAAATCGCCGGGAACCAGTGTAATATCCCTGGCTACGCCTTTGCTTGTACCCATGATAGAAGAAGGATTTATTTTTGACGATATAAGCAATGCGATCCTCCGTACATACCTCTCGGATGATTCGCTTCAGGAGATACAGGCATTGATACTGGGTTGCACCCACTATCCGATCATCAGAAACCAGATCAGCAAAATATTTAACTTCAATATTGAAGTGATTGACTCTGGAAGACTGGTTTCTGTTATTCTGAGGGATATTCTTGAGAAGAATAACCTTCTTAATGACTCGGGAAAAGTTAAGGACCAGTTTTATGTGTCTGATTATACGACTTATTTTGAAAAGATCGCCAGGATGTTCTTTGAGGGAGAGATCAATCTGAAAAAAGCAGATATCTGGCAATAAGATTCCGGGTGATCTTTTCCTGTTCGTTCATGGTTACTGAATATGACCAATATCATACACAATTCCCTTATATTATATTTTCTTCGAAGTTTTATAGCTAAATTTGTATAAATTAAGCATTTATTTCCTATACCTGATATTTCAGCAAAACGAAAGGTTGACATGGGTAAGAATACGAGAGTTGTTTCAAAAGAAGAAGTTGTTATCCGTTTTTCCGGTGATTCCGGTGACGGGATGCAGCTGACGGGAACCCTGTTTTCCGATACTGCAGCCCTTTATGGGAACGATTTAACAACATTCCCTGATTATCCTGCAGAGATCAGGGCTCCTCAGGGTACCGTAGGTGGTGTATCAGGATTTCAGGTACATCTTGGACATTCGGAAATAGAAACTCCCGGGGATTATGCCGATGTGCTTGTAGCTATGAATCCTGCAGCCATCAAGGCAAATGCAGCAATGGTTAAGCAGGGGGGGACTATCATCTATGACAAGGATAACTTCACGGAGAAAAACCTTGAAAAAGCTGGTTATTCGGGCGATCCGGTCGCAGAAGAAAAGCTTGAAACATACAATATAATTGCCGCCCCTATTACTTCAATGGTAAAAGAGGCTCTTAAGAATTTCGGGCTCGATCCAAAGTCAGTCCTGAGAACAAAAAACATGTTCGCACTGGGTATGGTATACTGGCTCTTTGACAGGAAACTGAAATACACAGAACAGTTCTTCGATAAGAAGTTTGCCCAGAAACCTGAAATTGCCGAGGCAAATAAAGTTGCCTTAAGAGCAGGTTATTATTATGCCGAAACTATTGAAGCCCTAACACCGGTAATAAAGATCCAGCCGGCCCAGATTGCGCCGGGAACATACAGAAATATAAACGGGAACACTGCCACTGCGTGGGGTTTCCTTGCGGCTGCAGAAAAAGCAGGCCTGAATATCTTCATCGGATCATACCCTATAACTCCTGCTACCGGCATTCTCGAAGAGCTGGCAGCCCGGAAAGATCTCGGAGTTAAAAGCTTCCAGGCTGAAGACGAGATCGCCGGTATCTGTTCTGCTCTCGGAGCAAGCTTTGCCGGTAACCTTGCAATTACAACCACTTCCGGCCCCGGTCTCGCACTCAAATCGGAAGCCATAGGGCTTGCTGTAATGGCAGAACTCCCTATAGTAATCGTGGATGTTCAGCGTGGAGGCCCTTCTACCGGGTTGCCGACAAAAACAGAACAGGCAGACCTCTTACAGGCTCTTTACGGCCGTAACGGGGAAAGCCCCGTTGTGGTACTGGCGGCAAGCACACCTGCCGATTGCTTTAAATATGCTTATGAGGCGGCAAGAATTGCTCTTGAACATATGACACCGGTCATCCTCCTTACAGACGGATACCTGGCAAACGGATCAGAACCATGGAGAATACCCGATATGAAGGATCTTCCTGATATTACCCCGCAGTTTGCAGATACTAGCGAGATACCCTTCCATCCCTATAAACGGAATTGCGATACTCTTGCACGTTTCTGGGCAATACCTGGGACCCCGGGACTAGAGCATCGCATCGGGGGCCTTGAAAAAACTGTTAAAGGTACCGTATCATACCTCCCGGATAATCATGAGCTGATGGTGAACTTCAGAGCTGAGAAAGTAGCCAGGGTTGCCGGAAAGATCCCCGACATAAAAATTGTCGGTGAAGATTCCGGAGATCTGCTCCTGGCAGGATGGGGAGGATCACGCGGATACCTTATAACTGCTGTAAAGGAATTACAAAATGAAGGTTATAAGGTAAGCTTTGTCAATTTCAATTATATTAATCCCCTGCCAGGGAATACCGAAAGTGTTCTCAGCAGGTTCAAAAAAATTGCCGTGGCCGAACTGAACCTTGGTCAGTTTGCCGCATACCTCCGTTCAGTATTTCCCGGGTTCAGGTATGAACAGATAAACAAGGTCAAGGGAATGCCTTTCACAACAGTTGAAATAAAAGAAAAATGTATTAAAATTCTGGAGGGGAATTAATATGACTGAACTTCAAACTTATCAGTATACACCCAAAGACTTTAAAAGCGATCAGGAAGTAAGATGGTGCCCCGGATGCGGTGATCATGCCGTTCTGAATGCTGTTCAGAAAGCTCTTTCCGAACTTGGAATACCCAGGGAAAAATTCGTATTCATTTCAGGCATTGGCTGCTCCTCAAGATTTCCCTATTATATGAATACTTACGGGTTCCACGGCATTCATGGCCGGGCATCTGCAATAGCTACCGGAGTTAAAACAGCCAATCCGGAACTATCGGTATGGCAGATAACAGGTGATGGCGATGCCCTGGCAATAGGAGGTAACCATTTCATTCATACTGTCCGCCGCAATATAGATGTAAATATAATTCTGTTCAATAACGAGATCTATGGTCTTACAAAAGGGCAATATTCTCCCACTTCCGAAAAAGGTCTGGTTACAAAAACATCACCTTTTGGTACAATTGAAGAGCCATTTTCAGTCGGGGAGCTTGTAGTAGGAGCTAAGGGAAGGTTTTTTGCCAGGACTGTTGATGCCAACGTAACACTTTCAACCCAAATCTACATACAGGCTGCAAAGCATAAAGGAACCTCGGTTATCGAAGTACTTCAGAACTGTGTTATATTCAACGACGGTATACACGATACAGTCACAAATAAAGACATCAGGGAAGACAGGACCATCACCCTGAAGCATGGTGAACCGATGATCTTCGGGAAAGATAATGACAAGGGACTGATACTTGAAGGTCTGAAACTTAAAGTCGTAAAGATAGGGGAGAACGGTATTACGCGTAAGGATATTCTTGTACATGACTCAACAGAACCTAATCCCGGAATACATTACATGCTGGCAAATATGAGGTATCCCCAGTACCCTGTTGCCCTGGGTGTGATAAGATCGGTCGAAGGCAATACATATGACAATGATCTGGCGGAACAGATTAACAAAATCCGGAAAGAATCAAAGATTAAATCCTGTAATGATCTCCTTCACAGCGGATCGACCTGGAAAGTAAAATAGCTGAAGGTATAGCGCCGTTACCTGCGTGGTTAAAGGGAATTTTAGTAATTTTAAACCTGGATTCCCCTTAAACTGCCACATGGAAGATAAAAATCAGATCAGCCCGGAATATCACCGTTTGCTCCACGAACAGCATGAAAGGCTTAAGGAGCTTGGTTGTATTAACCAGACCACCTATATACTTAAGGAATGCAAACCCATTGAGGAGACACTTCAGCGTATTGTCCTGCTCCTGCCGGCAGCCTGGCAGTATCCCAAATATACCGAAGCGAGGATCATTTACCGCGATAAACAGTTCGAGACTCCGGGATTCAGGGAATCCATGTGGAAGATGGAACAGGAATTCAATACAATTGATGATGATAAAGGGATAGTTCAGGTTTATTATACGGAAGAGTTCAGGGATGAATATGAAGGACCTTTTCTGAAGGAAGAGAGGGACCTGATCCTTAATATCGCCAATCTGATCACTGGTTTTATAAACAGTACCAAGGCCAGGGATATAATTCTTGGCAGGACCCTGCCGGGAGAAGATGTTGAGGATGCCCATTTTCTGTCGTCGAGGCAGTTGCTGCAAAAGTTCCTTGAACGCCATAATGCAGAGCGTGATGTTTTTCATGACCTTCAGCCTTTTAAGGTAAAGGAGATCCTTCTCGTGGCAAACCTTTATGATGCTTATTCAATAGAGGGAGAAGGCCGTTTTGTCGACCATATGCTTGGCGAATACCACCAGATGAGCCTTACAAGCCTTCCAAGGCTGACCGGGGTATCGGGTGAGGAAGAAGCTTTTAACCGCCTGAAAGCACGCCACTATGATATGGTCATAATAATGGTCGGCCTCGATAAGGAAATGCCGGTAAAACTGTGCAGGAATATTAAGTATAAGTACCCCTATATGCCGGTCTACCTTCTTCTTAATTATCCCGAGGATGTTGAATATATAAGGAAGCAGAAAGCTGTAGGAGTACCGATAGATAATTATTTCGTATGGACAGGGGAATCGAAAGTATTCTTCGCTATGGTCAATCTGCTCGAGGACCGTGTAAATGTTGATAATGATACAAAGAGAGGGCTTACCGGTGTGATCCTCCTGGTTGAGGATTCGGCAGAATATTATTCCAGTTATCTGCCAATGCTCTATACCCTGGTGATGGAGCAGACAAGGAACCTTATCGAGGATGTTTCGACCGACGAACTGTATAAAGTATTAAAGCTCAAAACAAGGCCAAAAATACTGCTGGCGCTCAGCTGGGAGGATGCTATTACAATTTTCGACAAATATGAGAATAATCTGTTGTGTGTTATTTCTGATATCCGTTTCCCGCGAAACGGGAAATTTCACGATAGTGCGGGATATGAACTGATTCAGTATGTGAAAGCCAGGTTGCCCAAACTTCCGACAGTGATCCAGTCATCTGATCCGGAAAACGCCAGGTATGCCTATTCTATCAAATCGAATTTCATTAACAAGAACTCGGAAGGACTTATGCAGGATCTGAAATCCTTCATAAATTATTATCTGGGATTCGGTCATTTTGTTTACAGGGACGATAAGGGGCGCCAGATTGCAGTTGCAAAGTCGATGAAGGAATTTGAAGCCTATCTGGAGACCATTCCCGAAGATTCGCTGGAATATCATGCACTGGGTAATCATTTTTCGCAATGGCTTATGGCCAGGGGGGAAGTAAAGATCGCCTGGCAGATAAATCCGATAAAGGTTTCGGATTTTAAGAGCATAAAGGAACTGAGGGAATATCTTCTGGATCTTATAAGGAAAAGACGGCGTGAACAGAACAAGGGGAGGGTTGTAAATTTCGAGGAATCTGCACTTACCGATGAGTCGAATGTTGTGAGTCTGTCGAGCGGATCACTCGGGGGAAAGGGAAGGGGTCTGGCATTCATAAATACCCTTATCTACAGCTTTGAGCTCGGAAGACTTCTGCCGGGAATAAATGTTAAAACTCCAATAACTGCCATCATCGGAACCGATGAATTTGATATGTTCATGGAGCGTAATCATTTCTGGGATAAGATCAAAGAAATAAAAGATTATCCGATCCTTCAGAAGCTCTTCATTGAGGGCAGCCTCAGCTATACTCTTGAAAAGGAGCTGAGGATTTTCCTGAGGCACATTAACAAGCCACTTGCTGTCAGATCCTCAAGTCTTTTTGAAGATTCCCTGAGCCAGCCTTTCTCAGGAATTTTCGATACCTATATCCTCCCGAACAATCACCCTGAATTTGAAGTGAGGCTGAAACAGCTTGCAGGTGCCATTAAACTTGTGTTCTCATCGATATATTCAAAGAGCGCAAGGACCTATTTCGAGGCAATAAATTATAAGATAGAGCTCGAAAAAATGGCCGTTGTTATTCAGGAAGTTGCAGGTAACAGATTTGATGATGCTTATTATCCGCATATAAGCGGTACTGCCCAGTCGTATAATTTTTATCCGGTCTCTCATATGAAACCTGAGGATGGAGTGGCGGTTGTTGCTGTCGGAATGGGCCATTATGTGGCAGAAGGTGAGAGAGCTTTCAGATTCTCGCCTGTTTACCCGAATATGGATATAATTTCACATCACGATCTTTACAAGAATTCTCAGGTCAGCTTTTATGCTGTTGATATGAGCAGGAAGGAGATCAACCTGCTGGAGGGTGAGAAAGCAGGATTGATAAATCTTGATATCAGTGAGGCTGAAAAACATGGTACCCTGAATCATACGGCTTCAGTACTTAACATCGACAATGATACCATTGTTCCCGGGCTTGATGCATCAGGCCCCAGGGTCATCAATTTTGCCGATATCCTGAAATATGATTATATACCTCTGGCTTCCACCCTTAACACAATACTCGAGGTGGTTGAGGAAGCCATCGGAAATCCTTCGGAGATAGAGTTTGCAGTCGATCTTACAAAAGACAAGGATGGCAACGCAACTTTCTATCTTCTTCAGATCAAGCCTCTTACCGGGAGTACTGCTGGCTATGATATTGATCTGACAGGTATTAACAATGACGATATTCTCCTGAAAGCCGAAAAAAGTATGGGAAACGGCATTCTGAACAATATTACGGATGTTGTTTATGTTGAGCCGGAGAAGTTTGACAATCTGCGCACTGTTGAAATGGCTGACGAGGTTGAAAGGATCAATGATACTATGGCTGCCGAGAACAGAAGCTATATACTCATAGGGCCGGGGCGCTGGGGTACAAGGGACAGGTTCCTTGGAATACCTGTTGTATGGCCTCAGATATCACATGCCAGGGTTATTGTTGAGGTTGGCCTGCGTGATTTTTACCTCGACGCATCACTTGGCTCTCATTTCTTTCATAATGTAACCGCAATGAATGTCGGATATTTCTCGGTTAATGAAGGACTTGAGGAAGGAAAGGTAGACTGGGAGAAACTGAAAGGGCAGGAGCTGGTCAGTCAGGGGGACTTCTTCAGACATATCAGGTTCGAGAAACCGCTCCTTGTGCGAATGGATGGTAAGAAAGGAATTGCAGTCATCACTATTAACAGGTAACAAAAGAAGGCTTATGTCAATCGTCAAAGGAATACTGGACCTCCAGAAATATGACTTCACCGATACTCCCTTTGACCTGCTCATGCAGAAACGGATTCACAGGGTGTTGATGATATGCAGTAATTATGATAATTACATGCTGGAGGAAGACGGAAGGATAGATGAACAGATTTTCAATGAATATGTTTCTCTGAACCTTCGCTATCCTCCTGTTTTCGTACAGACAGATAATGCGGATGATGCCTTCAGGATCCTGAAGGATGGGAATATTGATCTTATTATTTCGATGGTGAGTGTAAAGGGGACTGATGTATTTGCCCTTGCCAAGAAGATCAAAAATGAATATGAGAACATTCCCATTGTCGTACTTACATATTTCTCGAGGGAAGTATCGCTCCGGCTCGAGGGCGAGGATCTGAGTGCAATAGATTATGTGTTCTGCTGGCTTGGAGATGCATCACTCATACTGGCTATTATCAAGCTTATTGAGGATAAGATGAATGCCGAACATGATATCGAAAATATCGGTGTGCAGGCAATAATTCTGATTGAGAACTCAATAAGATATATTTCCTCATACCTGCCAAATATTTACCGTATTGTCCTCCTTCAGTCGCTCGATTTTCAGAGGGAAGCGCTTAATGAGCATCAGCGCATGCTTAAGATGCGGGGACGGCCAAAAATACTTCTGGCAAATAATTTCAATGACGCCCTCGTCCTTTACCGGAAATATAAATACAACGTACTCGGGGTCATTTCAGATATCAGTTATAAACGGGATAACGTTCAGGACGAGAATGCAGGCATTGAACTCTGCAAGGTTGTAATGGCTGATGACGACAAGGTGCCATTCCTGCTTCAGTCTTCAAACCTTGATCATAAGAAAAGAGCTGAGGAGATGGGTGCAGGATTCATTTACAAATATTCAAAAACCCTTTCGCTCGAACTTAGGAACTTCATTATTCAGAACCTTGCATTCGGACCTTTTGTTTTCAGGAATCCTGTCACGCTCGAACCTATTGCCATCGCAACGGATCTTCAGAGCCTTCAGCAGAAACTGCTTACGATTCCCGATAATGTGCTTGAATATCATGCAACAAGGAATCATTTTTCGAAATGGCTGAATGCAAGGGCGCTTTTTCCGGTAGCCCAGATGTTTAAATATATTAGCAAGGAGGATTTTCCATCGGTTGACGAAATGCGAAGGTTCCTGTATGTTGCAATTTCAAGCTTCCGTCTTGGTAAGGGAAGAGGTATAATAGCCAAGTTCGATAAATCGAGTTTCGATGAATACCAGATATTCTCTCGCATCGGTGAGGGATCAATAGGAGGTAAGGCCAGAGGACTTGCTTTCATTAACAGGATAATAAAGAATAATAAGCTCTTCAACAAGTTCCCTGATGTACTGATAACAATTCCCCGTACGGTTGTTTTGAGCACTGACATCTTTGACGAGTTCATGGACCATAACAACCTGTACTCCGTTGCACTTTCCGACGTTTCCGATAATGAAATTCTTGAAAAATTCCTGGCTGCAGAGCTGCCCGGACATGTCTACCAGGACTTTTATGCTTATCTGGCAGTATCGCGTAATCATCCGATTGCCGTCAGATCGTCCAGTAAACTTGAAGATTCACATTATCAGCCTTTTGCTGGAGTATATTCAACTTACATGATCCCGAGGCTGGCTGATAATAAATTAATGGTTAAAGCTTTATCTGATGCAATAAAAGAGGTTTATGCCTCTGTTTTTTACAAGGTCAGCAAAGCTTATATGACTGCCACGAGCAATGTGATTGACGAGGAAAAAATGGGTATTGTGCTTCAGGAGGTATGTGGCAGCAGGCATGGAGATATTTTTTACCCGACGTTTTCAGGTGTTGCAAGGTCGATAAATTATTACCCGATAGGTTCGGAGAAAGCTGAAGACGGAATTGCCAATGTTGCATTCGGGCTTGGCAAGCTGATAGTGGAGGGAGGGTTGTCATTGCGTTTCTGTCCGAAGATGCCGAAGAAAATATTACAGCTTTCTTCGCCCGAAGCTGCCCTTCGTGATACACAGAAAATTTTCCGTGCTCTGGATCTCAATATAAACAGCTTCGTTCCTTCAACCGATGACGGTATAAATATCCCGCGGATTGATATAAAAGATGCAGGTAACGACAATGCAATGAGATACCTTGCCTCCACATATGATCATACAAACAATATCCTGAGGGATGGTATAATGGGGCAGGGTAAGCGTGTCATCACTTTTGCAGGAATTTTACAGCATAATCTCTTTCCGCTTGCCGAGATACTTACAACACTGCTCGATCTGGGGCAGAGGGAAATGAACAATCCGATCGAAATAGAGTTTGCATGTAATCTGGAGACTCCGGCAGGTACACCTAAGATATTCAATTTCCTTCAGTTACGGCCGATTGTCCATTCAGATGAAACCTTTAATATAAATCTTGAAAATGTTCAGAACCATGAGACAATCCTTTTATCCGAATCTGCACTCGGGCATGGGATTTTCAAAGGAATCTATGACCTGGTATACGTAAAACCGGAATCGTTCAACGCATCTCAGAACAGTGATCTTGCGACCACAATTGACAATATAAATTCTTCATTTGTTAAGGAAGGGAAAGGATATGTACTGATAGGTCCCGGACGCTGGGGTTCCACCGATCCATGGCTGGGCATCCCGGTGAAATGGGCTCAGATCTCGGCGGCAAGACTGATAGTTGAGTCGGGTTTGAAGAATTACCGCATCGATCCAAGTCAGGGTACACATTTTTTCCAGAATCTCACGTCTTTTGGCGTAGGTTATTTTACTATCAATCCATTTATAAATGAAGGTTTTTATGATGTTGATCACCTTAATCTGAGAGCTGCTGTTTATGAAGACGGTTTTGTGAGGCATATACGGTTTGATAAGCCGCTGGACATAAGGATTGATGGAAAGAGGCATAAGGGAGTGATCATGAGGCCGGGGTAGGAGCGCAAGGGTGCAACGGCATTACGGCATTATGGTATTACGGCACAATGGCGCAGAGGCTCAGGGGCACAGTGGCGGGTTTCAGAATACTGCACTCTCTGTTGCTACGTCTTTATTTATCTTTTTTATCAGTCCCTGCAGGACTGAGCCCGGGCCGACTTCAGTAAAATGGTCTGCTCCGTCAGCAATCATATTAATCACACTCTGAGTCCATCTGACGGGTGATGTCAGTTGTGCAACAAGCCGGCTTTTAATTTTTTCCGGATCTGAAGAAGGAGTTGCATCAACATTCTGGTAAACGGGGCAGACCGGAACGAAGAAATTCGTACTTCTGATCGCTTCCTCAAGTTCAGCTCTTGCCGGTTCCATAAGCGGAGAATGGAAGGCGCCTCCAACCTGAAGCTTTATTGCTCTTTTTGCACCTTTTGATTTCAGAGCCTCAATAGCCTTGTCGATACCTTCATTTGATCCTGAAATGACTATCTGTCCGGGACTGTTATAGTTAGCCGGAACTACTATTTCCCCGATCTCATTACAGGTTTCTTCAACTATTCTGTCATCAGTTCCGATCACTGCAGCCATTGTTGACGGGTTCATTTCACAGGCTTTCTGCATGGCCATAGCTCTTCTGGAAACAAGTGCAAGTCCATCCTCAAATGATAGCGATCTGCCTGCAACAAGGGCTGAGAATTCCCCGAGTGAATGGCCTGCAACCATATCCGGTCTGAAACCATCGCCAAGAACAGCAGCAAGGATGACAGAATGAAGGAAAATTGCAGGCTGGGTAACCCTCGTTTGTCTGAGGTATTCCCCGGATCCGTTGAACATCAGGTCGGTGATCCTGAATCCAAGAATGCCGTTTGCAGTTTCAAATAAATCCTTTGCCAGTGCGGATCTTTCATACAGATCCCTGCCCATGCCGGGAAACTGTGCTCCCTGTCCCGGAAATACATATGCTTTCATGTTTTTATCAGTGTAATCTGGAACCAATCAGATGAATAAATTCTTCACGTGTATTGAGATTCGAAAGGAAAATACCTGTAAAGGCAGAAGTAGTTGTTACAGAGTTCTGTTTCTGCACACCTCTTATCTGCATACACATGTGCTGTGCCTCAATGACCACTGCGACACCCATGGGGTTGAGGCATTCCTGTATTG
>CAYPHL010000014.1:38035-50153 GCA_964410385.1 uncultured Rikenellaceae bacterium | reverse complement strand
GCACCTGCATCAAACCATGATTTAAGGTTCTCAATTGTAGGTTCTACACCTCCGGTTGGCATGAGGCTTGTCCACGGGCATGGACCTTTCACTGATTTGATAAAATCGGGACCGCCTACCGATGACCCGGGGAAGATCTTTATTATATCAGCTCCAAGCTCTTCGGCATAACTAATTTCTGAAACCGATCCGCAACCCGGAGTCCATAATATTTTTCTTCGGTTACAGACCTTTGCCATATCGGCATTAAGCAGGGGAGAAACTATGAAATTTGCTCCAAGCTGAATATATAACGAAGTTGTGCCGGCATCAACCACTGAGCCTACACCCATTATCAGCTCCGGGACTTCCTTTTCAGCCCATTTATTAAGCTCACTGAAAACCTCATGGGCAAAATCGCCCCTGTTCGTAAATTCAAAAACTTTAAGTCCGCCTGCAAAGCTTGCCTTGATTACATTCCTGCATGTTTCGATATCTTTATGATAAAATATAGGGACTATCCCTGTTTCTCTCATCCTGACTATTACATCGGTACGTGTGAATCTTGCCATAATCGTTTCTTTTGTTTCTTACAAATGTATCGATTAAATGTTAGTCTTGCAAGTCTTGCAAGTCGTGCAGTCTTATAGTCTTGCAGTCCCGTTCACATGATCTGGCTGCATGACTGCACGACCTCACGACCTCACGACCGCACGACTGCACGACCGCACGACCGCACAACAACTTTTCTCCTTTATCTTTTCTCTTGTATCTCGTATTATCCTTATCTTAGCACCACATACTCTGATTATGGCATTGAATTATATCTGGATCGCCTTTTTCCTCATCGGGTTCCTTGTTGCCCTGGGACAATTGATCTTTGCCGGAAATACGCAGATATTCAATGAACTCGTAAACTCAATATTCAACAGTGCCAAAACCGGTTTTGAGATTTCACTGGGTCTTACCGGAGTACTGGCTCTGTGGATGGGTTTGATGAAGGTGGGAGAGAAGGGCGGAGTCGTAACTATACTGGGGAGGATGTTTGGTCCATTATTCCAGAGATTGTTCCCCGGATTGCCAAAGGGACATCCGGCTTACGGATCAATAATGCTTAATTTCTCGGCCAATATGCTTGGTCTGGATAATGCTGCTACACCCATGGGCCTTAAGGCTATGAAGGAAATGCAGGAGGTAAATCCCGATAAGGAAAGCGCATCAAATGCACAGATAATGTTCCTGGTGCTTAATGCCTCAGGACTTACAATAATACCTGTTACAATAATTGTTTACCGTACCCAGCTTGGAGCAACAAATCCGGCGGATGTTTTTATTCCGATTATGATAGCGACATTTGTGGCAACAATGGCCGGACTGATAAGTGTTGCCATCGTACAGAGAATAAATCTTTTCAATAAGGTTATTATAGCTTATCTGGGCGGCCTTACTGCAATAGTTGCCGGTATAGTATTTTATTTTACTAATCTGCCGAAGGAACAGATCACTGCCGTTTCAACATTTGCCGCTAATTTTATGCTTATAATAATTATTGTCTTGTTCATTGTGCTTGCAGTGATAAAGAAAGTAAATGTATATGATGCATTTATTGAAGGGGCTAAGGAAGGATTCGGTATTGCGGTAAAGATCATACCCTTCCTGGTTGCTATCCTTGTAGGTATCGGGATATTCAGGGCATCAGGCGCAATGGATCTGCTTGTGGATGGAATGGCAAAATTCTTTGCATGGCTTGGGTTTGATACGGAATTCACCGGAGCCCTGCCGGTAGCAATGATGAAGCCACTGAGCGGAAGCGGCTCGAGGGGATTGATGATAGACGCAATGAAAACATTTGGTGCCGATTCATTTATAGGCAAAATGTCGTGTGCATTGCAGGGTTCAACAGATACTACTTTTTATATACTTGCAGTTTATTTCGGATCGGTAGGTATTAAAAATACCCGTCACTCAGTCGGCTGTGCACTGATCGCCGATTTTACAGGGGCTGTTTCGGCAATTCTGGTGTCGTATTTGTTTTTTAGATAGGTGTTGAGAGATGGTGCGACGGTACGACGGTACGAGATTGAGAAAAGGAGAGAGGGAGAAAAGGAGAGGGGGGAGAGAAGAGAATTATGTTTGTGTTTTAAGATTTAGTAAATGACGAATAATTTTTACGATAAATCTGAGACTTATTCTTTACCGTTGAAAGAGCTGGTGGTGGATGGCGAGATAGCTAATCCCGGCTCTGTAGATTTTACCAGTCTGCATAAAAGATCAGTTATTGTAAAGGAAGCGCTTCCGGAAAAGAATGGCAGTAACAGATTTACAGGCGCATTCCGGTATGATGGATATTCTCTTTTTGATATACTTGACAGAAGGATTATTAAGAAAGTAAACGCGGTTGAATATAATTCCGTTATCGACCTTTTTCTGGTAATAGAGAATGATAAAGGCGAAAAAACAGTTTTCAGCTGGGGAGATATTTATTATCCCAGTAATCTTCACAAAGTTATAATTGCCTCAGATGTATCCAGGATAGTACCCTCAAAAACCAGAGAACTGTGGGAACTTCCTGCCGACAGTAAAATTGTGGCAGCCAATGATCTGATAACAGTCAGAAATATTTCCGGCCCGGTGAAAATCACTGTAAAATCATATCCCTTATCTATGAAAATGAACAGGGGAATGTCGCCAATGTACAGTCCGGTGATAAAGATTCTTGAGAATGGCCTTAAATCGGGGGAGATAGACCTGATCCCCGGACATTTAAGGAAGGAGAGATTTGAGGTGATCTTTTATGGCAGGGGCAGGGGCATTCACTCAACGACTCCCTTTACAGGACTTCTTGTAAAAGAAGTAATAGGGGATTTCTTCCCGGTTAATCCGGAGAAAATTCGTACAGGTATGCTGTGTTTCGCCGGGATTGACGGATATCGCTGTGCAGTTTCTTTCTCGGAATTGTTCAACAGGAATGATCAGCAGGAGTTTCTTCTTGTAAATATGAATAAAAATCAAGACGGAGGCGAATGGAGGATGTTTGCCGCCTGTGATTACTTTTCCGACAGGGCTGTCAAATCACTAAGCGAGATACATCTGAACTTTTAAATAGTGTCATTGATATTACATTAATTACTTATATGAGTATTACAGTTGTCTCAATCCTGGTACTGGTTAGCATTATTGCCATTATCGTTCTGACCTCATCTCTTAAAATGAATGCTTTTGTCGCACTTTTTCTTGTTTCTGTGTTCCTGGCATTTGTAACTCTGCCGGCTGATACAATTGTTACATCAATCAAACAGGGATTTGGTAATACTATGGGATCGATCGGTTTCCTTATAATATTCGGGGCGATGATCGGGATCATACTTGACCGTACCGGAGGGACAATAAGTATTGCAAACTACATCCTTTCCAAAACAGGTGAAAAGAAAAGTTCGAGGGCTCTGGCTATAACCGGTTTCATTACCGGGCTTCCCATCTTTTGCGATTCAGGATTTATAATCCTCAGCGGACTGGCAAAATCCTTCAGCTCGAAATCACGTTTACCTGTTGCTTTTATGGCTACTGTTCTGGCAACATCATTATATTCGGTTCATTGCCTTATCCCCCCGCATCCCGGAGCACTGGCTGCCGCAGGTATTATGGAAGTAAATGTCGGGAACCTGATACTTCTGGGGATACTTTTTGCCGTACCCGGTGCACTTGCAGCGTATCTGTGGTCAAAATGGATTATTAAGGGAAAGGACTATCCGCCTGCTGAAGATACCGGAACAGATATTTCACAGGATAAAAAGGAACTG
Organism: uncultured Rikenellaceae bacterium; assembly: GCA_964410385.1. Lineage (GTDB taxonomy): Bacteria > Bacteroidota > Bacteroidia > Bacteroidales > VadinHA17 > LD21. Next base: position 46,374 of record CAYPHL010000014.1, on the reverse strand, counting down.
CCTCCGGTCTTTCTTTCATTCCTGCCGATAGTTGTCCCGTTGCTGCTTATCACTATAAAATCATTAATCAATCTGGTCGATACAACCGGGGAAAGCCTGATGGCAAAGATATTTTATTTCCCGGGAGAACCTGTATTCGCACTGGCAACCGGAGTATTGCTTGGTTTATTCCTGATCAGGAAGAAGAGTATCGATTCTTTTAACTCGGTATTCACTGAGGCTATAGTTAAGGCAGGCCCCATTCTTATTGTAACTGCTGCAGGCGGGATGTTCGGAATGGTCATTAAATCGACGGGAGTAGGAGAAGCTGTGGGGAAGCTTCTGGCGGATACGAACATCGGTTTATTTGTACCATTTCTTATAGCATTAATCATGAAGACGGCACAGGGTTCGTCGACAGTGGCAATAATCACGACAGCCTCCTTTGTACTTCCTATGCTTGATTTACTGGGACTGGATTCGGAATGGGGACGTATGCTGACAATGTTGTCAATGGGAGCAGGATCGATGATAGTCAGTCATGCAAATGATTCTTATTTCTGGGTTGTCTCAAATTTTGCAGGACTGGATATTAATACCAATCTGAAAGTTTACTCAACCTCTACCATGGTAATGGGAACAGTTGTTTTTGCATTTGTCTGGATCTCATCACTTTTTCTGATGTAAATACAAAATGGAATAAAGTATGAATAACCAGGAAATTGCCAGGCAGATATTTCTGGCCGGCGTAAAAGGGGTTCTTCCCGGTAAGCTCATATATGATCTGATATCTGTAAATGGATCTGTGCTGAAGATTGGTTACAGGAGTTATGATCTTACTCAGATACAAAATGTTTACGTAATCGGTGCAGGGAAAGCAAGCGCTGCCATGGCCCATTATCTTGAATCTGTACTGAAAGGAAGAATCACAAAGGGATATGTTGTCACAAAATACGGACATGCCTGCAATCTCAGATATATAACTGTATCTGAAGCGGGTCATCCTGTTCCCGATGCAAATAGCTATAAAGCTGCTGAGGAAATCATGAAAATTACGGGGGCAGCCGGCGAAAATGACCTTGTGATATGTCTCTGGTCCGGTGGAGGATCTTCGCTTCTTGCTGATCACCCTGAAAATTCGTCACAGGAGGAAATGGCTAATCTCAATGACATACTCGTCAGATGCGGAGCAGATATTGCCGAAATCAATGCAGTAAGAAAACATCTTTCGAAAGTCAAGGGAGGAATGCTGGCAACACACATTGCACCGGCATCTTTCGTAAACATTCTGCTTTCGGATGTTATCGGTGATCCTCCGGATATAATTGCATCAGGGCCTGCTGTACCTGATAATTCGACATTTTCTGATGCAATGGCTGTCATTGAAAAGTACAATCTGGCTGAAGTGCTGCCCAATACGCTGGTCAGCTACTTAAGAGAGGGTGTTAACGGATTCCATCCCGAAACGCCGAAACCTGGAGCTGATGTGTTTAAAAAATCAGCACTTTTCTTTGCAGGGAACAATAAAACTGCTCTTCAGTGTGCGCGAACGGAAGCTGAAATAAGGGGATTTGAGACGTTTATTATCACTGATTCTCTGAGGGGTGACACAGAGACTGCCTGCACTTATATAATAAATGAGTTAAAAAGCCGCCGGGCTGAAAATGATTTTCAAAAACCTGTGTGCCTGATCTTCGGAGGAGAAACAACTGTAAAAGTCAGTGGGTATGGTTCAGGCGGAAGAAACCAGCATCTTGCACTTTTTACAGCTTTTCGTATTAAGGATATTCCGGGAACGACATTTCTTTCAGCCGGAACCGACGGGAATGACGGGAATACAGATGCAGCAGGTGCTGTAGTTGATTCGGATACTATCAGGAAGGCCCGGGAAAATAATACAGATCCTGAAACATACCTGAAGAATTTCGATTCATATAATTTCTTTAAGTCTGCAGGAGGCCTCATCCTTACCGGACCGACCCTTACCAACGTCATGGATATTATGATAGCCCTTGTCGACAACCCTGAACCCTGAACCCTGAACCCATTTCCACAGCAGCAGTTCAGTATTTACCTGTTGAACATTTCAGTCTGGCTGTTAATTCATTTTGGCGGATGATATGAATTTTTCTGCTAAATTTACAGTCTGTTAATGTGAAAGTCTTCCTTTAGTCCTGTTATGAGAAAAGTCCGGGTACTCTTTTTTGTATCATTTATATTTCAATTTGTTAATGCACAGCAGGGATCTCCCCTTCTTACCCATTATACGGAAAGCAGAAATATCGAGAATCAAAGCTGGGCTATTTGCCAGAATGATGATCGGGTAATGCATTTTGCCAACCGTAAAGGTATATTGATATTTGACGGAGTGGATTGGATAACCCTGAAGCTCCCGACATTGCCTTATTCAATGCAGAAAAATCCGTTCGACGGGAAGATCTATATAGGAGGCGAGAATAATTTCGGATACATTGGAAAGGATGGAGCCGGGACCTACCTGTATTTTCAACTTTGGAGCGATTCATCCGCTACCGGTGCCATTACACGGATAGTTTTTGACGGTCTGGCGGCATGGTTCTGCAGTGAACAGTCGGTTAACAGGTTCAATCTTCGTACAAACAGGCTGGATCTCCGTTTGGATTCAAGGCCGGGATATCCATTTTCCGGAATTTTCGTTACTCCGGAAGATACATTCATAAATGTCCTTAACAAGGGTTTGTACAGGCTTGAGAGTGATACGCTTTTTCCGCTGGTAACCGGGTATCTTACTGAAAAAACTGAGATACTGTTCTCTCTTCCTTATAATAAAAAACTTGTTCTGTTAGGATTAGGAAACAGCTCCCTGAAATTGTTCGATGGAATAAAGTATTATGATTATACTGTTAAGGATGAGGGTTATCTTGAGGAAAATATTCTTTCAGACGGAATTGCCCTGGGTGATTCCTCATATGCTTTCTCTACCCTGGAGGGAGGAGCGATTGTGGTCGATAAATCGAACCGGAAGGTCCTGTTCACAATAAATAATCAGAACGACCTTCCCGATGATGAGGTATATGCCCTCGGAGCAGACAATATGGGAGGCTTATGGCTTTCCCATGAGTATGGTCTTACAAGGGCTGATCTTAAACTGCCTGTTGCCAATTACAGGATCTTTCCGGGTCTGATAGGAAATCTTTCATCAGCCCTTAAATACAAGGACGAACTTTATGTGGCTACCAGCGAAGGTGTATTCTACCTTTCAGAGGTAAGAAGTTATAATGAGAAGGAAATTCTTGTTATGACAAAGGAAAAAGCAATTTCTGAAACTGAAAAAGATGAGGAAGAGAGACCTCAGGTTACCGGAAATACAAAAAAGAATATTTTCATGAGGATATTCGGCAGGAAAGCCTCTCAGCCTGAAGTTATACGGGAAGCGAATCCATCCCGGCCTGCAGAGACTATAAAGTATACAAGCAAAAAAGTCTCTACTCTGAAATCTGTTAATTACCTGTACAGGAAAGTGGAGGGATTAAATGAGAAATGCCGGCAGCTTGTGTCGACTCCATATGGGATCCTTGCCGCAACAAACAAGGGTTTGTACGTAATAGCTGATCATAAAGCCGGTATTGTGACTCCCGACCGTTATATTAATCATATAAACTGGACATCGTCAGATAGTGCATATTTCGTTGCAGCAGCAGACGGATTTTTTTCAATAATAATGAAAAACGGAAAATGGATCACAGAGATCCCCTCTCCGGCTTTCCTGAATCCTGTATACTCAATAATAAAGGATGAGGATCATAATATCTGGCTTGGCGGTGACAATATTGTTTACAGGTCTGAGCTGGCTTCGGGTATAAGCGCCGGGGACTTTAAAACCTATTTTGTAAAAAACAGTTTTCCCGAACGTTATACTCTGGGTTTACAGGGTGATTCTGTATTTCTGTTCAGCGAAGCCGGTGTGTACCTGTTTAACAGAAGTGATGATAGATTTGAAATTTATGATCCTTCGGGACCGGACGGAACCCATAATCCTGAATTTTATTATCCTCTTTCAAACAGGCACCTGGTTATGGTGAATGAAAAATGGACTGAATATGCTTCTTCCGGAAGTATAAACAGCACTGAGCTGGCTTTACTCAAGATTTTCGACGATGTGGTTTCAGTTACAACAGAAGAGGATAATATATGGATCATAGAGGGAAATAACAGGATTTACGGAATTGACAGAAAGAAATCAGCTGTTATTGATCCGCTTACAAATATAGTCATCAAAAGTATCTCGAACGGCAGAGGAACATTGTTTGATATTCATGAAGTACAATTCAACAGGGGTGACAATGTAATAAGTTTTAGTATTGTTGCCCCGGGCTACCTTAAACAAAACACAACACTTTATCAGTACAATATAAATAAGGTAATGTCGGGATGGTCGCCATGGTCAGTCAGGACAAATTATGTTGAGACCGTCACAAGGCCCGGAGATTATCTGCTGAAGGTAAGGGCAATGGATATATGGGGTAATGTCGGGGATCCCGTATCTGTAAAATTTACTATCACGGCGCCGTTCATAAAAACGGTTTGGTTCTATCTGCTTGCAGGACTGCTTCTGCTTCTTCTGGTCATTTTTATTGTTCATTTAAGAGAGAAACAGCTGAGCAATAAGAATAAGCTTCTTGAGGAGAAGGTCAGGGAGAGGACTGCCGAAATAGAATCAAAGAAAATGGAGATCACTTCAAGCATCGAATATGCAGGGAGGATACAGAAAGCAATACTTCCTGTCGAGGATCATTTCAGGGAAGCCTTCGGAGATTTTTTTATAATATATAAACCAAGGGATATTGTGAGCGGAGATTTTTACTGGATAGCAGAGGATGAAAAATCGATATTCTTTACTGTTGCAGATTGTACAGGGCACGGAGTCCCGGGAGCCTTTATGAGCTCAATGGGAATATCGACTCTTCATGAGATCATCGCCAACAGCCGGAACCTTCAGGCAAATAAAGTACTGAATCTCCTCCGGAACAAAATTGTAAAAGCACTCCATCAGACAGGGAAATCAGGAGAAATGGCCGATGGTATGGATATTGCTTTCTGTATTCTGAGCAAGGACCGTAAAAAGTTACAGTTTTCCGGGGCGTTCAATCCTATGGTAATTATACAGGGTGGAGAATTCGTGGAATATAAGGGTGACAGAATGCCTATTGGCATTCATCACGGGAAAGAGACTACATTCACAAATCACAGGATAGATGTGAACAGGGGTGATACTATATTTCTTTTTTCTGACGGTTTTGCTTCCCAGTTCGGAGGCCCCGACGGGGTTAAATATAAAAAGGCGAATTTCAAGGATCTTCTTTTCAGAATATACAATCTGCCGATGGCAGAACAACGAAGGATTCTTGAAAATGAATTTGAAAGCTGGAAAGGAACCCATAACCAGGTCGATGATATTACAATATTGGGATTAAGGATCTGAGGTATTTCTATATACCAGAACCTCCTGCTGTATAAACGCTGATTTATGTGCAGTTGTATATGGGCACTGGCCATATGCTTTTCAGCAGAACCTTAAAATCATTATCTTTAGACAAATTTTTCAGTAAATAATCATGAAGATAAAATTTCTTGGCGCTGCCCGTGAAGTTACCGGCAGCAAATTCCTTATTACAACAGATTCAGGCAAGAGGCTTCTCCTCGATTGCGGAATGTTCCAGGGAAAAGGACTGGAGACTGACGAGATGAACAGAACACTGGGTTTCGATCCTGAAACAATTGATCATATAATACTTACCCATGCTCATATAGATCATTCAGGACTGATACCGTATATGTATCGCTTTGGATTCAGGGGATCAGTGATTTGTACAAATGCTACAAGGGATCTATGCTCAATAATGCTTGCCGATTCAGCCTTTATACAGGAACATGATACCAGGACATTCAATAAAAGAAGGGCAAAGAAGGGTCTTCCTCTTGCAACTCCCCTTTATACACAGGAGGATGCAGCGGAATGTATGAAGCATTTTATAGGGATTCCCGGTAATATGAACTTCAGAATAGATGATAACATAAAAGTAAGGTTTACCAATACCGGACATATGCTCGGCAGCGGTGTCGCCAATCTGCAAATAAAGGAAAACGGGCAGCTTAAAAGAATTGCATATACAGGCGATATAGGAAGACCTGTAAACAGGTTGCTGCCTTCACCGGTTCCCTTTCCGCAGTCTGATATTTTAATAACTGAATCAACCTATGGCGACAGGCTCCATGAGGACTATGAGCATGCCGACACTGAACTGCTGCAGATACTTACCAGGACATGTGTCGACAATGGTGGCAAGCTCATTATCCCCTCTTTCAGCGTCGGCCGTACCCAGGAGATCGTATATTCATTAAATAATTTCTTTAACCAGGGGAAATTACCCCGGATAGATATTTTCGTCGACAGTCCCCTTGCAGTAAATGCAACAACGGTGTTCCGTATGAATACCGAATGGTTTAACAGTGAATTTCAGAAAGTGCTGAAAACTGATGCTGATCCCTTTGGATTCAACAGCCTTTTCTATATCACCAGACAGGAAGATTCCAAAAAACTAAATGATCATAAAAAGCCCTGTGTAATTATATCAGCATCAGGGATGGCAGAAGCAGGAAGAATTAAACATCACCTGGCAAATAATATATCAAATCCTTCCACCACAATACTTTTTGTTGGTTATTGTTCTCCCACTACACTCGGAGCAAGAATCCTCAACGGTAACAAGGAGGTTTCAATCCATGGTACGGTATACCCTGTGAATGCGGAGATAAGGAAAATTGAATCATTCTCGGGCCACGCCGATTATAACGAAATGATCGGGTTTCTTAAATGTCAGAATAATAAGGAAGTGGAAAGAACTTTCCTGGTCCACGGTGAATACGAAACCCAGGTGAATTATTCTGCCGAGCTTCAGAAAACAGGATTTCAGAACATAAATATCCCGTCTCAAGGACAGGAATATACGATTTAACCCTCTGTGTAACTCTGTGTGTCCTCTGTGTAACTCTGTGTAATTTAAATAATACCAAGAACTTACACAGAGATCCACAGAGATTTCACAGAGGTCCACAGAGGTTTTACAGAGATAATTATCTCGTTACATACTTTCTGAGCTCTTTCCGTAGCGATTTATATTCAGGAATCAATTCCCCGAGCAGGTTATGGAAATCGTAACCATGATTATGGTGTTTAAGATGGCAAAGCTCGTGGACTATAACATAATCTATAAGCACAGGATCCAGTTTGATAAGCTCGGTATTGAGGGTGATCTTCCCTTTTGACGAACAGCTGCCCCACCTGCTCTTTAACTGCCTGATCATAAGCCCTGAAGGCTCAAAGCTTAATTCTTTGTATCTGTTGAGCATATCTCTCAATCTTTCAGCCAGATATTTATGTGCTTTTAAGATATACCATCTGTTCAGAAGATATCGTGTTCTAAGGGTGTCATTGATATCTGCCAGCCCCACTTCAATATTATCACCATTAATTTTAACGAAGGGTTCGAAAGATAAAATCTTTTGGAGCTTATACTCTTTCCCCTGGTACAGGAATATCTCACCGTTTATATGCTCCTTATCACCGCTTGCCAGTTTTATTCCCGGATTGTTAATAAGATGTTTCTGAATCCAGGCCGATTTTGCCTGGACAAATCTGTCTATTGTTTTTAAGGATGTTCTTAAGGGCGCCCTTACAGTAACACTTTTATCGGGACGAACAATTATACTGATCGACCGTCTCCGGGAAAAGATCACATTGTAACTGATTACTGTCATTCTGTCCCGGATTAATAAACAGATCTTAATGTGATAATTGTTATTTCAGGGGGCATCCATATTCTGAAAGGGACACCGAGAACACCCAGACCACGGTTCACGTACAGGTGCTGATCTCCCTCTGTATAAAGACCGTTCCATCTGGGATAATATCTCGCGGCAGGGCTCCATCTGAAATTCCTTGTTATAATTCCCATCTGCATTCCGTGAGTATGGCCGGCGAGTGACAGATCAATATCGGTTTTTCCCACAACATCCTCATCCCATTGGTTTGGATCGTGACATAAGAGGATCTTAAGGCTGGCGCTATCGGTTCCCGCTAAAGCTTTTTTAAGATCACCGTGTATGATGTCCGGGTGAGATCCGGCGGTTTTCACACCTATTATAGCCACTTTTACACCTCTTATACTGATTATTGTGTTTTCATCATTGAGAACATAATATCCTGATTTTAAGACCAGATCCCGCATCCGCTCCGGTGTTGCCCTCTTTTCTTCCTGATAATTACCGGGCAGGTAAGTGCCCATGTCATGATTACCTAAGATCGCAAAATTGCCGTAGTT
>CAYPHL010000014.1:29375-37935 GCA_964410385.1 uncultured Rikenellaceae bacterium | reverse complement strand
GTTACCTCTTCAGTCCTGAAATTGAACCTGCCGAAGATTGATCCGTAACAAAAGACAAGGGAAATAAATGCTGCCCAAATCATTGCTGTATTTGTCAGCCAGCGGATATGCTCTCCTTTTTTTCTCCTGATCAGTTTACCCGTAAAATGAATTGTGCTGAATATCGACCTTGGGATAAGTACTGCACTGAGTAATCCGGTAAATATCAACCTGTCATTTAAATGTGAAGGCTCATCGGGGTAACCTCTGTAAATGATTACTTTGAAAATATATACCCACATGATGACCGAAAGTGAAAAATGAATTGCAGCATTTATGTAAGAAATTACTCCTGAACGCTTTAAATAGTGGTCCTTAATCGCCAGGAAGGACAAAACCTCAAAAATCAGTGCAAAGATTAATACGGCTGCCATTATAAAAAATCAGGCTTCAAAAATACTTAAATATATTTATTGTGATAATTCCTACATTAGTAACCTTTACAGATTCAGTGATGACAGTTGTACGTTTTTATGATAAAAATTTTATTCCGGATGGTAAGCTGACTTATTCGGTAATTAGTGCCAGGTATAAGGGTAAATGGATCTTTGTACGCCACCGTTTGAGGAATACCTGGGAAATTAGCGGTGGTCATATTGAACCAGGAGAGACCCCTGAGGAAGCTGCATCGAGGGAAGTAATGGAGGAGACAGGAGCAATTGAGTTTGAGCTAAGCTGTATTGCCACTTATTCTGTTGAGAAGGGAGGTCATAAAGGTTACGGCAGGCTTTTTCTTGCTGATGTTACGAGGATTGGCAACATTCCTGATAATTCTGAAATTGCTGAAAAACTCATTATGGATTCACTTCCGGGGGAACTTACATATCCTGATATTCAGCCGCATCTTTTCAGGAAAACCCAGGAATACATAAGTCAGGGAAGTTGATATTAAATGTATTCAAAGCTTATCTTTTTAAGCCATTTCTCTTCGAGGTTCCTGGCAATACGTTTAACAACGGTCCTCCTGATCTCAAGTTCAACAGGCAGATTCGGATCCTGATGAGCAATATTTATACGTGTGCCGATTATAAAATGTATCTCATCACTTTCCATAAGAAGCCTGACTATCTTATCGGCCGGACCTTTTCCAAGGTGAACGCTGTTGTTAAAGGTCTTTAATATCTCATTTACCTTCTGCAGAGTCAGGATCCCTTCGGTAACCAGGTCGATACCTTCCATAAAGCTTTCGGGGGGAAGTTCCGGATCCTCGAAAATGAGTTCATCAATGATCTTTCTGTTCAGCTCCCTGGCAATAATATCGGCAGTGGTTCCTCCGCAAATGATTACCTTTCCTTCATAGGCTTTCACTTTTGATGCAAGCTCTTTATCCTTGTCCTTTTCATATGGTGGTCCGGTACAAATAAGCAGTTTACGAGGCTCCCGGAAATATATGACGGCACAGCTTATGTCGTCTCTGGCTTTGAAAGCATCATTTTTATGAGCCATTGTGACAATCTTTGCTGCAAGCAGATTGGCAGAAACGTATGCTTCCCCGGTAACGAGTCTGGCGGCATAGCTGACAATATTTTCACGCTCCCATCCGAATGGGAATTCCGAGCTGCCCATACCGCTCTGGGATACACCGTCGGAACAAAAGATTATCCGGTCTTCCTTTTCAGGGATAAAAGTACATGTCTTCAAAATCTTGCCTGCATGCTTGCCTTTATCGAGCACTACTTTCTTCCATTCAGGATCAAACTCCCTGTTACCTCTCAGAATGATGGCCGAAGGATTGTCATATTCAAGAATGTTGGTTTTACCGCTGCTTTCTATATCGACAATTGTAAAAGTAGCATATGCTATTTTCCTTTCGCTGCAGACAGGAAGCGTATTCATGATTATTTCTGCTATCCTGTCAACCTCCTTGTGCTCCCTTGTGAAGTTCATTGCCATTGTGGAAGTGAGGGTCGCAAGAATATTTGCCTTGACTCCGCTGCCCATACCGTCAGATAACACTGCAATGACTCTGTCTTCTTCCTTTACGTATCTGTACAGGAATACATCACCGCATATTCTTTCACCATCGTGGTTACGCTGCTGGCTGTTGACCTCTATATAAAAATCCTGTTCCAAATCAGATACTAACGAATATTTTTTATGCTTCCTCTTTTCTTATAAGACTCAATAATTGAGTTGAGCATCTGCTCAGTCTCGGAAGCTCCTTCACCCAGCAGAAATCCGATCTTCTGAACCATTTCAAGGTTCTTTTCAATAACTTCAGAGACCCTGTTGGTGACTTCTTCTCCCTGAACTTCAGGCGAAAAGAGATCCCTGATAATTGCTCCGCACATTTTGTTTTTCTTGATGGGGAAAATTGAAATATTAAGCATCTTATCCTCAAAATGTACATCTTTGCTTACAACAGGATCATCTTCCTTTAGAACATATGTGAACATATTGTAAACATTGAAAGGGATCAGGGTCTTGATATCCGCCCCGGTCAGTCCGGGTATTATTTCCGAAATAGCAAGGGCATCCTCACCGATAATATTTATAAAGCTCTGGTTTGAGTGGAGTATTTTGAGGTTATTATCGACGATTACCACGCCTGATGGGAGCTTTTCGAGCATATTGTTAAGCATGTCGGATGCACTCTGGGCCATCTCTTTTTCCCTCAGGGCCAGTTCCTCCGATTCCTTAAGTGCTTTTTTTGTTTCTGCAAGCTTCCTGTTGGTTTGTCTGAGTGTCTCAATATATTCCTGTTTGTTCCTCAGATTAAATGTATGGCACATTTCGGGAACTGCAAGTCCCTTTGCAACTGTAATTGCAAATTCGCGGCAGGACATGTATCCGCATGCGCCACAATTCAGTTCTTCGGCAGGATTATTTTTTCCTACGATCTTAAGCACTTCATTGATAGCTTCCTCAGGAGGTTCCGGGATCCTCTGGTCGTCGGGGGTGAATGTTCTTGAAAAATCCAGGTCCATCCATTTATCCATATTTTGCTGCCACAGATCCTTGTCGAGGGTTGATATCCTTTTTTCGGCATACCTGCTCACAAGGGCCCGTCTCCTGAACCTTTCGGAATGATCCTCCATTCCGGGGCCGAGGAGGCAGCCATGACAGAAGAACAGGTTAAAATGATGATGGATCGTATCGATATGCTTGTCGAAATCGTGGACTGCTTCAAGGCAATCTTCTTTTCCTGATGCGGTAATTACTTTACTTGAGACCATGTCACGCTTAAGGCCTCCGGCCTGAATGATACCTGCAGGAAGCGGGTAGAGAGCTCCCCAGTAACCATACGGGGGATCAAATTCTGACATTTTTACCAGCCTTTCCTGTATCCCGTATTCTTCAAACAGCTCCCTGAGCTCAATAAAAGTCAGAACACCCTCTATAAGTTGACCGGACTTATAAAGAAGAGCCTCGTCCTTGGCATCAATACATGGTCCGATCTGAACAGTGGCAATATCACTGCCATACAGTTCCTTTACAACCATAGCTGTGGCGATCATCGGAGATACCAGCGGTGCCAGGTTGGGAGTAAGTTCGGGATGGAATTTTTCTATAAGCTTGACTATGGCAGGACAGTTGGCAGTTATATAATACTTTCCTTCAGCCTTGCTGAAAAGTTCTGCATAATGAGCCGCGATAAGGTCAACGCCAAAGGATACCTCATGTACATAAGTGAATCCGAGTGACCGGATCATTGTTACAAATTTCCTGTAATCGGTGATATCGTCAAACTCACTTGCTATACTGGGTTCTATCAGGGCCGCCGTTTTCCTTCCCGACGAAAGAAGAGCTTTTACTTCTTCCCTGGAATCGCGGAATTCAATTGCATGCGGTGAACAGGAAACATAGCACAGTCCGCATCCTATACATTTATCGTTGAGAATCGAAGGATGATCTTTCTGGGGCCTGACCTCAATAGCATTTACAGGACAGACACGTACACATGAATAGGAGTTCCTGCACTTACTGTCGTTTATCTTCAAAACAGGGTTTCTGTTACTCATTTTACGCTTACGCCTTTTATTTTATTTTCCCTAATTCCTTATCCAGAATACTTTCAATTCCGGCCAGGGTAACCCCTTCTGTTATCTTACCATTTATTGAAAGGTTCGGCCCGTTACTGCACTTGCCCATGCACCGGGCGCCCCTGAATATGACCTTATCCTCAAGGTGATGCTGCCGGAGATAATCCTTTATAAACATGGTAACATCCTTATTTCCCCTCGAAAAACAGGAACTCCCGAGACATATCTGCATCTCTATCACAGTGGCCATGGTGTTACTGTTATTTATAAAACAACTGCCTCAAAATTAACATATTTTTCGTAATAATATTTGTAGAGACGTCATATATGGCGTCTCTACAACACGATCATTTTATTGTTAAAAAAATAACAATGTTTATTTATTAACAATATATTATTATATTTGTGTAACCTATTACAGCATCCTGATGAGCACAGATATAGAATCTATTATAAAAAAATACAAGGCCGGCAGGAGAGAAGATATGATCCCACTGCTTCAGGAAATACAGGATCAGTATGGATATCTGTCTGAAGAGATAATCGTAAAGGTGGGAAATTTTACCGGATTAAGTACAACAAAGATCTATGGTCTTGCTACATTTTATGATCAGTTCCGCTTTGTACCGGCCGGAAAGATCGTTCTGAAGATATGTAACGGGACTTCCTGTTTCCTCAACGGATCACAATCTGTAATAAGCAGAATAAAAGAAGAGACAGGTCTGACACCGGGACAGACATCGCGGGACGGGGTATACAGCTACGAGATCGTTACATGCATGGGTGGTTGTACAAACGGACCATTACTGACAGTTAACGGAAAATACCATACCCATGTTAATCCTGATCAGATACCCGAATTGTTAAAGAAACTCAGGTATATTATAGAAAGTGATTAAATGGAAGATTTGAAGAAATACCTGACAGGTAAAGTGTTGCTGTACGAGGCGGACACCCTGCCGCCGGAGACCCTGAAGGTGCTCAGTCAGATCCGTCGTGAAAAAACAGATAAACCGGTGATATACTTGTCTTCCGGTACCAGCAGTAAAATTGCCGGGTCAGAAAGGACATGTGCCGCTGTCAGTACATATATTGCTGAGAATGAGAGCAAGGCTGAGCTTGTGATGGTGGGTTGTACAGGACCGGCAAACTATGAACCGATGCTGGCAATACAGCTGCCCGGTAAGAATAAGCTGTTTTTCAGAAATATAACCGAAGAAAAAGTTGAACCGTTGTTGAACGGGGTATTTCATAACGATATAAATGAAGATGACCTTATCGGTCAGCACGGAAGTACCGGTTTTGAACTTTGGCCCGGGATTCCCTTTATGGAGGAACTGCCTTTTTTTGCTCATCAGAAAAGAGTGATACTCGGTAATTGCGGATGTTATGATCCGGAAAGTATTGATGAATACATTGCCCGGGGAGGTTACCGTGCCTTTATCAAAGCTATTCGACATTATACTTACGAAGAGGTTTGTGAAATAATTGAAAAAAGCGGTCTGAGGGGAAGAAGCGGCGGGGGATATCCGACCGGACTGAAATGGAAACAGGCTTTAAATACAGCATCATCTTCAAGATATGTGGTCTGTAATGCCAAGGAGAGCGATCCGGGAGCTTTTACAGACAGGTTAATGCTGGAGAGCGATCCGCACAGACTTGTCGAGGGAATTGCTATTGCTTCATATGCCATTGGCGCCTCAAATGCAATAGTCTTCTTCAGAAGAGGTTCCGAACATGCCCGGAACAGGCTGCAGAAAGCAATAGACAGCGCCCGGGATTATGGTATCTTAGGGCATAATATTTTTTCAAGCGGATATAAACTTGATATTGTTATCCGTAAGGAACCCGGAGCTTTTGTATGCGGCGAAGAAACAGCTCTTATCAGCAATCTTGAGGGAAAACGGGGCATGCCTAAGCTTAAACCACCTTATCCGACATCTTCAGGTTTGTTTGGAAAACCCACTGTAATTAATAACGTGGAAACACTGATGAATGTCCCCGTAATAATGCAGAACGGACCTGAATGGTTCCGTACCCTTGGCACAACAGAAAGTCCGGGTACAAAAATATTCGCCGTTGCAGGTAAGGGAAGGCTCTCGGGAGTGATTGAGGTTGAGATGGGTACATCGTTCAGAACCATACTGGAGGATATTGCCGATGGAATCAGGGATGGTAAAAAGTTAAAAGGGATACAGATCGGCGGGTCTTCCGGTTCTTTTATAACACCCGATAATCTCGACCTGACAGTCGATTTTGAAGCTATGAAAGAACAGGGTCTTGGCATGGGGGCAGGTGGATTCGTAATTATTGATGAGGATACCTGTATAGTAGATCTCGTCAGATATTATATGGAATTCATGAGGAATGAAAGTTGCGGCAAGTGTATCCCTTGCCGGGAAGGGACAGGACGTATGCTGGAGATTCTTCAAAGTGTTATAAGAAAGCCATCCGATGACGATTCGGGAACTACCCTGGAACGATTCAAGGGTGTGATGCAGCTCGAGACAATAGCATCGGTCATGAAGGATACTTCCCTGTGCGGACTGGGTCAGACAGCACCGAACCCGTTTCTCAGCGCCCTGAAGAATTTCCGGGAGGAGTTTGAAGAACATATTTTCGACAGAAAATGCAGGGCAAATGTCTGCAGGGGACTGAGAACTTTCTCTATTGATGTTGATAAATGCACCGGGTGTACAGTTTGTGCTTCCAAATGCCCGGTCAATGCAATTTACGGAACCAGGCTCCAGCCATTTTTTATTGTTGAGGAAAAATGTATTGGTTGCGGTATATGTTATGATATTTGTAAGTTCAGTGCAATAACGGTGAAGTAACAGTTATGCTTTTTACAATCCAGGTAAATAATAAGAAGATCAGAGCCGAAAAGGGTGAAACAATACTATCGGCATTGAACCGCAATGGTATCATTATACCTACACTATGCCGGATGAAGGATTTTACTCCCACAGGAGCCTGCCGTATGTGTGTTGTTGAGGTTGAAGGGCGTGACCGCCTTGTAACTGCATGCTCACAACCGGTCGAGGAATGGATGAAAATAAAAACACATTCTCCGAGGGTTATAACGGCAAGAAAGACAAATGTTGAGCTTCTCCTTTCGAATCACCCTGATGATTGTCTTTATTGTGATAAAAACAATAACTGTGAACTTCAGCGTCTTGCTGAGGAGCTTAATATAAGGGAAAGGAGGATCCGTGCCAAGAAGATAAAACCCAGGCTCGACCAGTCAAGTCCGGCTATAGTCAGGGAATTGTCCAAATGTATTGTCTGCGGAAGATGTGTAAGAGTCTGTGAGGAGATTATCACTGCAACATCAATCGATTTTATTAACCGCGGAAGCCGAATCCATGTTGGTCCGGCCATGGATCGTGATTTTAACTTCTCAAGTTGTATAAACTGCGGACAGTGTGTTTTAGTTTGCCCGACAGGAGCCCTTCATGAAAAACATAATATTTCTGAAGTACAGGAATATCTCAATAATCCCGATTTCATGAAGGTTATTCAGTATTCCCCTGTAGTACCTGCCGGTGTTGCTGAAGAACTCGGATTGAAGTACAACCGCGACTTTGACAGGATACTTAATTCAGTACTGAGGAAAATAGGATTTGAAAAAGTATACACTACCGGTACCGGAACCGATCTGTTTATCTCCGAGATAGCAGGGCAGCTTATTGAAAGAATTGATAGCGGTAATGACAGTCCTTTATATATATCAGCATGTCCCGCCTGGATAAAATTTGCAGAACAGAGTCTGACTGAAATCCTTCCCGCAATTTCAACTGTCAAATGTCCGCAACAGATAACAGGAGCCCTTATTAAAACCCTTGTGGCAGATCAGGCAGGTTTAAAACCCGAAAAGATATTTTCGGTTTCTGTAACACCATGTACGGCAATGAAGTTTGAAGCCAGACGTGATGGCATGATGCGGAAAGGAATAAGCGATATAGATTCGGTACTTACCGTAAGGGAACTGGGAAGACTTATAAGGCTGTATGGTATTGACGTTTCAAATACTGATTCCGAGCAGGCTGATCCTCCTATGGAAGGATATAGTTCATCGGCAGCACTCTCGGAAATCTCAGGAGGTCTCGCTGAAACTGTCATCAAATCACTTTTTTCGGTCAGGTATAAGAAGGAACCCGATAAACAATACATAAAAAAGCTTCGCTCGGGAGGATCATTCAGAGAAGCTTCAATCAGGACTGACGATAAGGAGATCACTGTTGCGGTTGTCGACGGACTGACAGGACTTGAAAAGCTTAAAGCCTCGGCTGATACCGGGAAAAAATACGATCTTGTTGAAGTCATGGTCTGTCCCGGGGGATGTATAAATGGAGCAGGAATGCCTTTCAGGAATCAAAAGGATGACAGGAAGAATCTGATAAGAATGATTTACCAGGCTGATGAAAACAGCGCCATAGATCTTCCTGAAAGGTCACCTGTTATGATTAATCTGAACATGAAACTGATAAGGGAGAACAGTGAAATAGCTGATAAAAAGATATTTCATACTCACTATG
>CAYPHL010000014.1:24220-29275 GCA_964410385.1 uncultured Rikenellaceae bacterium | reverse complement strand
TGTATTGCCTGCGGGAACTGCACAAAAGTCTGCAGCCAGGGAGCCAAGGTCTATCTCAGTACTACCGACAGGGTCCTTAACCTTCTTTCTGAAGAAAAGCAGGTTGCAGCAATCATTGCACCCAGTTTTCCGGCAGAGTTTTTCGATATCCCGGATCACCGAAAGCTTGTTGGCATGATACGGGCAATAGGATTTAAATATATTGCTGAAGTATCTTTCGGAGCAGATCTGGTTGCTTACAGATACAAGAAGCTGGTAGAGGAAAGCAGGGAGAATTTTATAACTTCCGACTGTCCCTCAATTGTCAATTATGTAAAATATTACCATCCGGGTCTTGTCGACAGGCTTGCACCGGTTGTTTCGCCGATGGTTGCAATGGCAAGAGTCATTCACGCGAAATATGGGGAATCGACAAAGATTGTTTTTATCGGTCCGTGCGTTGCAAAGAAAGCTGAAAGCAGTGATGTGGATGAAGCGATAACTTTCAGAGAGCTCAGGGAATTGCTTGCACAGCTTGGCATCACTTCTGAAAATGTTCATCCTTCTGATTTTGATCCGCCGGTTGGCGGAAGAGGAGCGATCTTCCCTGTGACCAGGGGTCTGCTTCAGACCGCTAATATTAATGATGATGCAATAACAGGAAATATAATTGCAGCCGAAGGAAGAATCGGTTTCCAGGAAGCCCTGAAGGAATTTGAGGCAGGACTTATCAAGAAACAGAATATGGAGCTGTTATGCTGTGAGGGTTGCATAATGGGACCGGGACTTTCAAAGAACGGAAGACAATATAACAGACGAGCCCTTGTCAGTACATATGCAAACCTTAAGATGGAAGGTTTTGATATGGATACCTGGAAATCATATATTGATGAATATTCTGAACTTGACCTCTCGGTATATCACAGGGCTGATGACCATCGTATCCATCTCCCCGATGAGGAGGATGTAAACGAGGTGCTTGTATCGATGGGTAAGCTTACAAAAAAAGATCATCTGAATTGCGGAGCCTGCGGTTATGAGACCTGTATTGAACATGCAGCTGCTGTCAAGAAAGGGCTGGCCGAGATTGAAATGTGTCTGCCATATACTATAGAAAAACTCCATAAATCGGTAAATGAGCTGGCACTTTCAAACGAAAAGCTGAGCTCCATGCAGCAGGCTCTGAAACAGTCTGAAAAACTTGCTCATATGGGTCAGCTGTCAGCCGGTATTGCCCATGAACTGAATAATCCGCTGGGCATCGTAATAATGTACAGCAATATCCTGCTCGATGAAAGTACTCCCGATGACCCGGTCAGGGAGGATCTGAAGCTCATTGTGGAACAGGCTGGCAGATGCAAGAAAATAGTAGGAGGACTGCTCAATTTCGCCAGGAAAAGCCAGGTTAACCATCAGCTTGTAAACATAAAGGAACTTGTGACACATAGTCTGGAAAGTGTCATTGTACCCGAGAATGTAACCGTTAAGATAGCTGATCAGGCAACTGATCCTGATGCAATGCTGGATTCCGAACAGATGATACAGGTTCTGTCGAACCTTATAAAGAATGCACTCGATGCGATGCCGGGAGGAGGCGAAATAAGTATCCTCCTGGAAGATACTCTCAGTGATGTCTCAATTATAGTCGGAGATTCCGGGACAGGAATAAAGGAAGAGGACAGGGTGAAGATATTTGAGCCATTCTATACCACTAAAGGACTCGGACACGGAACAGGGCTCGGTCTGGCTACAACCTACGGAATAGTCAAAATGCATAAGGGTCAGATCACAGTCGAATCAAATACAGATCCGGCAAAGGGTCCGACGGGAACCAGGTTCAGGATTGTGTTGCCAAGGAAGAAGGAGTGATGGGAGCTCGGGAGAAGGATTGCAAGACTGCATGACCGCATGACAATAAAAAGAAAACAACAATATGCCAAAGAGTGATTTCACAATTCTAGTAGCTGATGATGATCCGGATTATCTTTTTCAGACAGTATTCAATCTGAACAAGGCGGGTTATAAAACAATTACAGCGGAGAGTCAGGCGGAAGCTGAAGCTATTATATCGCGTTTCAGGCCCGATCTGGCTATCTTTGATCTGATGATGGAAAGTGACGACAGTGGATTTATATTATGTTATAAGATAAGGAAAAAGTATCCCGATGTTCCGGTGATACTTGCCACTGCAGTCTCGCGCGAGACGGGAATGTCCTTCAGTATTGATACGGAAAAGGAGAGATCATGGATCAGAGCTGACCGTTATCTTGAAAAAGGTATAAGGGCGGAGCAGCTCGATCAGGAAATAATGAAACTATTAAAAATCTGAAAAATGGCAGTCTTAAGAGTACTTGTCATTGATGATGAGCCAGGCATAAGATCGGGCGTCGCAAGGATACTAAGAGATTTTCATGTCACTTATCCATTCATGGATGAAGATTATTCCTTTGAACTTATTGAAGCACCGACAGGAGAGGAAGGGATAGAAAAAATTGAAAATGAAAAGCCCGATATAATTCTGCTTGACAATAAATTACCTGGAATTCAGGGTGTCGAAGTGCTGGAGTACATCCATTCAAAGAAATATGATATTGTTGTCGCGATGATTACATCCTATGCTTCGCTTGATGTAGCAATCCGGGCAACACGTGACGGGGCAACTGATTTTATCCCCAAACCATTTACCCCTCAGGAGCTTAAATCAAGTATTGAGAATATAACCAAGCAGTTATACCTGCGGAGGATTACCCGCCGCCTCACTATCGAGGGAAAACAGGTGAGATACCAGTTCCTTTCGGTTCTGTCTCATGAGCTGAAGGCCCCGCTTAATGCAATTGAAGGGTACCTGAGAATGATGCAGGGAAAAGATGCAGGTGACAGGATTGATGATTATGCCGATCAGATAGACAGGTCACTGCAAAGGATACAGGGAATGAGGAACCTCATAATGGACCTCCTAGATTTTACAAAAATAAGACTCGAAAAGAAGGAGGGAAATATCCGTCCTGTCGACCTGGCAGAAGTGGCAAGGAATGCAATGGTCACGGTTCAGCCGTATGCGATACAAATGGAAGTGAGCCTTGATCTGATAACAAAATCAGATGTGATATTAAATGCCGATCCGGCTGATATGGAGATCATCTTCAATAATCTCGTATCAAATTCCGTAAAATACAACAGGGTGGGAGGGAAGGCAGAAATAATTATCGATTCATCAGATAATGAGGTGGTTATTAATTTTACCGATACAGGAATCGGCATAAGGAAAGAAGATATTGGAAATCTGTTTACTGAATTCGTCAGGATTAAAAATGAGAAAACCAGGAATATTACCGGAAGCGGCCTCGGTCTGTCTATTGTAAAAAAAGTAGTCCAGCTCTATTTCGGTACAATATCCGTGGAAAGCACCCCGGATTTGGGTACTGTATTCACTGTCAGGATCCCGAAGGGTCCGTCAACCATAATCTGATAAATTATTATGAAGTTACCCGGAAAAACAGTTGAAAGGCTGAGTGAGTACCGCAGGACACTTCTGGGCTGTCTTGCTGAAAAGAAAAATTTTATCTTTTCCCATGATCTTGCTTCCCGCCTGCACATTACAGCCGTTCAGGTAAGGCGCGATCTTATGCTTATTGGCTATTCGTCAGTACAACGTAAAGGCTATGATGTAAAAGAACTGATCGAGACTATAGGATCAATAATTGATTCTGAGTCAAGCATGAATGTAGCAATTATCGGTATAGGTAACCTTGGGAGGGCGGTTGCCGGCTATTTCAAGGGCAAAAGATCAAAGCTCAATCTGGTGGCATCATTCGATACTGATCCCCAGAAAATTGGAAAAGTAATTTCAGGCGTAAGGTGCTATCCTCTGAGTGAAATGGAAGCAATGACCAGGGATATGGATATCAGGATTGCGATAATCACGGTACCTCCCGATTATGCCAGAGAGATAGCCAGTGAAGCTGTACGTTACGGAATCAAAGGAATACTTAACTTCACCACTGTACCCCTTAATGTCCCGTCGTGGGTCTTCCTCGAAGAATATGATATGATCACTTCAATTGAAAAAGTTGCTTATTTCGTAAAGGAAAACTCTGTGTAGTACCTGTTGATAATGAGGATTTTCAAAGGATTTGAGGAAGTGAACGGGATAAGGAACCCGGTTGTAACAACCGGTTCGTTCGATGGCGTACATATCGGTCATAAAACCATCCTCAACCGGCTCAGGATGTTAGCGGAAAAATGTGAAGGTGAGTCGGTGCTCATTACATTTCACCCGCATCCGAGGAAAGTCCTCTACCCTGATACCGCAGGAAAAGATCTGCGATTAATAAACTCCCAGGAGGAAAAGCTTGAACTGTTAAGAGAAACCGGACTGGATAATTTGATTATCGTTGAGTTTACAAAAGAGTTCTCAAAGGTCACAAGTGAACAGTTCGTAAGCGAATACCTTTGCAAAATTTTGAAATCAAGGGTTATAGTTGTCGGATTCAACCATCATTTCGGTTTTAACCAGGAGGGGGATTATAAACATCTCTGGAACTGGAGGCAGAAATATAATTTTGAAGCCGAGGAGATACCGGAGCAGGAGGTTCAGCACGAAACTGTCAGTTCAACTAAGATACGTAAAGCCATCAGTGAGGGTTACATCCAGAGGGCCAACGCATATCTCGACCATTATTACCTTATCATAGGGATCCCGGAAGGCTGCTTAATTCATGATGCCCCCTTTCTGAAGGGATTTTTGTGTCTGCCGGTTACCGAAGAATCCAAACTATTACCTTCAGCAGGTATTTATGCAGTTTCCGTAATCACCGGCGAGACAGGCTCCAAGGCAATGGCGCTGATTTTTGAGAAACCCGGGGAACAATCAGAAGTAATGCTAAACATTTTTGAAAATCAGGAATTATTTAGCGGAAAAAAATGCTCGGTTCTCTTCCATAAAAAGATCCATGGTGAAGTACGGCTTTCCGATCCGGGAGTTGAATCACGGATTAATATGGCAAAGAATGAAATCTCCGAACTGATTTATTGATTTGAGACCCTGTGCCGTTGAGCCTTTGCGCCATTGAGCCT